>NZ_JBDZYG010000018.1:0-95900 GCF_040329455.1 Ruegeria sp. SCP11 | reverse complement strand
GCCCGCTCATCGTTCGCCATGGGCGCGAAGGTGGACTTCTGAATATCTATGACGATCAGTGCGGCACGCCCCTCGATCAAGTCGCGCTTCTTCGAGCTGGTTTCGGCCATGAGATAACCTTTCGACGGATTGGAAGAATTGTTGTTGGTTGCGAGACATTAATCAGATCGGGACCGGGTTCTTTTCGAACTTTTTGGTTTCTCTGGGCCGCAAGTGGCCCAGGTATCGACGCTCCGCAAATCTGAAAGCCTGGGAGATCAAGAAAACGATAGCCATGTAGAACAGCATGGCCGTGATAAAACCCTCGTAGGCGAGATAATATCGACCATTCAGCCAGCGGCCTACGCCCAGCAAATCCTGCAATGTGACCGTGCTGGCAATGACGGAGCCGTGCAGTGTAAAGATGACCTCGTTTGAATAGGCTGGCAGTGCACGCCGGAAAGCGCTTGGCAGTTCAACTATGCGCATACGGGTCGAGGGCGACATGCCACAGGCTTTTGCAGCTTCGATCTCGCCTCTCGGGGTCGTTTCGATGGCCCCCCGCAAGAATTCGGTCGTATAAGCTGCGGTGTTCAGGGTGAATGCGATCAGCACGCACCACCAAGGATCGCTCAGTATCGGGGACCATAAGAAACTGTTGCGCACCGCTTCAAACTGACCAAGACCGAAATAGAAGAGATAGGTTTGGACCAGCAGGGGCGTACCCCGGAATGCGTATGTGTATCCCCAGATAATCTGGTTCAGGACGGGTTTTTTGTAAGCCCGCGCAATCGCCATTGGGATCGCTAGCAGCCCGCCAATAAACAACGCCAGAAAGGTCAGCTGCAGGGTGACAAAAGCACCCTCAAAGAACTTGCCGATGTTGTCGTAGACCAGAACGAAATCCAGCGGTGAAATGTTCTCGCTGAAATCGCGCAGATACTCGAAAAAGCTACGTTCCCGTTCCATGCAATCAAGCCCTTCTTGTGCCTGCGCTGTATTTCCGGTCGACCCAACACAAAGCCAGATCAGAAATCGCGGTGATAATCAGGTAGATCACCAGAACCGCGAACATAAAGGTGAACAGCTTGTGATTGGATCGGCCTGCAGAAAAGGCATTCCACACCAGATCGTGCAACCCGATGACTGACACGAGTGCGGTTGCTTTAACCAGCACCAGCCAGTTGTTCGAGAAGCTGGGCAACGCAAAGCGAACCATCTGCGGCCAGGTCACGAGCGTGAAGACCTGGCGGGGGTTCATGCCCACGGATTTTGCCGCCTCGATCTGACCGTGCGGGATGGCAAGTATGGCACCCCGAAAGGTTTCCGCCATATAGGCTCCAAAAATGAACCCCAGCGTCAGCGTCCCGGCAATGAATTGGTTGACGTCCACATAACCCCACAGCCCAGAAATACGCCCAATATCGTTGATCAGCGCCTGACCGCCGTAGAAGATCAACATCATAAGGACCAGTTCGGGAACGCTGCGGATGAACGTGGTGTAAAGATTGCCTAGGCGTCGAATGCCGCGTGAGGGCGACAGCTTGGCAAATGCACCGATCAGGCCGAAGATCACCGACAGAACCAGAGACAGGATGGCGAGTGAGATTGTTACCATCGTTCCTTCAATAAGGATTTGCCGATATTCAAAAATCACATCCATGAGCTTTGGTCCGTTCGGGCGTGTCGGGGATTAAGCGCAGCAGGAGCTTGGGGAGCTTCGCCCCTGCTGCGGGAGTACCTACGGCATCACTTGCCGTAGATGTCGACGTCGAAGTATTTATCGTTGATTTCCTTGTATTTGCCGCTGGCGCGAACCACCTTGATTGCGGCGCTCAGCTCGTCAGCCAACGGATCTCCTTTGCGGACCGCGATGCCGGTGCCTTCGCCGAGACAAGCAACGTCATCCAGATCATCCCCCAGGAAGGCAAATCCTTCGCCCTGCGGTGTGTTCAGGAAACCATCAATAGCTTGAAGCGTGTTGTTCACCTGCATGTCCAGTCGCCCAGCAACCAGATCCGCAAATACATCTTCCTGAGTGTTGTAGAGCTTTATATCTGCGTCGGGAAAATGCTTTTCGACATAACATTGCATGGTTGTGCCACGCAGCAGGCCGATTTTCAGATCCTTGGTGCCTTCACGGGTTAGTTCATATTCTGCGCCTTCCTTGGCGATGAACCGTGTCGGCGTTGCATAGTATTTTTCGGTGAAATCCACCTTCTTCTTACGGTCCTCGGTGATCGACATGGAGGCAACGATTGCATCGTATTTGTTGGCGATCAGAGCGGGGATCATGCCGTCCCATTCTTGCTCGACCAGCACACATTCCCGCTCCAACGCATCACAGAGCGCGTAAGCCATGTCGATATCGAACCCTGATAGGGTGCCGTCAGCCTCTTTCATCGAAAACGGCGCATACGCCCCTTCAACACCTATGCGTAGTGTTTCAGCAATTGCGGTGCCGCTCATCAGAGCCGCAGCACCAACAATAGTCGCCATAATTGTCTTTCTGAGATTCATTTGTCGTCTCCCTGTTATGGATGGTTTCGGGTCAATGCCGGGTGTTGGAGAGGAATTCCCGGAACCGCTGCGAACTTGGGTTGGCAAACATCTGCTGCGGGTCGCCTTGTTCTTCGATGAGGCCCTGATGGAGAAAAATCACTTCCGATGAGACTTCTTTGGCGAACCCCATTTCGTGGGTCACGACGATCATGGTGCGCCCTTCTTCTGCCAGAGACCGGATCACTTTCAGGACTTCACCAACCAATTCCGGATCGAGGGCTGATGTGGGCTCGTCAAACAGCATGACCTCGGGTTCCATTGCCAGAGCGCGGGCGATGGCAGCGCGTTGCTGCTGACCACCCGAAATATGCGAGGGGTAGTAGTCACGTCGTTCATACATGCCGACGCGGTCAAGGACGATCTTGGCTTTTTCAATGGCCTCGGCACGGGGCTGTTTCAGCACATGCACCGGCCCCGCAATGACGTTCTCCAAGACGGTCATGTGCGACCAGAGATTAAAGGATTGAAACACCATTGCTAGGCGGGCTCGAATGCGTTCCACCTGCTTGGCGTCTGTTGGTTGAAAAACGCCGTGACGGTCTGTTGCCATCCTAATTTCTTCACCATGCACGGTGATCTTTCCGGCATTCGGCGTTTCCAGAAGGTTGAGACACCTTAAAAATGTGCTTTTGCCAGAACCAGACGAGCCGAGCATTGAAATGACATCGCCTTGCCGAGCTGCAAGGGATACCCCTTTCAGGACTTCAACAGATCCATAGGACTTGTGAAGGTCACTCACCGTGAGCGAGAGGTCGGTTTCGGTGTTTACCTGAAGTTGGGCCATGCGACGTCCTGTCGGTTCTCGTTAGCTATCCAAACGGTAGCGAGGTGGCTGTCGGCCTAAAATCAGGAATAACTGGAAGTCAGCGTCGGTTTTTGCTACGCTCGGGGCATGAACTCTTCACTCCGACATCTGAACGCGCTGCGTGCATTCGAGGCGGCCGCACGCCATCAAAGCATTTCTAGGGCCGCTGAAGAATTGAACGTCAGCCACTCTGTCGTCAGTCAACACGTAAAAACTTTGGAAGACTGGTTTGGTACAGAATTGTTCGTTCGCTCGGGCAACCGGATCACGCTCAGCGAAGATGGCAGGGCCTTGCTTCCCCGCATTTCAAGTGGAATGCAAACACTGAAGGATGCCTGCAGCGATCTTCTGCGTGCCACGCAAAAAGGAACGCTGATCGTTAGTGCGGAACCGGCATTGGCCTCACTATGGTTGAGAAAGCGGATCACCGAGTTCTGCGCTGAATTTCCCAAGATCGACGTTGACTTGCGCCCCGCCTGGCAACCGCCTCAACTTGGCGAGGACCACGCTGACATCATTATTCATTTCGAGACGCGATTGCCGACAGCCGATGCAAGAATCCAACGTCTGTTCCCTATTGACGGATATCCAGCCTGCGCTCCACATGTTCGTGAGCAATTGATAAGTGAAGACGGTAATATAGACTGGCAAGAAGCGCCGCTTGTCCATGACAATGGACGTGAAATTTGGCACCAATGGTATCTCACATATGAACCTGGTAGTAACCGATGGCAGCAGGGACGACTCTATTCAGATTTATCCTTGGCCATTGACGCCGCATTGGATGGCGAGGGCATCATCTTGGCGGATGATGTCCTGTGTGGAAAAGAGATGCGCTCAGGTACTCTTGTTCAATTGGATGCGCGCCAAATCAGGTGCGTTTGGTATTCCGTCGCATTGCCAAAAAAGTCATCGCGGAAACCCGCTGTAGAAACCTTTTCAAACTGGCTTATGCTGGCAACGGAAAACCCAAGGTAGCACTTGCTCAGCAGTAGCGTTCTATCGATTTCTAACCTACAGCCCGGCGCGTTGCCTTCGGTGATCTAAGCGTCTTAGTTTTCAAATCAAATTTGTTATCCCGAAGGAATGTAACTTCCCCCCCCTCACGATTGCCCGTTTTTCAGAGCGTAGCCTCATGCGTCGCTAGGAGCGGAAGTACGGTGCCATCGGCGAAGTGGTGATGATCTTCGCCGCGACGAACGATGTCGTCTACGTCCCAGACCATCTCGATGATGCCATGTTACTTGGTCTTGGTTGCGAAGGTGACGGTATCGCCATCGACATTAATCTTGGCAGATTCGAAAAATTCCGACATGTCGCCGCCGGTCTTTCGGCCAGTGTCGTAGGATGGATGTCCTTCAGCGTGCCAGTGTCACGGCTAGCCGCTAACGCACAGCCGAGCGCGATACAGGATGCAAGAGTGGTCGCGAGGTGGTGCTTCATGCTCAGGTCCATTTTCAGATAGGTGCGTGAGAAAGCACCTATTTAGACCACGCGCATTTCTGGTGCCTGTATAGCGTTTAGAGGACGGTAAAACTCTGGCGTTTTTTACAAACTAGCGGTGAGAGTAAAGCAGCTTATCCGCCGCACAGGCGCTGAGTCTTAGAGCGAACCCAGTCGTGGCAACGAAGTGCTGCGGCATTGCGATTTGGCTTGTTGCCGACCATTCACAGCTATCGTCCTGGTTGCATCAGAATTTTTCCCATGCTAGCGGTTTTGTTAGGCAAAGTTACTCTTGGTGAGGACCAATGGCCGATCTGAAATGGATCGAAGACTTCATAGATTTATGTGATACTGGAAATTTCAGCACTACGGCAGACAACCGTTTTGTGACACAGCCAGCCTTGTCGCGGCGCATCAAGCAACTCGAATACTGGGTCGGCGCGCAATTGTTTGAACGATCGAGCAGGCCTATATCACTAACGAAAGAAGGTGCTGCTTTTCGACCTGTAGCCGAAGACATTCTCAGGTGGATGAATGTTGCAAGAAGTGGGGGCAATCTGGGTGTTGGCATTACTGAATCGCTGCACGAAGAAGTTGCTGTATCCTCCCTCCCTCTTTCAGCGGTTGGTCTACCGCACAGTGATGGTTTATTGAAAAACCTATCTCGAATAAGTCAATCTGATGTCCATGCTAAGCGAGGGAAGATTCTGATCGTCGATGATTCAGCTATCAGTCTCAAGGTTCTCGCAAACCAGATTCGCAATGAAGGGTACTCTCCGGTTACTGTTGAATCCGCAAAAGCTGCACTCGATGCCCTTACGGGAGGTGATTTCCAATTGGTTTTGACCGATGTAGAAATGCCCGGCATTGATGGCTCGGAGTTCACGGAGATGCTCCGTGCCCGCGAAAGTGACTGTGGTGGGCGAGAAAGAGTGCCCATAGTCGCTGTTACTGGATACACAGATCTTGAGACGATCGAGCGCTGCTTTCAAAGCGGCATGGACGACTACCTAAGCAAGCCGGTGGGCGCTGTGGAGCTACGTGTGGTATTGGACCGCTGGGTGTCTGCGTCGGTTACCATTGAAGCAGCGGAGCGAGAGGCTCTCGAAACGCGAACCAGTAATCCTTCCGACGCAATTGACATGGGAGTTGTCTCGGAGTTTTGCGCATCCGTGCGCCATGATATTATCCAGATTTCAAAGTCGGTGGAACTGGGGGACTTCGACTTTGTATCTAGAGCCGCTACATCGCTACGCGCTGAGGCTTACATGCTTGGCGCTTATTCCTTTGGCCGATCAAGCACACACCTGGCGAATGCGGCACTTCAACAGCAATTTGAGCGATTGATCGAGAAAAGGGGACCCTTTCTGTCTGAATTCATCCGCCTGCAACGGGCTGCTGCCAGCTGAATCCGATTATCAGAAGAAAATGTAAAACCGTATTGTTTCGGCTTGAACGTATGCCACCGAGATGGCTCTGTAGGTCGAGCTGACGAGAAGCGCCTGGTGGCGGACATGATGGAATTGGCCCGCCAGTATGGCCGCTACGGTTATCGTCGGATCGCGGCTTTGCTGATAGATGCGGGCTGGCAGGTGAATGACAAGCGTGTCGAAAGGCTTTGGCGTCGGGAGGGGCTGAAAGTGCCAATCAAATAACCAATGAAGGGACGGCTCTGGTTGAATGATGGGTCGTGTGTTCGGCTGCGGGCGGAGCATCGAAATCACGTTTGGAGTTATGACTTCGTGCATTGCCGAACGGATGACGGAAAGAGAGATAGAAACCCCCCCAATGTCACTGTTTGTCCAATTGTCGAAATCGATGCCAATAGGCAGTCAGACATTGAAAAGGGGTTAGCGCCTAAAGATCCTGGACCTTGGGATAGATACATCGACACCAATCGGGAGGATGATGGTCACCGTCATCGCGGCCATCGACCAGATGGAAGTCGAGACCATGAAAGAGTGCAAGGCTGTCGGTATCGACGCTGCCAAAGCTGCTGGAAAGTATAAAGGTCGGAAGCCGATCTCTGACGAAAAAAGAGAACGCATCCTTGTAGAGGTAAAGCGCGGCTCAAAGATCCAGATGATCGCCGACCATTTCAAGGTTTCACACCCAACCATCTACAATATGATGAAAGCTGCGGGTGCGACCCGTCCCGCACCGAGTGAAAGCTCTGACAGGTTTAGAGGCTAGCCAGAGACCAAGCTCGTCATCCCTCCGCCCCTGCTTTAAAGTAAGTTGATTTCTAAACGGAACCAAGGCTGACGAATTCGGACTGTGGGATTCTTCGAATGGTGCCATCGGCGACCACCAATAGGACTATTTTTCGTTGCTTTCTGCCTTCAATATTCCGTTGGCTGAAGAACCGGCAGTCAAGTTGGCATCTGAAAAAGACCTGGTTTCAGGAAGCTCAACATGAAGGGAAGACGTGTGGTCAATTTCTATTCGACCGCTGGACAACACGTAATCAAGGACGTGCCCACCTTTACTCAAGTCGCTTAAAATAAAATGTAGGTGGTAACCCGGCACACCGATCCCAGCTGCATAGTCCGGGCAACGAAATCCCAGAATTGTACCGTCTACGTCATTCAGCTCAAATTCTGCCTGAGTTTTCACGACCTCCAGCAGAGGTTTGTATGGTTTGTCCTGCCGCAAGACGTTTCTGTACTTGATATGTTTGATGTGACCAGTAATTCGAACCGCGTAGAAAAGGTTCCTTGCCTCCGCTAAAGGATCAAGATGTGCTGCAAATGCGATCTTGTCCGTTGTCGTTTCCAATAAACGGAACACTGTGGGATCGAAATTGATAACGGCTGCGTAAGGTGTCAGAGCTTTGCCACTTGCAACTGTCGCTTTTCCCTCAGCGTCGAGCCGGTACGCCACACCATCCAATACAACCATTTCTCCATCAAGCGCATTGAACGTGCCTAGGTTCTGGACCCATTAAATTGGTTGCCGTGATCTCAACTGCGTGATTCAAGCCCCTGAATTTCAGGGGTGTGTAATGAGCAATCTATTCTGGCTGACTGACGAACAAATGGAGCGTCTTCAGCCTTACTTTCCGAAGAGACATGGCAAGCCGAGGGTCGATGACCGGCGTATACTCAGCGGGATTATCTTTATAAACCGCAATGGGTCGCGGTGGTCTGATGCACCTCGCGAATATGGGCCGCCAAAGACGCTGTACAACCGATGGAAGCGGTGGAGCAACATGGGTGTGTTCGCTCGGATCATGGAAGGATTGGCTGCTGAAGGCACGGATCACAAGACGATCATGATCGACGCAACATACCTCAAAGCGCACCGCGCAGCCTCCAGCCTGCGGTTGAAAAGGGGGGCGTGGCAGACTGATCGGTAGGACCAAAGGTGGCATGAACACAAAGCTGCACGCCGTCACCGACAGTGTTGGTCGACCTATTCGGCTCTTCATCTCTGCTGGCCAGGTTAGCGACTATACAGGAGCCAGGGCTCTGGTGAACAGCCTACCATCGGCTGAATGGTTACTGGGTGATCGCGGTTATGATGCGGACTGGTTCCGTGAAGCCCTGATAGACAAGGGAATAAAGCCCTGCATCCCAGGCCGAAAATCACGCGACAAGCCTGCCCGGTACGACAAGCGCCGCTACAAACGCCGCAACAGGATCGAGATCATGTTCGGACGCCTGAAGAACTCGCGGCGTGTCGCCACTCGCTATCATCGATGCCCGAAAGTCTTCCTCTCGGCCATCGCGCTCGCAGCCACCGTCTTGTTCTGGCTGTAAATCAATGAGTCTGGAACCTAGTTCCCGAGCTGACCCTGAAATTGGGCCAGCTCGGTTCACGGTGAGTGGTGGCTTATCAGGATGTTACCACCTAGGAGGGGGGGCTCGGCTCATTCATCCTGCGCCTTTCCAATGTCTAGATTTCAGCCAAAGCTTTGAAATGTCTAATGCAGAAATGGAATAGAGCACAGTTTAAGGATCAAGAGATATACTTAAGTTGCATGTTGCCCCCATAATATGATCAGCTGTGAGTGCTAAAACGGCTCTGAGAAAACCTGAACTGAGGAACTATCATTTGGGTTAGCTTTTGGGACATCCGCGTTGAGAGGGCGGATTGGTGATCCAAGTCTGCTTGATGAGAAAGGTCCTACTTGTTTTGCCAATCCGACAGACTGAATGGTTTCGTGTAGAGTTAGCAGTCCCTGACAAGCCTCGATTGACGTGTGATTGATTTCAGAGCCTTGTGTCGCGAGCGGTGGAAGTGGCGCGTGGATTTTTTGTCGTGGTGTCGATAGCCCACGGGCTTGTTCATCTACAGCATTAATATTGAGGTCGAAAGTTAAGGGGATTGGAGCGCCTACAACTCGTTCCAAACACAGCTGCATGTGGAAGTAGTGGGTGGCTCTTTTGGTCCTTGATAACGCAAATAGATGCGGATGTTCGCAGTCAATTGCTCTGAGAAATTACCCTGAATCGGTGACTCTTCCCAATCTCAATAAACTATTTCTATGCAAAATTGGCATTGAAGTTATACAACCATGCGGAGATTGCATTTGCTCACCAAATTGCTCCCGATCATCCTGAAATCATGACGAATCCCGCTGGGATATACACAGGAGTTCGCGAGATGGCAAGTTGTTTGGAACTGGATAGTTGTATTGCGGCGCACCGGGAACGAATTGGGGCGGCAATTTCTGATCAGAGCCGGACTATAGGCACTTCTCGTATTAAAGATGTAACCAATCAATCAAGTTTTTATTTTCCGGCTCATTTCAGATGACTTTTCAGGAAGATACTTGGGACATCTCCATCAGATGCGATTTGCTCGCGTAAGGCAATGAAAAAAAACAAGAAAAAGAGTGTCGGCACTCCTAGCAACTGAAGCCAAATGACCAACTAAGAATTTGGTTTCGAGCACTCTAATACATCAAAAACCAAGAGCCCTGCCGAATGGGCCAAATAATGGAAGAGAATAAACCGAAGAAATAACTAAAGGACAAGGGGTCAGAATTGATGAAGGCGATCGAAAAATCCGTACCACCAAACTCTCCACGAAATTCCATTGAAATAAAACTATTGCCAAATCCGGTATTATCACAAGCTGTTGGGCGCCTTTTATCTGGTGTTGCACCGCTGGCCCTGGGAATTGCTCTCAGCTTCGATGCCAGCCCGACCCGCGCCGGGAGTTGTATTGATCTGGGCAATGGCGTCTTTCAATGTGAAGGAACCGGGGATGCCACTAATGACTTCCAGCAAAGCCTAGAACACGCAGACGAACTGAACGTAACAACAAACACCGGCTTCGGAATGGATGTGGCCCGGGGTGCTGCGCTGCGGCTGATCGGCAGGGACGTCACCTTCACTGATGATCAAAACGCCACCATTGTCGCGCGCCAAAACGCTGCAAGGGGAATTGCCGCCTTGGCCACCGGCGGGATAGGGGACATCAACATCACGTCGAACGGGTCTGTGACTGCCGGCAGCCATGGCATAGAGGCAACGCTCGAGAGCGAAGGATCGATAACGATTAATGCGTTTAATGTCACGAGCTATGATGCCGACGGAATCAGAGCATTGACTAGTTCGAATGTAGAAGACGTCACCGTCAACGTGGAAGGAACGGTTATAGGCCAGTGGTCTGGAATTTACGCAGAAAACAACGGTACGGGTGCGCTTAACGTTACAGCGGCAAATGTCACTGGGCTTCAGCAGGCGGCTATCATCGCCCACAGCTCCGGGACAGATATCAATATCACCACAACGGGGACGGTTTACTCTGAAAACACTGGGATAGAAGCAAGCTTGGTAGATGGTTCTGGAACACTAAATATCACCGTATCCGGATCGGTCTATAGCGAAGACTGGTATGCGATCAGTGCTGAGAACGACTACGACCAGATGTCGGTAATTGACTTGCAGGATGGGGCCTTAGTTTCTTCCGGGTATAATAGAGCCATCACGAATGAACGGGGTGACAGCCATGTTTACCTCCGGTCCGGGTCAAGAGTTGAGGGGTGGGTAGAATTAGGTACGGGCCAGGACAACCTCACTATTGAGGGCGGGGCGAGTTTCAGTGAGGGCACAATTTTTGATGGTGGCGTCGGAGAAGATGGCAGCACCACCTCCGGACCAGACGATGTGCTAAACTTCTCGGGTTATACCGGCACGCTCAACCCTGACCAGTTTAACTGGTTCGAGACGCTGACCGCGTCCAATGGCGGGACTGTGACCCTCGGAACCGCAATGGCGAGCGAATTTAGCGTCATGCGCGTAACCGACAATGCCACGCTTTCGACGGAGAGCGGCAATTTCACCTATGAGGGGGGGCTATATGTGGGTCCTACGGGCCGGTTGCAGGCTGGCGGACTTGGCACGGGTACCACGACCCTGAGCGGTTCGATCTTAAATGACGGTGTGATATCTCTGGCTGATGGCCATGGCGGGGACCATCTGGACATGCGCACCGATCTGGTGGGCACCGGGACCATTGGATTGGACCTGAACCTTTCCACCGGCAACCATGACTATGTCACCGTGGCGAGCAACACCACCGGGGCCAGTATGGGGCTGGATGTGGACACGACCGGCAGCGGCAATGGCAGCGCGCAGGATTACACTCTGGTCACGGTGCAAGGCGCAAGCTCGGCAACCGACTTTGAGCTGGTCGATGGCGATTTTGTCACCAATGAAGGTGAGCAGGCCATTACCGATGGCGACATCGTCTACGGACTGGCCTATGATGCGGAAAGCGGCACATTTTTCCTGACCCCACTCAACTATGACGGTTCGGTCGCCGTTTCACCGGGCGGCGACCTCTATGCCGCGGCTGTACAGCAGGCCAGCGACCAGATGGTCTTTGGCGCAACGCTGGGCCGCGTCATGGGGGCGGCGCAAAACGGGGCATCCGGTGCCAACACGGTCAGCCGAGCGCTGAGCGAATTAACCTCGACAAAGCGCCCCCTGATCTGGATTCAGGCCGAAGGTCAGCGTGACTCGTACTCGGTGGACGACCGGGACGTGGACACCAACATCGCCGGGTTGCGCTTTGGTGTCGGGTTGCCGCTGGCAGAACTGTCCAACGGTGTGATCATCGGCGGGTTGGAGTTTGGTATCAGCAGCCTGTCCACGGATGTGAGCACGTCGCTGACCCGGGCGGATATCGACACCGACGCATATGACGCGACGCTCAGCCTGTTGTGGATCGCCAACAGCCAACTCTATGTCGATGGGCAGCTGCGCTATGGCTATTTCGACAGCACCATCCGTCCCAATGGCGGCGATGCGGTGGGCAGCGACAGCACCGGCTACGGTCTGTCGGTCGAGGTCGGCAAGCCCTTTGCGCTGACCAACGGCCTGACGCTGATCCCGCAGGCGCAGCTGATGTACAGCGATCTGGATACGGACGACGTCTTTGACCTGGCTGGGGGTGCCCAGACTGGCTCTTTGGTTGACGGCGACACGCTGACCGCGCGGATTGGCCTGCGTGCAGAGCGCACCTTGGTTGGTAGTTCGGTGGTATTTGGACAATTCGACTATTACCACGCGTTCGACAACGAGACCTCGGTGGCCTTTGGGTCAAACACCGTCCTGACCGAGCGTGTCCAGAACA
This sequence comes from Ruegeria sp. SCP11, assembly GCF_040329455.1. Classification (NCBI taxonomy): domain Bacteria; kingdom Pseudomonadati; phylum Pseudomonadota; class Alphaproteobacteria; order Rhodobacterales; family Roseobacteraceae; genus Ruegeria; species Ruegeria sp. SCP11. The sequence goes on along the minus strand of NZ_JBDZYG010000018.1, from coordinate 83,521 downwards.
CGGTGGCCCTGACATTGGGCGGCCACGTCGCCTTGACACCCAGATCATCGCTCTATGGTGAGATAATCGGTGAAACCGGGCTGGGTAGCGGATCAGGAGACTACGCCTACGGCGGCAATATCGGATGGGAATTGCGGTTCTGACATGAACATCCCGGCACCCTTTGGACCGGGTAGTGCTATCAGATCGAAACCGTGGTGTTCCTCGATTGGCAACTTCCTGTCCCCCTTTGGTCCATTCGCCATGGGGGGACAGCTTTCTTCACAGATGGCCGGATAGCGAAAGCTCACAACCACCTAAGACTGGGCACATTGTTGGCTTGCATCAATGACAATTGATGCCGTTGTCAAACTACTTGCAATCTCTCACCCAAAATTCTGACAGCCAAACTTTTTAACTTCTTTGGAGACTCAGGACCATGAGTTCTGTTTCATTCGAAAGAAGACACCGGAAGTTGACGACTTTTGAACATCAAATGATCACTTTCTGGTTCACACCCTACGAATGCACCCGAGGAATCTAACCTTTAGAACTTGATCTATTCACCATTATTCCAATTCACTAGTTGACGGGACTGAATACTTTGAAACGTCATTCTTTGAGGATTTCATAATGGCCACTTTTGAAAACATACCAATAGAAAGGCTCAATTCCGGTCACATCGCCCTTTTCATTGAATCCAATTGTGCCAAGAACTGTGCTAAATTGGTTGTCCCGTAACGCTTGGCTTACGACGTCTGCATCGACGGACCCAGTCTGCCGAACAGCTTCTGACCATGCCTGAACCGAAGCATAAGCGTGAAAAACGTACCCTTCCGGCTCAACGCCTATTTCTTCGGTTAAATCTGAAATCAACTTAGTTGCGTCAGAGCCCTTTGCTTCGGGCATTCCAAATGTGAACATCACGCCTTCGGAGGCCTCGCCCGCAATCGCCGCAAAATCTGAATTCGCTATGTTGTCACTTGCAAAAACCTTTAGGTGGGGAAACCTCTCTTTGGATTGAAGAACGATAAGCCCGGTATCAGCAACTCGGCCTGCGACATAGAGTACGTCTGGCTGAAACTCCTCAAGTCGCTCAATAACGTCGTGATAGTCCCTCTCTCCAGCCTCATAGTCAATGTAAAGCAACTGTTTTTGGCCGCGCTTTCTGAGTTGGATTTGAATCTCTTCTATGAGCTTTCGCCTAAACGCCTGGCCATTGTCTAAGATTGCAATGCGTTGTCCTGGTAAGTTATCTGCAACATAATCCCCCGCCATTCTGGCTTGGTGATCATCGCGTCCGGCAACTCGGAAAATGTAGGATTGTCCTTGTTCCGTCAGCTGTGGGCTTGTAGAACAACATGAAATCATAAGAATTTTTGCGTCTTCGTAAACCGCGCTGGCTGCAATCGAGGCGCCTGAGCACACATGCCCCATCACAACATCGACTCCCAGTTCGACCATTTGCCGGGCTACTAGGACGGCCATTTCCGCGCTACATTGGTCATCTAGTGACACAACAGTTAGCTCTTGCCCAAGCAGCCCACCCGAAGTTTCTATCGCTTGGATCGCCTTCTCTGCACCTTTCACCTGAACCGACCAGCCCCCTGGACCCGCGAGTCCTATCTTTATATCCGCATGCGCTTCTTTGAAGCTATGAGCAATCAAACAGGCCGTCGCAAGCGGACCAACGAAGAACTTGAGCCCCAACACTAGTAGTTCCTTTTGACTGTCGAGAGACCTTGACCTGCGTGCCACCCATCGCAAAGAGGTGGCTGAATTTTGCACAATACTGTTTCGGCCATTGATGCCAAGTCATTCCTCTTAGGTGGGCAGCTAGCTGTTACCAAATCTGGTCTTTCGCCTATTGATAGATTCCTGAATTATCCACACAACTTAGAGAAGTGGTTTCTTTGTAAAGATTATGGAAAGACGCACATAACTTAAACAGATTTGCGCATTCGCAAGTTTGTCGACAACACGGGAAATTTGGCTATCTGATGGTCAATCAGCCTCTAAAAGTTGTTCATGTCGTCAGCCCCGTTATCGAGCCGCAGATCTGACGCACAGTGATTATCAATGCATTTTGAGTCTAGCTGCAGACACGTTGTAGTAATGCATAACAGATTCTATTTGGGCAGCGACCGATCCCCAATCATCGCCATTTTTGGCTGCTTGCTCGAGCTGGAGGCACGATCTTGCTAGATCTTCTTCTCCAAACAATTGTCCACTACTTCTAAGAGTGTGAGCGATGCGCGCCGCTTCCGCAGCGTTTTCGTCATGGAGAGCACACCTGAGCGAGTTGGCAAGTTTCTCTCCCTCATCCAGGAATGTTTCAATCAAGTCAGCGATTACACTTGGGTTGTTCCCGACAACTGACCTCAGATGTTCGAATGGACTGGACTGCCGCGACTCTCTTGAGGATAGTGGATCCACTGATATGGCTGAGCCTCCTTGAATTGGAGCACTTTCAACTATCACTCGAACTAGGTCGTCAACACGTATCGGTTTGCTGATGTAATCGTCAAACCCGGATTTAAGATATCTCTCCCTGTCACCGACGATAGCGTTTGCGGTTACGGCAATAATACGCGGAGCTTCTTCTACCCATAACCTATGAATTTCAGACATCGTTTCAGTGCCATCCAGTTCCGGCATTTCGATATCCATCAAAACCAGATCGTAGCGTCTTCGTTCGAGCGCCTCTAGAACCTCCTGGCCATTCGCCGCGACATCGATCCTGTACCCGAAACGAGCAAGCATCAGTTGACCAAGTTTCTGGTTGGTTGGATGGTCATCAGCCAACAGGATTTGAAGCGGTATTCGTTCAGCCAAGCCAATGTCAAAGCTGGAGTCGGGCGCTTCGCTATCGATGCGCGTCCGCTGCTTCCGATTGTAGAAGACTTGCGTCAGTGCGTTAAACAACGAAGATGGCTTGAGAGGCTTCGTCAAAGTGCCGAAAAAGTCTGAATTTTCCATAGTGGCGGCTCTGTTTTTTGAAACATGAGCAATCGAAGTTAGCAACAGAAGCGGGAGTTCCTCAGCAGAATAAAATTCTCGAATTGACGTCGCTAATTCGATTGCACCTGCGGCAGAGTCTCTAGAATCCAAGATACCCACGTCGAAGCGCTCTCCGTTCTGTAGAGCGTATAATACCTCCCTTGACGTCCCGTATACCGTCACGTCCATCGACCACTCTTCCGCTAGGAGTTGCAGCATCCGCCGGTTAGTTGCATTCCCAATTACAGCGAGCATTCGCTTCCCCGTAAGTTCGGAGCAGGTGCCTACGAAGTCCGCGCCGGGCAATCTCTGGCCCGACTCGAAGCACGCGGTGAAGCGAAAAATACTTCCCACTCCCACTTCACTATCCACCCAGATCTCACCCCCCATCAACTTGATCAGTCGTTGTGAAATAGCCAATCCCAAGCCTGAACCAGACTGCTGACGCGTAGAGGACGAGTCCAGCTGACTGAACGATTCAAACACCTGCTCAAGGTGATGGGCGGGTATGCCAATGCCGGTATCGCGGATACTAAAATTCAGCTCGACCAAATCGAGCTGATCTTCATTTTGCTGTGGCTTGCCAACAACATTGAGTGCTACCTCGCCGGATTTTGTAAATTTTATCGCGTTGTTCAGCAGATTGATCAGAACTTGCCGTAAACGCGTAGCGTCGCCGACAATCGAAGATGGAGTGCCTGGTTCGATATAGTAGACCAGTTCAATAGATTTGCTCGCAGCCAGAACTGCAACCAAATCTAGCGCTTCCTCGATGCAGGTACGCAATTCGAACGGATTTTTTTCAAGCTCGATCCGACCGGCTTCAACCCGACTAAAATCCAAAATGTCGTTGATCAACGCTAGAAGTTCTTCTGCCGAGCGGCTGATCGTATTTGTAAACTCCAATTGTGCTGAGTCTAAGTTGGTATCGAGCATAAGACTGCTCATTCCAATGATACTGTTCATGGGTGTTCGGATTTCGTGGCTCATGGTTGCCAAAAATGCACTTTTCGACCGGTTCGCCGCCTCGGCGGCCTCAGTTGCCGATTTGAGTGCAGTAATATCAGCGTAGATAGCCACTGTGTTGTCTTCTTCTGTCTTATGTTCCGAGACCTGCAAGCAACGCCCATCTGCCAGTTCCAGAACTTGAGTAGCACTCGGTTGCTTCCGAAGTGCTAGCCTTTCCGCGATCCATTTTTCTTCGCAACCTACCGCATCTCCAAAAACACCGTTCTCAACCGCTGTTCGAAGAATGGTCGAAAAAGAAATACCCTCAGTTAGCGTGGTTGAACCGGTTGGAGAAAAAAGCTTGCGGTAATTAGAGTTACAAAGAAGAAGGCGATCATGCCGATCAAAAACCGAGAAACCCTCCGAGATGTTCTCAATCGCGTCAACCAGCCGACGCCGCGCCGTCTGAAGCTCTCTTAGATTGGCTTTTTTGACTTCAATGGCAGTATCGCGAAAACCTGACAATGCTGACGCCATTCTAGCAATTTCATCTTTTCCGTCCGCCGGTGGTACTTCTGCTTCCAAGTTGCCCCCGGCTATGGCCAGCATGCTATCGCTCAAGGCACCAAGACGTTCGATTAAGGGGCGGCCCACGAAGATTTTAGCTATTCGAAGCGTACTAATCATACTTAGAATAACGATCGCGATAAGGAAATTTCGGCTGAAAGTTTGTACATTCGCAGAACGCTCTCTGGCCTCGCGCATGGAGACGTTGGCAAACTCGACGAGTGCGTTTACTTCGGTTGTGAGCAGGTTAGACGTTTCAACATTTTCGACCAACAATTCTCGGGCGTCTCTGATCGCGGTCAGCTCCGCTTTTCGAATGGAAGGCAGGCTACTATTGCCGTCTATGAGCAAATTGAAGGTTCGGATCTGCGGCAACAATCGTCGCCGCACTTGATCCGGAAAACCGATTGCAAGCTTTTCTAATTCAACAATCTTCTTAGTGACGGGAATAACATCGACATCAATTCCGGCAATACTTTCTTGGTTTGCAATGGTCAGAAAGCCGCTTCGAATGGAATCGATTAAAATCACGGCATCCTGTTGCGGCAGAAGATTGACTATCGCGGTATCCCAGTCGTTTTGTTCAAGCTTGCTGATGAAATCGGATTGTTGAACCTGCAGGTTTTCTCGCCGACGAGATATTGATAAACCCAGAAGTCTCACCGCAGGAGCCAACGTGTTCTGCGCGACGTACGCGGCTCTCGTCAATTCACGTAAGCGCGCATCCTTCTGTGTCGCTGTTTCAATTCGCATCGCTACCAACTGATCCAGGACAATGAGGTTGTCGTTTAGATCACCGACCAGCCCAGCAATTCTTTGCGCGACTTCTTTTTCTGCTTCTGACGCAGCGCTATCACCCAACCTCAATGCTGGAGTAAGCTGTGTAAACTGCTTTTGAATCTGTGCATAGGTTTCCAGACGGGTTCGATCATCGTTCGCGACCAGCAACGCAGGGGCCGATCGGACAATTGCTTCTACATCTCGTGAAAGCGTCGTCCAAGATACTGCCTGTGGCACATTTCGCGTCATGACCTCATCGAAGGACCTGCTAACCAGGGAGAGCGAGTACACCCCCGCTGCAGCTGCCAACAGACTGAACATCAAAAAGCCGAACAGTGATAGATGAAGGCGACCGCTCACACTGTTGGCAAATTCTGAAAAAGACCTGTTCATTGAAATTCCGGTAGTTGCCTTTGATCCATCACACGCAAATTCTGCACACCAGACATAGCGTAAAAGCGAGATCTCGTGGCTGCTTTCCTTTCATTCACACAAGAAGAACGTTTCTTTTCCAATCACCTCTCCTAAGGCACAACCACTGATTTTGATTAAAAACAACTCCAAATTGGTTCTCCCGCAATGCAAGGATGGCAATGTCAGCATCAACAGGCTCCGACCTGTCAACTGACTTAGGCCGTTCCGGAAGTCGGCCATTTACCTGGCTGACGCCCAAGGGACCGAAGCGCTGCCTAGTGAGATTTTTCCGAGGTAGTTGTTTGCTGTTATGCTCTGATGTTCATCGTCCCCGACAAAGCGGAATATCTGGGATTGGCCCAGCTCTGTTCCACGAGTGCCTATGGGAAAATTCGAAGTCTCGACAATCTCTGAACTGTCGCATGCCGGATATCCCTCAGTTAACACGATAGAACAAACATAGCGCATCACAGCAGCAAGGTTCGTCTGAACCTTTTTCCTAACCAACTGGACAGCCCTGTTCGCGCTGCACTCACTGCCGACCGATACGATAAACATTTCAAGCAAAAGCAGTCGGCAGGCTAGATAAATTTCTTGAACCGCTTTCTCTTCGCCCAGAAACTGCACCAAAGCGTTTCTAGGGCCTGCGCTTTTACGCCTGATATCCACATGCGCAGCCTTAGAGGACTGATCAACAACATACATCTTCACGAAGAGGATAGAAAAGCACTCTAAATTCAACAATATATGCATCCTCCTACGCCAGCCGCACCTTGGACTGAGCCGGCATTGAGCACCAAGCCTTGGCTCAGCCAAGCATAATCCCACAAAGATCTGTTGCACCAAGTCCTTGTTCAAAAACCAAACATTATAGCCCATGTGCCTCCCAAAAGATTGGTTTGCACATGCATTTTGAAACACTCGGTCGAGTAATGGTTGGCGGGCCATCCCATGATCCGGATCAGCTCTGCGCCAGGGTAGATGCCTTGATACAGAGCATTGTGAATGTGCTGAACAATCGCAGGCGAGCGTCGCGCGGGTTCTGAAATTAGCAGTTCGCCCGCTATCAGGCCAAAATGCCAGTCATGAAGCCAGATCGTTTCGTATGCGTCTTCGACCTGGTCGATGAGTCGCAAAATAGATTTTGAGATAGCACCTAGCGCAATTCCATCCATCATCTCGGGTTGATCAACATAACGACGCAACAGAGGGTGGATTTGAGACAAACCAGGCGTGTTCGCCAAAGTACGTTGCCCTACAGACCAAGAGGCCGATTCATAATAGTTCTGATTGATCCTTACACTGAAGTACCGTTTGTCGAAAACACCGCCTTGTACTGAAGTATTGTCACATTGCGGAAACCCATGTGACAATGCCGCGGACATCAGATTGGGTTCATAAAATAACCAAGCCAGTCCACCATTGTCGCGACAATACGCAAAAAGTTCGACTTCAAACTGATATGGATATTTTGTAACCGGATCATAAAGCGTGACTGGAAGAGTCGCCAATCTGGGACCAAGAGCTTTCCCCAAGTGGTCGCGAATTTTTTCGGTTAATGTCATCGCCCATTCGATTTGCGGAAACAGGTCGCAGGTTAACTTTACAAAGTCTCCCAAACCGCCGAACGCTCCAACATGAGAATTTTGAACTGTAGGGCTTATTGTCCGGCCCTGATCAGAAATCGTTGCCCCAAAACGTTCACGGTGCGCAGCAATATATGTATCCAGCTCCAAACAACTTGCCATTGCGCGAACTCCTGTGTATTCCCAGCGGGATTCGTCATGATTTCAGGATGATCGGGGGTTATGTGGTGGGCAAATGCTATCTCCGCATGGTTGCATATTTCTAATGTCATTTTTGCATAGAAATAGTTTATTGAGATTGCGAAGAGTCACCGATTCAGAGTAAATTTTCCAAAAAGTCGATTACGAATATTCGCATGTGTTTAAAAAATATTGATCTAAGGCGTCACACATCGCCCCTTACACAGCGATGGTAAAAGAGGTTGCGGGAACTCTAACTCCTTTGACATTTGACCTCAATATTATCGCGTTAGTTGATCAATTTTTGGCTAGCAACAAACAACTTAATTAAATCTCCTTATTCAACAACTGTGCTCCATTCCGATTCTGCATTAGACATTTTTATGCTTTGAAACAATTTTGGTAATTGGAAAGGCGCAGGATGTTCAAGCCGCCCCCCCCACACACCCTAAGTGGCGACATCCTGACAAGCTTCCACGAACCCTGAACCGAGCTGGCCCAATCTCGGGTCAGCTCGGGAATTTCAACCTTGACTCGTGAGAATAGTGCGAACTGAGCTGAGTTTTTTGGCTAGTTGCTGACGCGATAAAGAGTGGAGTACTGCTGAATAAGCGATTCAACACCGTACAGATAGGCTTTTTGCTCTACTCTCATGACGTGATGGCACCCGACGACAATAACGCGCCAAGTTGGGTTCTAATTCCTCGGTGACATCTTCGCCGAGTGTCTTGAGTTTTGGCTGAACCCTCGCGGGACATTACCGCGCAATGTCCTCCCGGGCAGAGGATGGATCATGCGTGCGGCTGAATCCTGAGTATCGAAACCATGTCTGCTCCTATGACTTCGTGCATTGCCGAACAGATGACGGAAAGTTTTTCCGGACGCTGAACATCATTAATGAGAACAGCTGGGAATGTCTGGGGATCAGGGTGAAGCGCAAGCTGAATTCGATGGGTGTGATTGATATTCTGACAGATCTAATCATCCCGCATGACGCTCCTGCTTTCATCCGGTCAGCCAATGGCACTAGGTTCGTTGCTCAGGCCGTCCGGGACTGGATAGCTGCCGTCGGTGCAAAGATGGCTTACATCGAACCAGGGTCACTCTGGGAGAACGGCTACAGCAAAAGCTTCAATGGCCGGTTCCGGGACGAGCTGCTCAACGGCGAAATATTCGATACCTTGCGGGTAGCACAGATTCTGATCGAGCAAGGGAAGAAACACTACAACACGAAAAGACCACACATTGCATTGGGATACCGCCCGCCGACCCTCGAAGCCATCATCACGATGGAAAATAGGCCAATCATGCACTAACAATCAAATTGAACCAGTCAGATGAGGCAGCTCATGCGCAGTTCATTTCTCATATCGGCCCAACTAACCGCTTTGAGTTGGTACTGGCTGTGCTCGGCTCTGGGTTTTCCAGTCGCATTTCTACCGTCACATGGCCGATATCACAGTGAGCTTTCAGCCACTGTTTTACCAAGGCCTTGATAAGAGGCGCGTCTGCTCCTTGCGCTATCGTAACCTCTAACGTCGCTATCTTGCGTTCCTGTGTTAACAACCAGGCGTGAACATGTCCGACGGACACAACATCAGGTATTTCCGATTGCAGCTGTTTGGCAACTTGCTTGCTGTCAAATTCTGCTGGGGTGCCCTCAAGAAGTATATGAGCACTGTCCATGACTACTGTTGCAGCAGCTTTAAGTATAATCAATGAAACGAAAACAGATAGGATTGGATCAATCGGTGTCCATCCTGTGAAGATAATAACAAGCGATGCTATGAGCGCCGCAACAGACCCTAGCATGTCTCCGGCAACATGGAGAATTGCTGCACGCACGTTTAAATTTTCTCCTCCTCCGCGGGTTAGGATGAGAAAAACAATAATATTGACGATCAGACCTGTAAGCGCCACCCACAGCATAATCCCACCAAGAACTTCTTTCGGCGCCGACAATCGTTGCCAAGCTTCCCAACTGATCCAGATGGCGATGACAAATAATGCTAAACCATTCACGAAAGCGGCCAGGACGGGGAAGCGATCAAACCCATAGCTTCGCTTATTATCTGCTGGGCGCCTAGACAAACGGAACGCAATCCATGCTAGCAACAGAGACCCGAAATCTGTCAGCATATGCCCTGCATCTGCTATCAGAGCTAAAGATCCCGAAATAACTCCTCCTATCATTTCTATGAACATGAACAAGCCAGTGAGACCCGCAGCCAAGGCGATCTTCTTCTCGTTTCTGGGTAGGTGGGAATGTGCATGCCCACTGTGTTCGTGTGTGCTCATCTGTAGTCGCCGATTCTGTTGTAGTCTTAGCCTGATCAGCCCCACCTGAGTGGGTCGTTTGATTGTCAGTACATCAGTGGCCGTTGTATTATTCTGATGATTTTTTCGGGCGCTGGTGGTCGATATCACCGCGGCCCCGCTGATGCTTTGCGTGAATATCCACATCGCGTCCGCGCGGCCGGCAGGGCGACAACCCCTGCATCTCCGCCATCAGCGGTGGGGCCATCCTGCAAGGATAAACCGACCGCGGTGGTTGTCTCCCCGATCGCTTGGCTGGCAATTCGGCGGGCACGATCAGAGCGTCGGCGGCAATATCTGGATCGCCGCCATAGGTTGATTTACTACCAGTCGTCGTAGTATCCGCAACGGCCTCCTTCGTTTCGGCGACGATATCATCTGTGAAGTCGGTGGTCTGGCTGTCGATGTCGATCTCAAGAACCGAGCCATAGGTATAGGAAATCGAACTGTTTTCACCCGAGTACTCGACAACGGTGTTGTCGACAGGGGATGGGCTAAAATCAGCATGTGTACCATTAGGGATAACGCCCAAAACGACACCAACACCCATCGAAACCAAAATCACCGTACGCATTTTTTCTACCCGCAATAAGTCTCACCCGAAGGAGGCTTACTTTGCACCTTCGGCTTTTATGTTTTTCATGCTAAAGGTGAGCACATTTGGATCAATATTGGCTCGAGCTCTATTCCAAATTTGCATTACCGAAACGACATCTCGTGAGGCGTTATTCCGATTTTGCATTCTTGCTGATTTGAAAATGTGGTTCTCTTGGTGACGTCGTATTAACTACCGTTTGTTTGTTCATTCTGATATTTAGAGAAATTGTCGTGAAATCTAAGAAAAATCTGAATAATAGAGCCACCAGATGCAGTTACCCCGCGACTTGAGAAAATTGGCGAAGCTCAGAGGCCTGATACAAATCGAAATGCTATTTTCGGATCATGTTTATAGCCTTGATGCCATCCAGAGGTGCCGATGTGGAAACGATAGACTGGAACGCACAAATGTTCCGGACACGCCGTTTCATAAATCCTGGCATTCAAGCAAAGCGTAGAGACTGGCGGAAACGATCCCTAAGAGACCATTTCTACATGGTCGCCAAATCTCACCGTTGCCATGCAAAAACTGCGAAATCTCAAAGCCTGTCTATCTGGTTAGCAGTGCATCAGAACACGCTAAGATGCGGGTTTCAGTCTCGATTCTGCAGCGCCGAGTGTAGCGCTGCAGAGGTTTCAAATTGTTAGAAGGCCCACTGAAGACCGAAACGTGCGAACGGGCCTTGGGCGTTGCTACCAATCTCTTGTTCTACGTTAACTTCCAACTGTGTGTTTCGGGCGACTTCCTTCTCGTAACCAACCGCCAAGCTTCCACCAGTGAAATCATTTGAGGCAAAGATCAGGGTCTCGGTCGTCGAGAAGACGGTTACATCGGCGTCGGACTCACCCAGACCGCGACGTACGACGCCACTCACCTGCCCGGTTAAAACACCACCGGCAAGCTCTGCTTCAGCTTCGACGCCCAAGTGGGCTTCGATCACCTCGGTGGTGACATCCCCGACGGTTGCATTCGCGCTTGAGCCTGTCTCGGTATAGCCATCATCCTTTTGGTTGGTGTATCTGACATCCGCAAACCCGAGCAGCCCGAAATCACTACTGACGTCAAATGCGCGTTTAACCGCGACATTCGCTGTAATGAGTCGGCTATCATATTCGGCATCAGCATCAGAGCTGCCGTCGATCTGACGTGTTCGGTCAGTCGAGAGCCAAGCGTAACCAAGCCCGCCTTCAACCGTGTAAGCACCGAACTGCCGTCCAAAGGCGGCGTCGAGGTAGAAACCGGTGGTGTCGAAGTCGGTTGTGTCAGTGTCACCATCGGATGAGAACACACCCATGCTCAGAGCCATTGCTAAGCCGCTGTCTAATTGCCCCGTGAAACCGGCGCTACCGCCGTACAGAGTTACGTCTGTGTCGACGCCAGCCTCGGATTCGAAGTCCCGACGCTGAAAATCGACCGCAGCATAAGGCCGCACGCCAGCGATAACGCCACCCTGTGCTACCTGCGGCGACTGATTGTAGTTCAGCGCGTTGCCGCTGCTGCCCACGACACTCCCATAAAATGCCACGACGTCACTTGAAACTGCGAAGTCGGCTCCGTCGACCGCAGCATAGACCGGTGCTGCTCCACCTTCGTCCTGTACGAACCAAGCAGACCCTTCATCAGAAACCGTAGTGGTAAACGAACCGGAGTCCGGCGCTGCATCCTCAAAGCGGAAAACTGCGCTACCGCCTCTGGCATCAAGGGCCACATTGTGCTCGTTGACCCGGATCAAACCCTCAACATCGTCTTCGGTACTGGCATTCAGCGTTCCCGTACCAGTGCCCAGATAAACGGCATAGGCTTCGTCATTGCTCGAAACCTGGATTGTGCCCAGACCATCAATCGTGCCGTTGAAAATGTTGAACTCGACACCAACCGCGCGCGTGCCCGAGCTGCCTGTTGCGTGAGCGGAAATCAGGCCCGAGTTTGAGAAGGTCCCTGTCATATTATTGGCATAAACACCGAGTGCTTCTGCCTCGTTTGGATATGGACCACCCGTATCCGATCCAGATTGGGCGGAAACAATAATGCTGCCGGAGTTTGAGATATCTCCTGTCATCTCCCCGCTCTCAAACACGCCATAGGCATTACCTTTGGCGCCGGTTGAAATTGCAGAGGCCGTCACCGTGCCCGAGTTCGTGACACTGCCACTCAATGTACCATTCAAGTAAATCCCGGCTGCAGACGCATAGCTTTCGGCAGCTTCCGCCCTGAGCGTCATAGTGCCAGAGTTTATAACAGTACCCGAGACTTCCTTGCGGATGTATATGCCTGATGCAGTTGCTAAGTTAGCCGATGTTAGAGACTTGGCCGTGCCTGTGATTTTTCCCGCGTTTTCTATCCGTCCTTCGACTAAGTCGTCGACGGAAATCCCTCGCGCACGGGGCCTGTCATCAGTATCGGTGCTGGCAAACGCGGTAATTGTACCGCTGTTGAAAACGGTCGCGTCTGTCAACACGTTTTCACTAACGCGAATGCCATAGGCGAGAGCAGAGGACTCGCCCGCTATCGCGCTCACGTTGATCGTACCGCTGTTTTCGATACGTCCGGACAGGTTGTCGCCGACTACAATACCGTATGCAGACGCTCCGTAGTAGTTAGGTGCAGACGCCAAGACGTCCAGTGTACCCGAATTCGCGATCACACCATTCGCATTGCCGTCCACTTCGATCCCATAAGCATGAGCCGAACTGTCAACTGAAGTAATCGCGACCGATTTAATCGTATCAGTGTTATCAATCCGGCCGGTGTCGGCCAAATTGCCGTCGACTAAGATGCCCCAAGCTAAACCGTTTTGGTGAGAAAAGGCGCGGGATTGAACATCAATAGTTCCGGAGTTCATGATCGAACCCTCAAGATCACCACTGATATGAATGCCATAGGCAAAAGCGGTGCTGCCGCCCGTGTTTAACGCATCAATATTGATGACCCCTGAGTTTAGAATCTGGCCTGTCGACGAGACATCCCCTTCCACATAAATGCCCCGAGCAATTGCCTCGCCTTCCGTTCCCAAAACCTCGATACTGATTGTGCCAGTGTTCTCGATTAAGCCTTCGGAATCGTTGGCGACCTTGATGCCAATAATACTGCGCGGACTAGTACCCGTCACATCCAAGGCAATGGTACCGTTGTTCACCAGCACACCGGTCTCAAGCAGTTCTCCATCCAACAGAAGGCCCGTCGCTGTTTCGATAGCCGAACCTGTGACCGAAATTGTCCCGTTATTGGTAGCTGTGCTTGAGTAATCAGTTTCAATTGTAAGCGCAGGAGCGCTTGTGGATGTGATCTCAACCGCGCCGGTTGACGTAATTTCGTGATCCTCATCGGCTGAGGTCACTTGCGGCGTGGTCAAAACCGTTGAGATGCTGTCCGCCTGTGCAATCCCCGTGGTCAACGCAATCATCGACACTTGCGCCAGCAATGCGGCTGGCGCGGCGCTAACGATTTTCCCTTTCCACTTGAAAAGTCGGCCACCACAAAGTCTGGGGGTGGCAACCCCCACCTTACTATTCGACATGTTCTGCCCCCACTATCGCTAAGCTTCTTCCGAAGCTTGTCGTTTTGCAGCGGCCGGCTTCGTTAACGCTTGGCTAACCAACAGAAAATCGATGTTCAATTGGCCAAGCGCACAATTCATCGGACTATAAAAAATATGCATACTGTGGGAAATTCGTAGAAATCTGCAACAAGATTTAGCAATTTGTCGGCGCTCCCAAACGCAACCTGTCACCTGTAAAACCGGAGATCTTTGAATGTCAGAGAACCAAGCGCTTTCCATCGGCGCAGCCTACAACCTGGGCGCGAAGGCTTTCAAAGATGGACAGTTCCAGCGCGCGGTCAACATTCTGAATCAAATACTTCAATCTGCACCTGAATTCGCACCCGCCCACCAGCTTCTTGGCGTCATTGCGTTCCAAACCGGCCAAACCGGCCCCGCCGAAAACGCAATGCGCGAGGCCATCCGTTTGAATCCCGACAATGCCGGCTTCCTTGCAAACTTGACCGAGGTTTTGCGCGCAAACGGCAAGGTTGACGAAGCCCTGAAGGCAGGCAAACGGGCGGTTCAATTGGCACCAGGAAATGCCAGCGCGCATTCCAATCTAGGGCTGGTCTATTACGACTCTGGCGACCTGACAGAAGCTGAGGCTTCTCAAAAAAGAGCGTTGGCTCTAGCCCCCGAATTAGTAGCTGCACTGAACAACCTTGGGTCGATTGCACGTGACAAAGAAGACCAGGCAGGAGCCATTTCCTTTTACCGTCAGGCTGTGCACGTTCAGCCCGATTTCATGGAACCCGTCAGTAACCTTGTATCCGTGCTGATCGAAACGGAGGCCTTTGACGAGGCCCGAGCACTTGCGGATGACTATCTCGGCAAACCGAATGCTTCGGCAGAGTTGTACCGCAATCGGGGTCGATTGCATGCATTGCATTGCGAATGGGACGAGGCCGAGCGGGACTTTCGCAGCGCCATCGCTCTGGATGAAAGGAGACCCGAATCATATGTCGGATTGGCGCAGGTCCTGACTGAGAAAAACCTGCACGAGCTTGCTCTGCTGGAAGCCGAGAAAGCGCAGCGCTTGGACCCTGCACACGCCCCCGCCTATCACTACATTGCCGTTTGTAAATCGCATTTGGGGGATATTGAGACAGGCTTTGCCAACTATGAAAAGGCTTTGGTACTCAAGCCGGATTTCACCGCAGCCATGATGGCACTGGGCTATCTGGAGATGGAAAAAGGCGATTTCGACGCGGCCCGTAATTGGTTCAACAAGGCGGCCGAGAAAAACGCAGCGCGGCTGAATGCCCAAATCGCTCTGGTCAAGCTGGACAAGGTTACGGAAGACAACGTCGATTTTCAGGGCCTTGTGGCCGCGTTACCCAAGGCCGAAACAATGCCGCCGGAACAGTCGGCTTCGTATCACTATGCCTTGGGGAAATGCTACGAAGACCTCAAACGCTATGACAGCGCGTTTGACCACTTTGCAAAGGGCGCCGCGATCAAGCGAAGCATCATTGACTTTGACGCAGACCAGATTGAGGAAACGGCAGACGACCTGATTGCAAATTTCACGCCAGACCTGATCGAGAGATTGCGCAAAAGCGCTGTGGACAGCACCCAGCCTATCTTTGTCGTTGGGATGCCCAGGTCGGGAACCACCTTGACCGAGGCGATCCTTGCCAGCCACCCTGAAGTGTTCGGTGCCGGAGAACTGAGCTATATGCACAAGCTGTTTGCGGACCAACTACGCGGCGGTAACAAGAAAACGGGCAGCTTAATCGCCAGCCTGTCAGATCAAGACCTTGCCAAACGCGCCCGGGAATATGTCCGTCAACTTGATACGCATGCACCGGGTTTCTCGCATATCGTCGACAAAATGCCAGCCAACTTCCTTTTGGTCGGCCTCATTCATGCCGTCATGCCCAACGCGCGGATCGTGCATATCGCGCGCAATCCCTTGGATACATGCCTGTCTTGCTTTACGCGTGTGTTCCAGCGCAGCCAACTTCACAGTTACGACCAAGTTGAATTGGGGCGATATTTCAACGCCTATGTGCGAGTCATGCAGCATTGGATGGATGTGCTGCCCGCAGGCAGTTTTCACACCGTTCACTACGAAAATCTGGTCGATGACATTGAATTCGAAGCCCGGCGACTAGTGGCGCATTGTGGTCTTGATTGGGATGAAAGTTGCCTTGCGTTCTACAAAGGAGAGCGTCGCGTTCGGACCGCAAGCGTTCAGCAGGTACGCCAACCCTTGTATAATTCGTCAAAAGAGAAATGGCGCAATTACGAGCGACATTTGAGACCACTGATCGAGACTATTGGCGGGTCGCTGGTTGATTGCTAGGTGACTAGCCTAGGCTCCGCAGAGTTTTAGTTGGATGGTTTTGTTGCCGAAGAGAGAGCCTCCACGATACAAATCAATGGCAAGTGGCTTCCGGCAAAGCTCTTATCTAGCTTAATAAGAACTTTGCCCAAATCACTCCACTCACTGCACAAAGCGAGTTCTCTGGCTCAAGAAGGTTGTGTCGCGAAACTTAAGAGAAGCCTGAAAAGTTCACCTTCCAGAAACAGCTACCCCGCGACTTCAGCAAATTGGCGAAACCCAGAAGCACAGACCAAATCGAATTGTCGTTTTCGGATCATGTTCACAGCTTCGAAGCTGTTTAGAACCGTCGACGCGGATACAATTGACTTGAATCCGCACATTTGCCGGACAGGCCCTTTGATGAACTGGTGATCTTGCTTGGAGTCCCACTTGACGAAAGCTGCTAGGACAGAGAAGCGATCAAACCCGTAGCTTCGCCTATTATCTGCCGGGCGCCTAGACAGACGGAGCGCAATCCACGCCAGAAAAAGAGAACGAAAGTCTTTCAGGGTATGCCCTGCGTGTGAAATAAGCGCAAGAGATCCGGAAATTATTCCTCCTATCATTTCTACGAAAATGAACAAGCCAGTGAGACCCGCAACCAAGGCGATTTTCTTCTCATCTTCGGACAGGCAGGAATGTGCATTCCTGCTGTGTTTGTGTGTGCTCATCAGCAGTCACCGGTTCTGTTATGGTCTAAGCCGCAGGGGAGAGACGCCGAAAACGCACCGTGGCAGTGCTCCTGTCAAAATTTCCATTGGAAATTTACAAATCCACTAACGGTGTAATCATTTTCGGCGAGCTCACTTTGCGCTTCGAAGCTCAGCGACATATTGTCAGACACATCGAAATCCATCCCGATCGCCAGCAGACCAATAATGTCGGGGGGGTCATATTTGTGCTCGGCCACGTGGTCTCCAGACAACTCGTTGAGACTGGCTGGAACTGTGACATCGTTATCCGTAACTGCTATGGAGACCCCGGTGTTCAAATAAATGATACCCGGGCGACCCGAAATGTTGAGCTCCTTGCCAATCTCGATTTGAGGCCGCAATGCTACTTCGGTTTCACTAAATCCATCGACTGACCAATTCAAAACACCATCGCCGGTTTCCTCGATTTCATCCTGCAAGGTATGAACCATATTCAGCCCAAGGCCTGGCCGCAGATAGTATCCGGAACCATTGTATAGGTAGGTCGCGCGCAACTCGGCTGACACATAGTTTCCTTTAATGTCGCCATTAGCCTGATAATCTTCACCTAAAGCGGTATAGTATCTTTCATTATCAAGGGTATAGTGCCCAAGCGTAGCCGATGCCGACAAGGTAACAGGCCCGATTTCTTTTTTGAGAGCAGCGCCAGCAGAGAACCGATAACCTTCTTGGTTGAAGACCCCTGCAGATGAGTAGCTCAGGTCGTCTACTTGCCCCATCACCTCAAGGAACAGGCCATTGTCGATCTGACGCTGGACCCCGAATGACATGCTGCGCGAACGTTCGTCGAACGGCACGGAACTGGCAGTGTTTTCAAAACTGCCGAACGTTCCTCCGATTGTGAACCACGAACATTCCTGTTCCTGTAGGAAAGTTGCCCGGTCAGCAGAAGATAGATTCAAACAGCTGTGCAGAGAGTCATGCATCCGGTACGCTGCAAAACGTGAGTGAGCGAATGCGATGCCGCCCTCCTCGATCACATGCGGCTCAGCCAAAGCATCCAAGGCTTCTCCGTCCGGTGCGTTCAATAGTTGCAGGAACAATTCGTTCAGCGCGAGTTTGGCTTTTTCTTCATCGGATAGAGTCCCGTCACCGGCACTGTCAGACGACGAGGATGAGACCAGTTTCGCTGCGGCAATTTCGGACGAACTAGTATCGCTGGCCGAAACCAAGGACGTGTCATCGTCGGTCAGAACATCCGACGAATAGTTGACCAACACCATAGTGTTAGTGCTTCCGCCTGAGGATGTTCCGGTCAAATCCACTGAGTAGCTCAGTTCAACAACGTCAACACCGTCGTATTCCACACCATCAATGGTAACGCTGTCCGCATCGTCGAGGCTGGAGATATCGTAATCCACCAAGACAGTGTCAGACACATCAGCCGTGAAATTGGACAGGCTGTCGGTGACCAGAATATAGACCGATCCACTATCACCGTCCGACACCGCGGTTTCACCCGCAACATTCACTTCAACAGTGCCAGCGAAACTCGACACGGAACTGGTCGCATAAATCACGTCCGAACTTTCGTCCCCCGACGACGTGCCCATATCCAAGTCTATTATCGTGGTAGATCCGGCTCCGATATAAACATCACCGCCGGAAAAAGTTGTCGTCAGGATATTGCCGGTATCACCCGGCGACAACGTACCGATGTTGAAGAACGAACCAGCTTCATCGTCACCGCCGAACACGACCGTTGTACCACTATTGAACACGCCGCCAGACAGATTTTCAAAGTTATGCGCGTAGTCTCCACCATCGTACAGGTAGACTGATCCCGTTATTGTCCCGTAGTTCTTGATCGTTGTGGTGTTGTTGCCTGAAACCGTGCCATAGCTGTCGTAACTGTCATCCGTCACATCTGAGTAGATAGCATACACGTCATCCGAGTTGTCTTCGTACAGCCCCAACTGTTCAATTGTGCCGTAATTCGTCAGTGTATTGTTGAACCCGTCCAAAATCGTCACAGTGTGCCACCCGTCTGACGCGGTCGAAACGGTTGCTGTGTCGGCAATCGAAATGTCTACGGCTCCACCTGAGTCATACCCAGTGGATACCCCGATGATACCACGCCCTGACGTGCCAGACGAAATGACATCGCCGTAAACACTGATTTCTACGTTGCCGGACTCGTACTCTCCATCACCATCATAAGTGTAATAAGAGGTTGCGTCCGTAGTGTCGTCGTCAGTCAGATAGGCGCCACTGCTCGATTGAGCGATGATCCCTACCGCATACTCACCCGAAACACTGATGTCGCCCGTACTGGTGACTGTCACATCTCCACCGTCACCTTCCGAGCCATTGCTGCCAGAGAAAGAATAGGACACGTCAGAGGTCGAAGCTGCAGCCCCACCGCCGCCACCGACTGACTGAGCCCAGATTGCATGCCCATAAGCGCCAGTGGTTGTTATGTCGCCAACACTGTATACATCGACCGAGCCGCCATCGCCGCCATTGCCCGCATCTTCAGTGAATGAAAACCCGATCTGCATCGTCGTTCCCAAATCGAAGGTAGCAAAAGCGCCTTCGGTGTCGCCCCCGGCACCACCGCCGCCGCCAACCGATTGAGCGAAAACTCCCATGGCTCCTTCGCCAGACGTCGTGATTGAGCCGCTGTTGGTCACGCTGACGTCACCACCGTGACCTCCGGCGCCACCTTCGCCGCCAATCGTGAGTTTAGTGGTGATCTTGCCATTGCCGTCGCCGCCCGTACCGCCGCCACCGCCAACGGACTGTGCATAGATCGCAGTAGCGCTATCGCCTGTCGTGGTTATGTTCCCAGAGTTGCTGATCGTGACAGTATCGCCATCGCCGGACGCGCCGGCATCACCACCGATATCAAGTGTCCAATTGGTTACAAGGCTCAGCGGATCTGTCACTAGGGAATAGATCGAATAAGCGCTGATCAGGTCGGTCGCCACGACATAGGCTGTGTTAAGCGAGTCTTCGTCCTCAACCCAGGACGCTTCTTGTGAACCGGCTTCGCCACCGGTGCCACCTCCCCCGCCAACTGATTGCGCAAAGATGCCATAGGCGACATCCCCTTCGATTGTAATCTCGCCGGAATTTTCAATATCGACGGTCGAGCCGTCACCACTTGCACCACCATCGCCACCAAGAGCCAGCCCAAACTTAATTGAGAAACTATCCAGCGTTGTTGAACCGGCAGAATAAGCTACTGCCGTTGCGCTGGCGGCGCCGCCGTCGCCACCGCCGCCACCGACGGATTGCGCATAGATGCCATCTGATGACTCCTCATAAGCCGTGATGGAGCCACTATTGGTCAGGCTAACAGCACCGGCATCATTGCCGGAGCCTCCAGATCCACCGACAGAGATGGCTGCCGCCAATGCAAAAGATCCGTCAGTTCCATTGGTTACATCCAGAACACTGGTGATCGAATCTCCCGATGCTCCGCCATCACCGCCGATACTCTGCAAATACACTCCGGTCGATCCCGTGCCCAAGACTGCGATATCGCCAGAGTTTTCCACTTCGACAGCGCCACCGATTGCACCATCACCACCGCCGCCGCCAATGGTCACGCCAGCAGTCAGGTCGAGATCGATTGTCTGTGGAACCACTGCAACATAGGCGCTACTGCCGGTCCCCCCGTCGCCACCGATGCTCTGCGCAAATACACCATGAGAATAAGTCGCATCGGTCTGAATGGATCCCGAATTCAGGACATAGACATCACCTCCGGTGCTCCCGCTGCCACCGCCGCCACCCAAGGCAAACGAAACATCAACACTTGAAATGGCGTAACTAATATTTCCTTCATAGATTGATCCCGCAGAGCCACCGGATCCTCCAACGCTTTGCGCGAAAACTGCATGCGCACCGTAAGCGCCAGTTGAGATAGTCCCGTAATTATAAACGCTCACTGCGCCGCCAGTGCCGCCGTCACCACCGTCGCTGCCTACGCCAACAGTGAGGTCGGCAGAATCTCCATCTGAAATCGAGCCAATTTCAATGCCGAAACTGTAGATAGAACTGGAACTGCCACCACTGCCGCCCAGGCTCTGTGCGTAAATGCCGACTGAGTTGTAACCATCTGTTTCAATTCCGCCAGTGTTGGTTACTGAAACAGTTCCACCGGTTCCTCCGTCACCGCCGCCACCGCCTACACTGATTGCAACAGCTGCAGAAGAGACGCCCGAAGTCGTAAAAGTGGTCGATGCGCTGCCACCGTCGCCCCCGGCGCTGGTGGCGTAAATACCGCCGGCATTGTGCTTTGCCACCAAAATGTCGCCGGAATTATCAACTGTGACCGTGCCGCCCGAACCACCGTCACCCCCAGCCCCGCCGACATTTACTTCAACGTCAGCAACTGATGCTCCTGAAACCGCCGCGGAAAGGCCGGCCTTTCCACCGCCACCGCCTCGGCTTTCCGCGTAGATACCAAATGCGCCGTCGTCTCTGGTGCTGATATCGCCAGAATTGGTCACCTCGACCATACCGGCAACATCGCCGTCCTCACCTGTTCCGGCAATAGTGACGTTAACGCTGTCGACAATAGACAAAGCACTGCCACTGATAGTGGTCGCCGCGTTTCCACCGCTGCCGCCGAGGCTCTGAGCAAAAATACCATCGGCGTTTGCCCCGGTGGTGGTCAGGGCGCCCTCGCTTACAACTGTAACGTCGCCACCGTCGCCGCCGGACCCTCCATCACCGCCAAGCGCAACCGAAACAGAACTTACCGAAAGGGAACTGACCGCCCAGACCTGTCCGGCATTGCCGCCTCCGCCACCGACACTTTGCGCGTAAACAGCGGTGGCGTTGTCTCCGTTGGTGGTGATGTCATCATAAATAGACACGTCGACAGTGTCACCGTCACCGCCATCGCCTCCAGTGCTCCCAACGGAAATGTCCAACGAGGTCAGGGAAACCGAGGAAACACTATAAAGGCTGCTGGACGTGCCACCGCCGCCACCAACGCTTTGTGCAAAAACACCAACAGAGTTTTCGCCGTCTGTTGCGATCGACCCGTTGGTTGAAACTGAAACTTGCCCTCCGTCGCCGCCGGTACCACCGTCACCACCAACATTGTATTCGATGGTCGTCAATGTAACGCCCGCGGATACCTCGACTATATCGCCTGCCGAGCCGCCACCGCCGCCGTAGCTTTGTGCCATAATGCCGTAAGCATTATCGCCAGCAGTGGTTATGTCGGCCAAAGTGTCCAAAGATACCGCGCCTCCATCGCCACCTGCGCTGGCATCGTCCGAAGACCCCACAGTTACTGAGGTCAAAAAGCCAATCGTATAGCTTCGCGTATCGGCAGAACTACCGCCGCCACCGCCGCCGCTTTGCGCCGAAATGCCGTTCGAGAAATCCCCAGCGGTTTCGATCTCGTAAGTTTCAGTGGCGGATTCAACAAACGATACATCGGCCCCATCTCCGCCATCACCACCTTGGGAACCAACCACAAGCTCGACGAGAAACCCGACTTCATACGACGAGGAGCTTTTACCTCCGCCCCCACCGATGCTTTGCAACTCGATGCCGTCGGAATCGTAGCCGTCGGTTTCGATCTCACCGCCGATATGGGTGAATGTCACTTCACCGCTGTCACCGCCGTCCCCACCGTTGCCACCGATACTTTGCAGCGATCCACTGGAAGAGTGGCCCTTGCCGCCACCGCCGCCAATACTTTGCGCCAGTATGCCTTCGGAATAGTCACCTTCCGTGGTGATATCCGCAGCACTGACGATGATCACTTCACCGCCATCCCCACCGTCGCCACCAGTGCCACCGATTGTGTCTATCCCGGTGGCGCCGCCGCCGTTGCCACCGCCACCTCCAACACTGATGGCGAGGATGCCGGCAGAGTAACTTCCTCCGGTATAGATAGAGACGTCGTCCGTGGCATTGTCACCCACAGTTACTGTCACCGTACTACCATCACCAGCGGCACTGCCGTCGCCGCCAACAGCCAGGATGTCATTGGCCGATCCGCCCTTGCCGCCACCACCGCCGACACTTTGTGCCTCTATCCCCAGAGAGTAGCTGCCATATGTTTCCAGACTCGTTCCATCCAACAGGGTGACGCTGACGTCGCCTGCGTCACCCGCGCTTTCTGTTGACGCACCCCATGAAGACAGGCCGGATTCGACGTCTCCGGCATTCCCCGCGAATCCGCCGACAGATTGCGCCAAAATGGCAGAGGACGTTGTGCTCGCATCGCTAGAGCTGCTGCTGCTTGTGCTTTCACCGTCTCCATATGTTGTGATCGCACCACTGAAGGTTACGTCCACGTCACCACTGGGATTTGCGGCCAGACTTGAGCCGCCACTCCCCAGGTTGAGCGCTGAATCCGCATCACCACCGTCACCGCCTGCTCCGCCGTATGAGCGAGCCAATATGCCAATGGAATCTGTGCCTTCCGTGTTGATATCTGCGTTCTCGACGTAGACAGTCACGTTGCCGCTGGCACCACCGGCACCACCATCACCACCATAGGAGAGCACAACCGCGTCCTCGGAATCACCACCGTCGCCTCCATTGCCCGCAACACTGGAGGCCTCAATCCCCTGACTGTTCGCGCCGGTGGTGGTCAGGATCAACGTCGCACCGTCCGATACCTGAACCGTGACGTCTCCGGCTTGACCACCAGATCCGGCATTCCCGCCTGCGCCGGACTCGCCGCCTCGGGCTTTACCGCCATCCCCGCCATCGCCACCACTACTGACGGCAAAAATCCCGTCTGTGTCATCGCCGGTGATCTCAAAAGAGAGTGTCGCGTCATCGCCAATCGTCAGGCTCGCGTCCGCGCCGTCGCCGCCGTTGCCACCTGAACCACCAGACGCATCGGTCAATCCATAAGACCGGCCATCACCGCCATCCCCGCCGCTGCCGCCAGTCGCGTAGACGTAGAGACCACCACCGCTAACCTCACCATAGGTCAGCCCGCCAGAAATGGTCAGGGATTGAGCTCCGCCGACAGTGCCACCGTCACCACCGTCGCCGCCATCACCAGACGATGTAACGCTGGTGCGATCTTTACCCGAGTGACCATCACCCCCTTCTCCAACTACCGCCAGAGCCGGAACATCGGCACCGCTGATCAGCTCGATCTCGGTATCATCACCTTCGTAGGTTACACCCAATGCGTCGACGGACGTCCCATCATCGCCGTGATCATCTCCATCTTCGCCGACATTATCGACGTAGAAAAAGTAGGTACCTTCACCAACAGAGTCATTAATATCGGAAAACTCGACAGTGCTGGTTCCAAAGGTGGAGTCATCAATTTCGTCAATTACGACATCCAGCTCGATGACGCCATCAAAGCAATCCCATTGCGTCGTTATTGTAGTATCGACACCGCAGATATAGTCCGCAGAGACCGGGCCCGTCAGAGCAACCAAAGCTACGGCAGGCCCAAGGCCATACCCCCAAGAGAATGAAATGTGCTGCATCCGGACGCCCTTATTTTTCTAGCTGCGTTTCGCAGTTGTTTGTTGTTCGGTGTTTCAAGGTTTTGGAAACCATTGGGGCCACGCACCTGAGCGATAGGCGCATAGCCAGAAGGCCCCGTAAAATATCAAGTAATTACAATACCCAATGAGAACTCAGCCCTTCAGATTTCTTATCCCACACGAGTTTTAAGTGAATCGCCTGTTGTCGGGTTAGTGGTGGCTCGTTCAACTGCCTTTCGACTGGAACGCTAACCAGGCATCGGCAAATCCAGTAAGGTCAAGCGCGACGGCCAGCCTCTGGTTACGGAGATCCGTGAAGAGAATTTGAGCTTCTTCTGCCGTCGAGACTTGCCTCAAGAGAGTTTCGTCAACATCGGCCTGTGAAATGCAGCTCGTGGGCAAGCATCGGACATAGGTAAGTTCGAGTACCGACTCCGGTTCGGCATCCTCCCCGTCTCCTGAGATGAGGCTCAGCTCGACGGCATCACGTAGAAGAACCTCGGAGGGCACGGCGATTATCAACGGTTGCCCTGCTACGTCCTTTGCTGTTCCAACAACCACGTCTACAGTGCGTCGCTGGTCCGGCTGGTTCGTTCGCAAGTTAACAGAAGTTCTCAGTTCGCAACGCTGTTCCGAGGCCCCGGCAGCTTGCGCTTCCACATCGCGACTTTCGGCTCGGCAGTTCACCTCCCAAACCCCGTATTGTTCGGTTACCAATGAGGGTTGCGGAGCACCCTCGGCTGCCACAAGTCCCGGCCAGATTACCGAAGCCAAAAGAACTAAGCTAAAAACGAGACGTTTCATTAGGTTGCCTTGTGCTTGGGTTTCGTTAACAGATTGATTTCGTTGTCCGGGTTTCAAAGATCCAACTGGTGGTCGCTGACGAAGACGATGAAGGTTTAAGTCTGCACCTAAATCTGCCTCGTTCACGCCAGTTTGCCAGCACGGCCGCAAGTCGATGCGCCGCCCCGTCTCGTACCTAAGCGTAAAGATACCTGTGTCCAAAGATCCCCATCGTTCGCAATCTGCTTTGAGTTCATCAACAAAATCCGAAAGAGACCTTTCGTCTCCCAGATGGTTTAGCATGTCCCTCATGTACACGATTGAATCATAGCGCTTAGAGGCGAATTCGGACGGAAGCGGTGGCATTTGGTGTTCTTCTTTGTGTGAAGGCCATAAGCAGGCCAGAGATCAGGATGATGACAATACCGGCCCAAGCCAGCGGGTTGGTCGCCGTGTTCCACAGAAGGGATGCCCAGAGGCAGGCGAATATCAGGAACGAATATTCGAAAACCGCAACAACTGCGGGGGAGCCGATACGGTAAGCTTGGGCAATCAAAGTCACCGCGACGACGGCACCAAAAGCCTGGAACACTGTCAGCACCAGAAACCGCCCGCTCGGTTCAACCCATGGTAAGGAAATAAATTCTTCACCCGGCCACAGAGTTACGGCGCCCAGCATGACCACACCTGCAATTCCAATGGACAGAAAGATGCCAATTGCAAGCGTGATCGGGTTTTCATCCGCACACCAATGCCGCGTCAGCATCATTCCCAAGCCATAAAATAACCCCGCAGCCAACGGCATGAGGGACAATGTCGTGAAGTTTCGGAATTCCGGCTGCAACAGCATCAGCGCTCCGACGAAACCCAGCACCACAGCGACAATACCTATCGCTCCCAACCGTTGGCGAAACAGAAAGACCGTCAATAGCGCCACCCAAAGAGGTGCGCTGAACAGCCCCGCGCCCGCCTGTGCCACAGGCAGGTTGCCCAGCGAGGCGAAGTAGATCAACAACCCAACAGACACGATGAGGCTGCGACCAATCAGTCCCTTGTGATTAACCGGGCGCAGAGGTCGCCCCATCATCCGGCTAGCCACCAACAACATCGGCAGTGCAAACATCGTACGGAACACCTGAAACTGCCAAAGCCCCGCTTCTTCCGCCACCGACGCAACAAAGTTGTCTATGAAGCTCAGAATGGCCGAGGCAGCGAGCGCAAAACCCGCTGCCGTGATGTTCTGCTGACTAGGCATGGCTTTGCGCTTGAGCCTCCATCGCGGCCAGAACCGCGTCGATGGGTTGGATCGCGCCATGTTGGAGATACTCCATGGCCTTGAGTGATGCCTGATGCGCCTCAAGGCTCGATCCTGCAACGCAATCTTCAATCACGCGACAAAAGTAATCGCCTTGATGCCCATCAACGAAGGTGTAGTGCACGCAAACATCGGTCAAACCTCCGGTCAGAAGAAGGGTTTCCGCCTTTAATCCGCGCAGCAAGATTTCCAGGTCGGTGCCGTAGAACGCCGAGTAGCGGCGTTTCTGGATTCTGTAGTCGTCCGGCAGGATGCCCAGCTCGTCTACCGCAAGATCGGTTAGCGGGTTGTTGTCCAGGCAATGAACGTCTTCGTCGCCATCCGTTTCCCGGCCCATGTCAACAAGATCCGAGCGATGGATTTCCTGAATGAAAATCACCGGAATACCCACCTCGCGGGCCTTGTCGATTGCTACTTTGGTCCGCGCCATGCGGTCAGCGTAGTCGGGCATATGTGCGATAGCCCGCTCATCGTTCGCCATGGGCGCGAAGGTGGACTTCTGAATATCTATGACGATCAGTGCGGCACGCCCCTCGATCAAGTCGCGCTTCTTCGAGCTGGTTTCGGCCATGGGATACCCTTCCGCCCTATTGGAAGAATTGTTGTTGGTTGCGAGACATTAATCAGATCGGGACCGGGTTCTATTGAAAGTCTTCAGTTTGCCGAACTGCAAGGGACACCCGCTTCAGGAATTCGACGGTTCCATATTATTTGTGAAGGTCACTCACCATTAGCGAGTGATTGGTTTTGGGGGGGTGCCGAAAATAAGGCAATACGGTCTCCTGTCGACTCTCGTAAGTTGTCCAATGGGTAGCGAATTAGCCGTTTTCTGATAATCAGGAAAAACTGGCACTCAGCGTCTGTTTTAGCTACGCCTGCGACATGAACTCTTCACTCCGACATCTAAACGCACTGCGGGCCTTTGAGGCAGCGGCGCGACATCAAAGTATATCCAAGGCCGCAGATGAACTAAACGTCAGCCATTCCGTAGTCAGTCAACACGTGAAAACACTGGAAGATTGGTTTGGCGCTGAATTGTTTGTTCGCTCAGGCAATAGTATCACGCTCAGCGAAAGCGGTCGGGCCTTGCTGCCCCGCGTTTCTAGCGGGATGCAAACCCTTAAGGATGCCTGTAGTGATCTTCTGCGCACCACCCAAAAAGACACGCTGATCGTTAGCGCAGAGCCGGCCTTGGCCTCACAATGGCTCAGAAAGCGGGTCACCGAATTTTGCGAAAAATATCCCAAGATCAACGTGGACTTGCGCCCTGCGTGGCAACCGCCCAGACTGGGCGACGGTCACGCTGATTTAGTCATTCATTTCGAGACGCGGTTGCCAACGACCGGGGCACGAATCCACCGCCTGTTTCCAATTGATGGGTACCCGGCCTGCGCTCCACGTGTTCGTGACCAATTGATTGGGGAAGAAGGTTGTGTGAATTGGAATGAAGTGCCGCTCATCCATGATAACGGCCATGAAATTTGGCATCAATGGTATCTTACACATGAACCCGGTAGTAATCGTTGGCAGCAGGGACGCCTCTATTCTGACTTATCCCTAGCCATTGACGCCGCGTTGGATGGCGAGGGTATCATTTTGGCCGATGACTTCTTATGTGAAAAAGAGATGCTTAAAGGCACTCTTGTTCAAATGGACCCGCGTAAGATCAGATGTGTTTGGTACTCAGTCGCAATGCCAAAAAGAGCAACGAGAAAACCTGCCGCAAAAACCTTTTCAGAGTGGCTGCGGCTTTGTTGCGTAAATCACGTCGGAGATTAACTGTTTGCATCCAGAGAGATAGCTGGACGAAAAAAGTAGTTGGCACCCTTCGAACTACATGACCAAGAACTGACCTTCGTATAACACCGCGTTGAAGCAGCGCGGATTGCTGTCGATTTCGTCTGACCCTGAGATGGTCTGGGGACCGCTGGCAAGCGTGGGCGTCAGCAATTGCTGCGTAGGCAAAAGCTGGCAAAGCTACGCATTTTTGACCTGGAGCAACTGGTTTTTCCGCAACCGAATTGCGGAATGTGTATCAAACCGGATATCCCGACTGGGTCTAAAACATCCAAGTCGTTGCGTTTGGGACCTATTGTGAAGCACCGGTCGATTTCATAGAAACAGAATGTTTGACTTGGGTTGCCTTATGATGCCGATCGTCCCCTTGTTTCTGGTCTAACTATGACGGTTGGGTCAAGTTTGTGCGACGTTCAACAGGCAGCCTTTCAATGAGTTCATACTGAATCCTATTCGAACTCTATTTGACGGGAACAAACGTCGGATCCCACATTCTCATCAATCCAGAAAAAAGTTTGCAACACTGCCATTCGGAATTGGTTCCGTGTCCCAGCTCGTCGTCGTTCAGCCTTAACAATCCGATGTCACCACCTCGTGGCTTTTGCCGCCTGGAATGCCGCTATTGGATTCGCTTGAATCCTGAGAATTGGCATTCCTAGGCGGCCAGGAAGTTGACGTAGCAAAAACGGTTCGAGCTTAGAACTTATAGGTGAGCCGAAGGAAACCACCATAAGTTTCACTATGTTCTGAAAAGGCGGCCTCAGCGAGCATCGAAATGTTGAAGTCCTCGCTCATCTCAATATCCAACCCTCCGCTCAGCGTCCCGAAGTTGCGATCAGATTGGAACAGATATGTTTGCTGCGGAGCGACCGCCCCGATGGCACTGAACCGGTTCTGAAGGTGTAGACGCCCCCGCTGGCCTCGGTGTGCCATTGTGGGTTTGCAAACAACCTGAATGGAGGCGTCTACACCTTCAGAACCCTCTGGTCATTTCAAAAGTTAGCGACGCATCCCCTCAGGTTTTCGGATGTTTGCCGAGATCGCAGGATAACTGCGTCCAGCACGACGCCGACACTGGTTTTCATAATATTTTGCGACACAACCACACAACCTCATTAATGCAAAATTGGAATACCATCAGGTGGATTATTGACAAGCAAAGCAGCGTCGACCCTAATTTATCTACTTTAGGTTGTTTTGGCAAAGTCCTGAAAGTAGGGAGATAGCCTAAAACCGTCTGAGTTACGTAGGGAAAAACGAGATACTGCCAGCATGCAGACATCAAGAAAAGCGAACGCCATATCGATCACTGCTAAAAACAGCGTATCGCGGCGTGCGCTGCCGAGAGGGACGCGAGATCTGCGAAGACTTTGCGTCGGTTTCGTTTTTTGATGAACGCCTCGGACGACTCCGGCAACCAGCTTCTGAAGGAAAAGATGTTACTGCGCTGTAACTACATCAAGTTCGCGAACCGTCTCATCCCCGGATACGTCTTCGAGTGGGACACGAAGTTGGCGACCGTTCTCGGTCCGATTGTTCAAACCGGCCCCTTCAACCCGGCAATGAACTTTCTCATTTGGAGCTTTCCCAGAGGCAGTCAAGTCCACGTGACACAGTCCGAGGCGGACAAGCTGGAAGTTAAATTACTGAGCAAGCAGATAGCATTGAGATAAAGGTAGGTATGAATGAACAAGCATGACGTCAGAATACTGAAGCGAGGCCGAAAATGGATGAAATTCATTGCCGCCTTTGCGATTTTGCTGATTGCTGGCATCGCTCTTCTTTTCACATTCAGGTTTCATGTTTTGATCTTTGCGCTTTCCTCCGACGAGCCGCGTCCGCTGCTCGAGGCACGAGACGAAGGTCCGAATGTTACGTGGTTTGACGACTACTATATCGTTGAGAAAATTGCCGAAAACACCTATGCAATTGGCGAACCGCGCTATTGGCAGCACAATTTCAATTATTTGATAGTCGGCGAGGAACGAGCCTTTCTGTTGGATGCAGGTCCCGGGATCCGCGACATTAGACCGGTAGTGAAATCGTTGACCGACAAACCGCTCACTGTGGGTTTCTCGCATCTCCACTACGATCATGTCGGCAACGAAATCACCTTCGAACGGGTTGCGTTGATAGACCTGCCGCACCTTCGCGCTCAGGCCGTCAATGACAAACTAACGCCAACACCGCTTCAGCATCTGGGGCGGGTGGAAGGAATCGAAGCGCCGACACTTACCGTGGCGGAGTGGTTGAAGCCCGGCAGCGAAATCGATCTTGGGGGGCGGTCGCTGAAGGTCCTCTATACGCCAGGCCACACCGATGGCAGCATGTCACTCTATGATAAAGAAAATAATATAATTTTTACCGGTGACGTCATAACCGAAGCCATACTCCTTGAGTTACTCCCAAACGGCAGCATGGCCGATCTTGAATACACGGCCAATTACATAAAAGACTCCACGAATGATGACATCCGCATTTACAGCGGACATCGGTTGATCACCAAGCAGGGCGCACCTAAACAGACCATCGGCGATGTGGAGGACGTCAGAACCGCGCTTCAGTCCATTCGTGAGCGGAAACAGTCGGCCAAGGGGTTAGCCTATCCGTCGATCTACACAGTCAATGACCACATGGTTATTTGGGCCGACTACCCTTGGGTGCAGAACTGGAAGCGGACCTATCCTGACTTGCACCAATAGTTTGCATAAGAGCTGTATGGGTTTCTGCTGCGAACTTTGGCCCTCGAGGTCCATGAGTTTTGCGAGTGAATGGCAGTGGGTACTATCAAGGCGGAAGTCAGGCCACGATTTCTTTCAAAGGCGCGCAGTAACCCAAGAATGTGATCATGTTCGCAGTGTTCTTCTACGTTCGGTACGGCGTTTCAGACCGGGATCTTAATGAAATTATGGGCGAGCGAGGTACGTAGTTTCGCGCGGGATCATGACAGAAGTATTAACGGACTCACTCGATTCCACGCCGTTGAACCGCCAATTGCTGGGGGTTAATTTCTTCGCGGGTGACGTGACCGCCGGATTCGGGCCGTATCTGGCGATCAGTACTGTTGCGAAGTTTCGGTTGGATGAAGAGAACGCGCTGTAGCAGCAGGATTAAGAGGCAAGTTCCGCGAATTGGCGAAACGGACAGAGTCCGGACGTTAATTGACCTTTGCGGATCATGTGCGCCACTTCTATTCCGTCCAACGCTGCAGCTGCTGATGTGAAGGCTTTGAACCCCAGCATCGGGCGGGTTCGTCTTTTGATGAAATGGTGGTCCTGTTCCACAATGTTGTTCAAGTATTTCCGCCTGACCATTTCAATTGAGATCGGGCAACCAAAGCCTTTCAACATCTTGTTTATGGCCTTGATGCCAGCCGTGTTAGCTCCGCTTTTGTCGATGACAATCTTTCTCGGAAGTCCGTTGTCCTCCAGTGTCCGGGCAAAGAACTTTGTGGCGGCAGGTTTGTTGCGACGTTCTGAAAGCATGAAATCAAGCGTTTTGCCATGTTTGCCTACGGCAAGGTAAAGATAGACCCACGTACCTTTCACCTTTATGGAAGTCTCGTCCATTCTCCAGGAGCGGTCGCATGGCTCTTTCCGCCGACGCGCCGCTTCAGCGATTGCGCCGGAATATCGCGTGCCCATCTGTTCAGCGTGGTGTGGTCAACCGGAACACCTCGTTCGACCATGATCTCTTCCAGATCGCGGTAGGAAACACCATATCGAACGTAGAAGAAGACCGCGAACAGGATAACATCCTTCGGATACTGTGCGCCTTGGAAGGAAATCATGAGTGGGCTTTCAGCTGGTTAAGGCCGTAAGTCATTCACCTGCCAGCCACCAGTCCGTCAATTTCCAAAAGTTTGCAACAGAGCTCCAAATGACAGGAGCAGACCGATTGTGTCTCAAACTTTGATTTTAACGATTTTCAGCACCTTTGACCTTTTTACGCGCAAAAACAGACTTTTTTGCTCTTTAGATCTGTTGGGTGTTCATATCACCATTATACCTGATAAGTATCGCTTATCACGTCTGATTGACCTTGCCGGGAAAACCGCGCAGAATGACGCCCATGACAGCGCCTGCCCCTTATCTTCCCACCCCCTCCCCTGCCCTCTCTGCGGCAGATCAACAGGCGCTGACCGATCTTTACGTCCGCGGCACGCCTGCCAACACGCTGCGCGCTTATGAGCGCGACCTGCTCTATATCACAGCGTGGAAATCTGCCCGGTTCAGCGCCGCATTGGACTGGCCCGAGTCTGAGGCCACAGCACTGGCCTTCATTCTCGATCATGCGCGCGATCTTAGCAGCGCGCCAGAAGAAGATATCGCGCGTCAAACGGCGGAAGCATTGATCGCGCAGGGCTTGCGCAAATCGCTGGCCTGCCCTGCCCCGTCGACGCTGGACCGGCGCATCGCCTCCTGGCTGGCTTTTCACCGGATGAAGAACCTCGCCAGCCCGTTTAAAGCCCCCCAGGTGAAACAGGCCCGGGCCAAGGCAAGACGCGCCGCCGCCCGCCCCCCTGCCCCGAAATCGCAGCATCCGATCACCCGCGATGTACTGGAACAGCTGCTGGCCACCTGTCGCGGATCGCGCCGGGGTTGCCGCGACCGGGCGTTGTTGATGCTGGGCTGGGCCAGCGGTGGCCGCCGCCGGTCAGAGATCACTGGCCTCATGCGCGAGGATGTCTCTCTCAAGGAGTTCGATAAGAGCGGTGTGGTCTGGATCTCGCTGCTGGAGACCAAGACCACCCAAAAGGGCGAAACCCCGCGGCTGATGTTGAAGACCCGTGCCGCGCAGGCGCTGGTGCATTGGATCGAGGTGGGTGAGATCAGTGACGGCCCCCTCTTCCGCCCGATCTCCAAAACTGACCGCGTCCTCAAGCGCCGCCTCAGCCCCGACGCCATCTATCAGATCATAAAGCATCGACTGACATTGGCCGGGCTACCCGATGACTTTGCCTCGCCCCACGGGCTGCGGTCCGGCTTCCTGACCCAGGCTGCGCTGGACGGTGCCCCGATCCAGGCCGCCATGCGCCTTTCCCTGCACCGCTCCATTGCGCAGGCCCAGAAATATTATGACGATGTCGACATTGCTGAGAATCCGGCGGCTGACTTGTTGGGGTGAGGTCAGCAACGGTTCAATTGATCCGCCACCCCATCATTTGTTTGATCAACGCTTTCATCTCCCCATAGGTTAGAACCTGAAAAGATGTAACTACAGGGACAATTCGTCAACTGAGCGACTCTGCAGTCAAAATGGACACCCGCCCTGCCCTAACACGCCGGACAATGTGTCGAAACCTGCCAAGAGCACCCACCTATCCGGTACCAAAACGCCTTACGGCTTTGCGCCTAATTGAGGTTCCCGCCTGTAATTTACGCAAGGAGCGACTGCTTTATTATACGAGTTGTAGATCGTCGCTTAGTCAAAATAAGACATCGCACTTGATGCCTGATTGCCCTAAATGCGAGCTCTGAGATCGAATTCGGACTGGCAACCTGCTGTCACTAATCGCCTTTGGAGTGCTACAAGCGCCCTGGAGTTAACAGCTGTTAACTCCAGGGCGCTTGTGCTGGTTGCAAAACGGTCCACAAGTTATTGATTTTTCTCTTGACATGAATCGGAATACGAGTGCCTAAATGAACTCAAGTTGCGCAACCATACAAAAATGAGCAGGAAAACTGCAACTATGTTACAGACCACCCCCATTGCTGCGAATACGCAGTCTCACGTTACACGTGAAATCTCTGATCGTCTACAAGTTGCACTGACGACCCACTTGACTCAGGCGTATTCTCCCGAGTTGTCAAAGACCCTCCGTCTCTTCAGTGCGACAGAAGTTGCCGACCTGTTTGGCACAACCGGGCAGTTCCTTAGAAAAGGCCATGCCGAGGGCTCTCTTCCAGAGCCGGAAGTCAACAAGAATGGTCGACGCTTTTACTCCGGAGCCGAGATCTCGGTGATGCGCCAGATCCTTGAAGGCAGCTCCAGAAAGCCTGGAAAATACCTGCCCGGTCGTCGCGATGGCGACCGGCTTCAGGTCATTCAGCTTATGAACTTCAAAGGCGGTAGCGCAAAGTCCACTTCGGCCATTCACCTATGTCACTATCTTGCGCTTCAAGGTTATCGCGTTCTGGCGGTCGACCTTGACCCGCAAGGCAGCTTGACCGGATTCTGCGGTATTCAGCCCGAGATCGAATTTGAGGGTAACTCGATCTACGACGCTTTACGCTACGAGGATCCGGTCCCGATGTCCGATTGCATTCGGGCCACTTACTTCCCGGGTTTGGACCTTTCCCCCGCCCAGTTGATCTTGTCAGAGTTTGAAACAGAAACCGCTGTCTACGCCCGAAAAGGTGTCCCCTTTTATAATCGGCTCGCTAACGCAATCGAGACGGTTGAGACAGACTATGATGTGATCATTATCGATAGCCCGCCTTCTTTAGGCTTCCTGACGCTGGCGGGATTGTTCGCGGCAACGTCTGTGATTGTGCCGCTGACACCGAG
Source organism: Ruegeria sp. SCP11 (assembly GCF_040329455.1). Lineage (NCBI taxonomy): Bacteria > Pseudomonadati > Pseudomonadota > Alphaproteobacteria > Rhodobacterales > Roseobacteraceae > Ruegeria > Ruegeria sp. SCP11. The sequence goes on along the minus strand of NZ_JBDZYG010000018.1, from coordinate 48,732 downwards.
CATGTTGGACGTAGCCTCCACACAGCAGTTTCTTGAAATGACTTCGGCGTACCTTGAAGAGTTTGAAAACTCCGGGATTCCGATCGTCCATGACAATTTCCAGTTTCTCATAACACGGGACGACCCCTCAGATACCCCGTCTCAGCAAATTGTCAGCCTGATGCGGGCGTTGTTTCAGGATCGGGTGATCGGTGCAACTGCGCTACGAAGCACTGCCATTGCTGATGCCGCGATGCTGAAAATGACAATGTACGAAGTCGTTCGATCAGAAATGACGCGGTCGACCTATGATCGCGCCCGCTCAAGCATGGATGCCGTCGGGCACGAAGTTTCAAACATGATTCAAACCGCGTGGGGCCGTTGAAATGGCACTTAAACAAAACAAAACCAGCATGGCTGCAGCGATTGCAGCGGCAGCAGGAAACCCGCCAATTCCACCTACAAAAACGGAACGCGCCAATGCGGCACTTCCACGCGGTACGATTGCATCGGTCCGTGTTGGAGCCGGTGGCATCCAAGACATCGATACCTCACTCATTTTGCCTTGGGGCCCGAAAGACAGGCTTGGAATCGAGTTAACACCTGTTAACTCTGACGCCGAGGCGTACGTCGATTCAGCTGTTCTGGAACTTGCTGAAAGCATCAAGGATGCAGGAGGCCAACAGGTACCCGTCCTGTTGCGTCCTTCCGAGGAAGTCGACGGTCACTTCGAGGTTATCTACGGCCGCCGTCGCATCTTAGCTTGTCAGCACCTAAACCAGCCAGTTCGCGCGCTGGTAAGGACGCTTGATGATAAGGAAGCGCTTCAGGCAAAGGGTCTGGAGAACTCTTCCCGGGTTGACCTCAGCTATTACGAAAGAGCCCGGTTCGCACGCGAAATTCTAAACCAGGGGTATGACCGCTCGGAAGCGATCACAGCGCTAGCGATTTCCAAGAACACGCTGTCACAGTTGGAGCGAGTCACAAACGATATTCCGGACGATCTCGGGGATATGATTGGCCCAGCACCGAAATCCGGGCGACCCAAATGGACAGCACTCGCCGATGCGTTGCGGAAAGGGGTGATAACAGCGGACAAGGCTAAGAAGCTCCTGGAGACGCTCAACGTTGCTAATTCAGACGATCGGTTAAACGGGCTCCTAGGCAGCTTGACTCCTAAGAAAGAAGCACAGGAAGTCCGACCGGCGCCCGACGTTGTCATCAAGACCAGCAATTCTGCGGTGAACATGACGATCAAAAGGGCAGGGGACAATGAAGCCTACACTAGCTGGCTTTCGGACAACCTTGGTCAACTCATTCAAGATTCCTACGAGCGTTTCAAAGAAAGCGCCGAGGACTAAGCGAGTTAACAAGTGTTAACTCTACATGAGGTAACGAGCAAAGAGGAGAAAAGCAAAAAAGAAACCCCCGAAACCTGAGGCTCCGAGGGCTGAAAACCAACTAGTGGTTATAGATTAGACACCTAAACCCTAACAGCCCGCGAATCACGACACAATAAAAAACGCCTCTGGGTGAACAGGTTTTCTTTGTCTGCTGACAAAATTTCATGAAAACACTAACTGCATTGGCTCCAAATGGAGCAACCTTGTCGGGAACGGCAGGGCAGGGGGCTATTACGTCCAAAAAATGGAACCTTCTTCGCGCCGTTGAAGAGGCCAGAGAACCACTTGGGTTGAAATCCACAACTCTCAATGTCCTGAGAGCGATGATTTCCTTTGTGGGCGTTGATCAGATTGCTGCGGACCAGGATGATCATCACATCTGCTTCGCTTCCAACGCGGCGATCGCCAAACGAACTCATGTCAGCGTACAGACCGTTGAGCGTCATATATCGACGCTGGTTGAGCTTGGACTTATCCGCCGCGTCATAAGCGCAAACGGCAAGCGATGGGCGCGCCGGGATCGACAGGGCAGGGTGGTCACCGCAACTGGGCTGTCCTTGATGCCATTGTCTGAAAGGCATGCGGAGTTCATCCAAGAAGCCCAGCGGCATGCTGATCGCGTTCTCGAGTTCACTGTACTCCGCGACAAGGTTTCCGCCGCTCTGGCGCGCCTTAGGGACCTCGTAGCAAATGACACCGCGATCTCTGATTTGATGACCACCGTACGCAATGCTCTGCGTCGCAAACCAGATGCGAGTGTACTCAGCACGCTTCTGGCAGAAATCTCTGTGGAAATCTCCGAGATAACACAGACAGATACAGAAAATTTGAGGGCCAGTGACAGTGAAATTGAGGGGCACAAAGAGGACTCTTTGAATCCGGAAGTTAAGAAAGAAAAACTTTCTCAGATTCAGGTTTCTCCAGACCAAATGGAGCGCAGTTTTCCACGGCTATGCTTAGAACTACGCTACGCGAAAGATCAGCACCACTGTGATAGGCTTATGGATGATATCGCCGAGTATCTACGGCTTGGCCAAACCTGGTATGCAATGAAATCAACCTTCGGCCCAGCTATTCGCTTCATCGTTCTCGGTTACATCCTTCAACGTGCTGAAAACATACAATCTCCAGGGGCTTACCTGATATCATTGCTGGCTAAGATCGAAAACGGTGAGTTGTCTCCAAAAGCAATGCTCTCGCGAACCTCCAATACTACGTAAATTTGGGAAAGAGGATGAGATTTACCGTTTTCAGAATACACATCCAATCGATGATCAAATTGAAGAGTTTGAAAAAAGGTGAGCAATAGGATTGACCTCTATAAATCACATATCCATAAATGGTGAGCTATAGAAAGGAGGCTTATACCTCACGATGTGGAACTGGCAGAGCCATGATTGGCCGAATTTTCGTTACGACGCCGCAAGACTCGAACCATACGAGCAACAGTTCCTGTTGTCCTCAGGGGAAGTTCTTGGAGCGGTTCATCATGTGAACTCATCGGATCGAGATCAATTTCGTATCGACCTGCTAAGCGAAGAAGCGATGAAGACCAGCGCGATCGAAGGTGAGATGCTGGATCGACTCAGCGTGCAATCTTCCTTGCGTCGGCATCTTGGATTGGCTCCCGACAGCTATCCATCCAAACCGCGCGAGCAGGGAGTTTCTGAAATGATGGTGGATGTTTATTCCAACTATTCGGAACCACTGTCACACGACACCCTGTTTCGGTGGCATGACATGCTTCTGTCCCATGATAGGCATCTGGAAAAGATTGGATCATACCGGAGCCATGAGGATGCGATGCAAATCGTCTCAGGCAGGCTCGACCGCCCAACGGTGCATTTCGAAGCGCCACCTTCACATCAGGTTCCGGCTGAAATGGACCAGTTCGTAACCTGGTTCAACCGGACCGCGCCGGATGGTCCCAAACCATTGCGCGCACTGATCCGAGCGGGGTTGAGCCATCTGTATTTCGAGAGCATTCACCCTTTTGAAGACGGCAATGGCCGGTTGGGTAGGGCGCTGGCTGAAAAGTCCCTGGCGCAAAACATTGGTCAGCCAAGTCTGATTGCTCTTGCTTTCACGATCGAGAGAGAGCGGAAGGCTTACTACGATCAGCTCGAACGCCATCAAAAGACACTGGACGTTACACCATGGCTTATCTGGTTTGCCACGACAGTCCTTACAGCACAGCAGGTGACGCTTGAGCGGGTTGGATTCTTTATATCCAAGACGCATTTCTATGACCGGTTTCGTGATCAGTTCAACGCCCGGCAAAGCAAAGTAATCGCACGTTTGTTCAAGGCTGGACCGGATGGGTTCAAAGGGGGATTAAGTGCTGAGAACTATATCTCGATCACCGGAACGTCGCGCGCGACGGCGACGCGGGATTTGCAGGACCTGGTAGAGAAGGGGGCTCTGACCCGAACTGGTGAACTCCGATACACACGCTATTGGCTAAAGCTGAACGGGTAAGGGGCTGAAGTACGGCACGAACGGCGGGAACCGGAATTTCGCTGCGGGCGCAAAGGTGTGACCCAAAGTTATTCAAAGCGGACCTCTATTTGGGAACACTTTTTGACGAGGCGTTAGATGTAACCGGAATCGGTGGTCGGCAGCTCCAGAAGCTTCAAACCAACTTCATTTTGAGTTTCGGCAAAGGGATGTGTCGCAAACTTTGGAAGCGGCCAGCACCAACGACTTACTGGACACACCTATCCTGCGATCTTGGCAAACAGCCAAAAAACGGAGGTCGTGGAGTTGGGGAATTGCTGCTTTCGGATCATGTTGGCGACACATCCCGTTGGTCCGAAGTGACCTCTTCGGTCAGCAAAAAACTTCGCAACAGAACCCTTTGGATACATTAAGCGCAACGTTGCCTGCTATCCAATGCGATAGCTTTAACAATTTCAGGGTCGCAAATTTCCGGCGCGAACCATATCATCGTGTGATATGAGTCAAGCGCTGAAACCGCCGACCTATGCCACGCTGGCCGAGGTCGCATTGCTTCCCGCCTTATTGTTCATGATCTTGGGGTGGCCTTTCGCTCAGGGATCTGAGCTTTCCGAACAGTTTTTCGAAGCGGTCTTTCTGACCATCATACTGTCGGCTGCCGTGGCTTCAAGCTCGCAGCGTTTCCGGTTGATTCCCGTTCTGGCCTTCGGAATTGGCGCTCTCGTCTTGGACACGATCTCGCAGGACCGGAATCCGATCCTTGAGTGCATAGTGATTTGGTGCGACCTGCTGTTTGCTGTCTCTTTGTCGGGAGTTTTATTGCTTCGGGTTTTTGACGAGACGGGTACGGTCACATGGCGCGTGGTTTTGAATGCCCTCAGTGTGTATCTGTTGATCGGCCTGGCATTCGGTGCCGTTTACAATCTGCTCGGAATGGCAGGCGAAGTTTATGAGGCCGGTTTCGGGTTTTCCCAGAATGATCCGGACCTGCGAGGCTTTGCCACCACCTATTTCAGTTTCGTGACACTGACGACTCTCGGATACGGTGACATCACTCCCGACAACGCAAGAATTGCCAGTGCCGCTGTCGTTCAGGCTTTGATCGGCCAGTTCTATCTCGCCGTGGTGGTCGCACGGCTGGTCAGTTTGTTCGCCAAAAAGACCGGCAACTGAATTCACTCAGCCTCCAGCCTCTATAGTCCTTTCCAATACCTCCACGAAGGGCGTGGGCTCGGTTGGAAACACGCCTGAAAATGGATGGGAGAACTCTGAAATCGCAAAGAAGATCAGCCCATTAATACCTGCGAACATGCCCAGAAACAGGGATCTAAAAGACGAATAGGGCGTCGGGAAGAAAGACACACAAGTCAATATTAAGCCGACAATCGCAATCAGCCAGAACACCACACTAATGGGTTCGTCAATGTCAAAACTCCTCTGACCCCGCGCGTTTTCGATATCATTTATGTCATTCAACAAGGTCGAAGCCAGCCCCGAATTATTGGTATTGCCCGACAACTCAATGATCTGACGATAAATCGTGTCTACTAGCAGATCGGCTTTTTCCAGTGGTGCTCCAGCCACCATGCTTGGCCACTCCTCTTCAATGACCAGCCGTGTATAGTTTGCTAGATTCGCTTGAATTTTTTGGGCTTGTGGTGTTCCGAAACTTTCCAGTCCTCGGTACAATTGCTCGATTGCCAGAGCCTCATTGTCGATCCCTTCTTGCAATTCATTGTGCTCTGCTCTCAATCCGGAAAAGGCTAGGGCGAGGATCAGCGCATGGATGGCCCCCACTCTAACCGACGCCCATTTGGCAGCATCCATTGTGGATTCAGAGGCATGCTTTGCCACCAGCATATGCGCAGTCCAATAAAGCAACATAGCCACAATGGCAGGGAGAAAAAACCACAGAACGATTTCTAATACCGACATAAATGCCATAGCTGGTATCACCATTTTGGTTTCCGTTGCACCAGAAACGATACGTGTGCGATGCCACAACATCAACTGATGCGGTCAATACCCAATGGTTCGGGAGCGTGTTACTCTTTACACGAGTGCAAGACACCGCAGGCTGCGACTCAGCACGCCAGAGTACAACATATGAAGATCTGTCCACGTCCAACGTAGAAAGAAACGGCAGGAATGTCCGCTTAGCAGACCTCTGTGGGTGAGCCAGAGCGTATCAGCTTCCGGCCCATAAGCAACCAAGCGCCCTTTGGACAAAACGGCCACCTGGTCACAAGTCATTGCCTGGTTCAGATCATGCAGCGCCCTCCCCGTCGTCACCTTGAGGTTCCGAACACAACTCAGGATTGACAGTTGATGATGAATATCCAGGTGATTGGTCGACTCATCCAATAGCAAGAGGCCCGGTTGCTGAGCCTGAACGCCGCCAATCATCACGAAACGGGGCTGTTAAACAAATTCTAACCAGTCTTAGCTAAGCTAGTAGAGCTGTCCTTTATGCCGCGCAAAGTTCGCGCCACTCGGTAAGAGCGGCGGACCGAATCAGCTTGAAGGTATCTTGGCTGGTGAGCGATTTTTCCTGGTTGAAGTGGTTGTAGACAGAGGAATGAACGGCGGCGAACTTCTGCTAACTTCGCATCCGCCTGAAACGCTGCATTGCTCGTTCTCGCCGTCGGAATGGCAGATGGGAATTCTCAACCCGTCGTTAAGCCACTTGCCCTTCTGTTGTTTTTCCTTGGCACCAATTTCTTTGTGCGCGGCTCGATATGACGCAAATCGATCCGTGACGACTTCATCCGCAGCACCTTTGCGCTTCATCAATTTCTTGAGGAACTTCAATTCTGCCTGCTTACTTCGGCGTTTAGTTACAATGACTTCTAACACCTTGCCTTCGTGATCAACGGCGCGTCACAGGTAGTGCCGCTTACCAAAAATCTTCACAAACATTTCATCGACATGCCATTTCGCTTCTGATTATGCCCGCATTTTCTGGACCGGCTTTCTGCGAATTTCTGATGCGAACATAGGGCCGAAACGGTTCCACCAGCGGACTGTTTCGTGGCTTACTTAGATGCCAAGTTCGTGCAGATGGTCTTTCACATTTCGAAGCGAAAGGGGAAACCGAACGTAAAGCATCACGGCCAGACGAATGATCACAGCACTGGTCTTGAAGATTTTGAATGGGCTTGGCTTGGTCATGGGGCGAGGCTACGAAGGCCCCCTGCCTGCATCAATGCAAGTTCTTCTGAAAAGACCGCTTTGCGTTGTGCTTCTGGATACCACTGGCCAGATTTGACGCGACCTCTGTGCTGCCGTTACGTTCGGTCATGCCTCGATCAAATGACCACGACCTGTCTCTCTATGATCTTACGGCGCCACAATTCCTTGCCGACCCGTCACCAGTTCTGAACCGGATGCGCAACGAGGGGCCCTTGGTTCGCACGTGCCTGCCACTTTTCGGAGAGCTGTTTCTGACGACCGGCGACGAGGCGGCCCGTAGCCTACTCAAGGATAGTCGTTTCAGCCGCGACCCTGCAGCGGCGGGCGGAAAGCCGATTCAGCGTTATTTCTGGTGGATGCCGCCCTTCATCCGACCGCTGATGGAATCAATGCTGGCCAAGGATGGTGACGAGCACAAGCGTCTTCGCTCTCTTGTCGATCACGCTTTTTCGCGGCATTCCATTGAGGACATGCGCCCCGAACTGGCTGTGATGGCAGACAGGCTGCTCGACCCGTTGCCAACTGACGTGCCGGTCGAGATCGTCCGGGCCTATGCAGCACCCCTGCCATTGATGGCGATTTGCGCTCTGCTCGGCTTGCCGAAGGCAGATCGACCGCGAGTTTCACGGTGGATCTCACCCATCTCGCGACCAAGAGGAGTTCTGACACTCTCTCGGGCGCTACCGGGACTCTACCGGACTGTGAGGTATTTTCGGAAACTTTTCGAAGAGGTCCGCACCGATCCCGAGCGCGTGCCTGCCGGACTGATCCGCGAACTAACTCGTGTCGGGGCCGATGGCGACATGCTGAGCGAGAACGAGCTTCTGTCGATGGTCTTCACCCTATTTGCCGCCGGCCACGTAACGACGGTTCATCTCATCTCGGATGCGATCGTCGGCTTGCTTGATCTGCCGGAACCACCTTCTTCCATCGTCTCGGGCCCGGCGCGGCTATCGCTTGCCGTCGAAGAGTTTATGCGCTTCTATACTCCGGTCCTTATGACCAAGCCGCATTTCGCGACCGAGGACCTCGACTTCGAAAGCGTCCCTATCAAGCGAGGTGACCGGGTATCGGCGCTTCTGATCGGTGCCAACTACGATCCGGCCCGGTTTGACAGACCTGAAGAGATGCGTCTGGATCGGCGGCCGAATGCGCATCTGGGATTTGGGCACGGATTGCACGTCTGTCTTGGCATGCAACTCGCTCGGATCGAGGCCCAGGTCGCGCTGGAGCGCCTCTTCACACGCTTTCCCGCTCTACGTCTGGCTGACACGCATAAGGCCGTGACCTTCAGCAAACAGATGGGCGTGCGCGGGTTCGAACGGCTGGATTTGAGATTGAAACCATAGGCGCAACACGGAGATTGCCAACCTGTTTGCGCATTCTGACCTGGTTATGCGTCACGCATGAAGATACCGCCTAAACTGCCACGCCTGAAGGGTATTCGCTTTCTGCGCGAAACCATCGCCTATGCCGTTTGGGTGTACCATCGCATTGCGTTCAACATCGCCGATGTTGAGGATCTTCTCGCTGAGCGCTGAGTTAGTGGGAGAAACAATTCCGTGTGTCGCAAGAATATGTTTCATTCAGCCTTTATCTATCCAGTTTTATCAACTTTCCTGATGTGATCGAACCGTAACCTCATAACTATTGCGCACACGACGCTGACATCAAAAAAAAGCCGTTCACTATTAAGACGGGTGCAAGACTCAAAAGAATGCGTAAACTTCGTAGAAGCCGGCGCTAAGACCAGTCGCGACAAGCATCCCCCAAGACAAATCAATTCGTTATCTATGACTCTGTGCTATCACCATATTTTGAGCAACGGTCGTAATCGTGTATGATCTGATCGGTGAGTGGGGGCGCACGCATGTTCAGATTTTTCTTGCTCCAATTTATGACGGTTTTGCTTTCATTCTGCCCAAGTGTTGTCACTTCGGCCTCGATTTGGAGTGAAACACGTGGTTGGCAAATTCTAGTGGATACCAATACTGACGACGGATGTTTCATGGAGCGTCTGTTTGACAAGGGCATCAAAGTTCGCTTTGGGCTGCGGCCCTTGGAAAATGGTTACTACTTAGAGGTTCTTAGCCAGGAATGGAGCGACATAGTAGCCGGACAACAGATGAATGTGGATGTTGATTTCGGAAGCGATCTTTTCGAAGGCACTGCATTGGAAATCACAGAAGGCGACTGGGCAGGAAGCCGGATTTTTACAAACAATCCTGAAGTTGAGGATTTATTCGCGCGGAAATCGACCCTTAGCGTTGGCGAGACAGGCGGCGAAATGGTTGAAATACCTCTGGACGGAACAAAGCAGGCATTGAGTGAATTGAATGATTGCCAGGATGCGCAGCCAGAGCCTGCGTCATCAGACTAAATGAGGACGCCGCCATGCTTCGGTTAGGTAAGATACTCCTCTCCATTGGCATCGCAATCATCTTTGTTGCAGCGGGAATTTGGATGGTTCTTTCTGCAGAAGCATTTGCAAATTTCAGAAAGACCGTTTTCTCTGATATCTTATCCAATGAAGTAGGCGCCGAGTTCCAAATCCTCGGAGATGTTCGATTGATCCTCGGCCGGACATCGACGATTCAGGCCGATCACCTCGAGATACTGCAGGATGGTGACTATGCGAAGCTTGAGATCTCACTTGAACACGCCAGGCTGGATTTTGATACAACGACTCTGCTTGTTGGCGATTTCGACATACGCAAAGCCACAATATCCGGCGTCGTTGCAAGCATGGAACGAGATCAAGCCGACCGTATGAATTTCGATGAAGGGCTTAACGCTTTCAATTTTGGCGCTCGGGACAGCGTGGAATATGGGCTATTTGACTATTTTCGAACAAGGGAATTGACGCTCGAAAGCATACAGTTCACCTCGACAAATGAACGGTCGGGTTTTGACTTCAAGTATGTTCTGGACCGCTTTGTGCTACAGCAGGCGACGATTGATAAGCCGGGCAAAGTTGAAGCCAGCGGGTCGGTGAATGGCCAACCTTTCGATATGCAGGGTCATTTCGAGCCGTCGGAGTCTTTTGCTGCAAAGGCAGGATTTGGGGACCTGACGATTTCTGTGCGTGAACATTTCAGTTCGGAGAATTCACTTTCAGCAGATATTGATCTGAGCACGTCGTCTTTGTTGAACACCTTTCAAACCTTGGGGTTGCAAGCTGAAGCCGAAGCCGACGGGTCCGCCCACTTCACAGCGGTAGCTGAATATAAGGGCGGCAAACTGGGTTTACGCGACATCAGTATTAAAGCGGATTTTGAAGATGATGTTTCCCTAAAAGCTGAAGGGAAGTTTGCTGATCTGGCACGACTGGACGGGCTTGATCTCAACGCCCGGCTGCGGCTTGTTCCTGATGAAGACCCAATTCCGTCAGCGGTCTACATTGAGGACTACCAAATCCTTGGCGCCGTTGCGCATTTGACCTCTGACGACGGTAAGTTCAAGTTCGACAACGCGGTGATTGAAACCAACAGCGTCACCCGGGATCTGCATAATCTGGGGCCGATCTCTGCGCAAAGCCTGTCCAGAACCCGCGAAGGCCTCCTGACGCTCAAAGGTATCAATATTCAGATAGGGCCTTCCGAAATGCCCTATTTGTCGGCATCCGGCGAGGTCGGGGATTTGCTGTCATTTCGGGATATATTACTGAACGGAAAGTTGAATTTCCCGGCAAGCTATCTTGTGTCCGCTAAACTGGTAGAAAAACTTGGTCGATTTTCCGGTAGTTTCACATTGTCGGACGAGGATGCAAAGCTTGGTCTGAAAAAATTATCCGGCAGGGTGTTGGAGACTGATTTCTGGTCGCTCGAAGTTGACGCTTCTGTCCCAGAATTTGAGGAACCGAATATCTTTCAGGCAAAAGGCGCGGCCGAATGGAGTGAAGCGCGAGAGTTTTTCGCACTTGTTGGGACCGCGGACGTTCGTGCTGGTCGGCTTTCTGCGAACGTAGATGTTTCTTCGGATGGCTCCGAACGGACACTCAAATCCAACCTGGAGGTTAGAGATTCCAGCCTGAAAATTGACGCGCGCGCCATGCAATCTCGGGAAAAGACACTTGTTCGCGGAGGTATCACAAGCCCCGCTTTGGCTACTGGCGATTTGCCGGAGATTATTTCCGTGATCATCGCTGTCATCGATCCGAAAAGCTCTGCAATATCACTCAGACGTTCCAACCGGACCCCGAAACCGCTCATGCTGGATACCAGGGCACGCAAGGCAAAACCACTTGTTCTGGATCCGTCCAGCGCCGACCATTCCCCAAGTTCGCCTAAGGGTCTGATATCTGGTCTTGATGTGGAACTCGATGTCGACGTCAAGCATCTACGAGGCACTCAGGGCGTTTCAGCGTTGAAAAGTAAACTGACGATACAAAACGGGCGATTGCGTATTGCGCCCGTCCACGCCAAGTTTGATGTGGCAGCCTTTGACCTGAAAGCAGAGGTCAACCTGCTTGAAACACCGGATACCATGCGCCTTGAAGGGAGCATGAAGGGCGTGGACGTAGGAAAGGTTCTAAAGTCTGCGGGGGTGAAACTGGCGGCTTCAGGAGTGCTTAGCGGTGGCTTCGATGTCAAATTGAACCTGAATGCACCCGTTTCCATCAAAAATCTGAACGGAGTTGCTAAACTGCGGATTGGCGATGGAAGGCTGGCAAGCAGTGTTCTTGAACTTGCGGGTCTTGGTGTGCTGCCCTGGGTATTTTCTAAGGAACTGAGCAAGGGCCAAACTCATATCGTTTGTGCGGTGGCACCGCTGAGCTTGCAGAACGGTCGTGTTCTGGTTCGCGACGGGGTTCTCGAAACCCGGTCTGTTCAGTTGGTCCTGACCGGCGAGGTCGATTTTCGTTCCGGTACATTGAACCTGAGAGGTGAGCCGCGACCTGTTGGCCAACCATTCGCCCGAAGCCCCCATCCATTTGCCATTCACGGCAGGCTGACGGACCCGTCAGTTAAGGTACTCCGCTCGACAGCACCGCGTGGTGGCCCTATCTACATAAAAACTCACCCGTCGCGGAAACCCTGTGTTCGGGATGCCAGCCAATTTCGTTTGCGCAGGGGGCGGTAAAACAGGGCAACGCCGCTCGACGAGATGCAAGAGGCGATTAAGGCCGGTTCTCGGCATGATATTTTGCTATTGTTCAGGCGGTTTTGTCAGAAGAACTTTGATCCGCCCCACTTGAGTGGTCCGATTTGACTGTTTGTCCATCAGTGGCCTCGGTTCCATCGGAACGATGGCTTCCGATGCCGGTGGGCGGTAGCTTATCCGCTTCTAACAGCATACCCGGTCGGCAATAAGCGGTGCCTACGTGATGATCCACCGGTTCAGAGTCGCCTGATCAATGTCGACGCCTCGTTCGGCAAGGATTTCTTCTGGATCCCGGTAGGACACGGTGTAACGCAGATAGAAGAAAGCAGCGTGTAAAATTACGCCCCTCGGAAAATGCACGCCTTGGAAAGGGATTGTCACGACTTGCCCCCGTCAAATTTGGGCATGCATCTATCAGATGCTTCAATCAACCAAAAAGAAAGATCCGGAGTTTGCCACACATCCCTATTTAGATGTTCGCAATCCGGCCTTCTCCAAGCCTTCTAAAACGTGGAGAATGTCATCCTGATATGGAATGTAGCTAGACAGGTATTTGGTTGGATTTCTTGCAAACAGTGGATTGAGTTCGGTTAAGCGTTGCAGTTCCAACTTTGATGCGGACATTAACCCTAGCTGGGCCATCGCGGCCGCTCGTTCAATGCTTGACCAGAAAAACAATGGCATCCCGAATTGCACTGCGTGGACAAGAGCTGTTTCGTAGTCGCCACGCCGGTATGCGGCGACGAACAAGTTGTGATTCATCCAGCCCGGCGTCTCATCAGATTTGGTGGCTACCGACAAAGACACGGATTCAACTGGCCCGTCTGTTTTCAATATGTCGAGCATCCATTGGCCATTTGTTTCAGACGCCTCATCCCCGATTTCCATTAGAGCACGCCCACATTGGTGCACTTTATCGTATTCGTTGCGCTCCAGAGCAACAAAGGCACTAGACATCAGTGCTCTCGGGTTTCTGGGGTCAAGTTGAAGTGCTCGCTCAACCAGACCTTCCGCGTGATCAAGTTGGGCACCATGTGCGTCGAAACCGTGTTTGTACCCATCATTCATTGCGTCGGCATAAGCGGCCAGCAGGCTTGGATCTTCCGGGGCAATCTCAACCAATTTCGACAATCTATGTTGCACAATAGCATGTGCCTGTTCACTGGCGACACATTGATACCAATCTGCCAGCATCAATCCCTTTGTCACTTCAGTTGGTTCGAACTCACGGAGTGAGAAGTCAGGGACATAGCTACCTGGGTGAAGGATAATTGATACTTCAGGGAGGTATCGTCTGTCATAGATTTCCAATGCTGTCCGTAACCTGCTTGTTGCAACACGGACCCTTGAATTGGATTTGCTTCTGAAATCCGCACCAAGTCCGAAAACCTCAACAGCAATGGATTGCGCGGTTGCCTTTTGCCCAACATTACCAGTTGCGCACCCAACAAGATAACGCAATAGAGGTCCAAGGAACGACGAACCGCGAAATTCCTTACTTTGACAGATGCGCTCAACCGCTCGGTTCAAAGGTTCAGGTGAAACTTCCAGCGTTCGATCGTGACCTTTCACTTTTGCCTCCCCCACTAAAATGAATCATTAAACTATGGTGTTAGTAACATCTATTTCAAATCTACCATTCCAGTAGTCTAACTCCAAAGTTATGTTTGGAGGCGCCTCGATGAAAAACTCGCGTGTATTTTTTCTGCCGATGCTCTTTGCGACAACTTTTGCTAGCTCGGTATTTGGGCAGGACGCTGACACCGTCTACATGAATGGTAGATTTTACACAGTCAACGAAAGCCAACCTTGGGCTCAGGCTGTGGCGATCAACAATGGAATTTTCGAAGTTGTTGGAACAAATGAAGAAGCTCTGGCAACTGCGGGTGACACAACTAAAGTTATAGATTTAGGCGGCGCCTTCGCAATGCCAGGGTTGATCGATGTACACTCTCACCCATTATCCGTCGGAATAGACAGGGCGAACCTCAGCTTTTCCAATCCGACGGATGTGGACACCATGCTGAGCGAACTTACGGCTTACGCCAAGGCAAATCCTGATCTCGAATTAATCCGTGGAGGCAGTTGGAACCTCGGCGTGTTTGATGGTGACAGCCCAACTAAAGATTTGCTCGACGCTATTGTGCCTGATCGACCTGTATATCTGGTTAGCCAAACCGGACATTCAGCCTGGGTTAACTCCAAGGCTCTCGAAGTTGCGGGGGTCACCGAGAACACTGAAAACACCGACAAGATTATCTTTGACCGATATCCGGACTCGAATGAACCAAGTGGAACCATTCGAGAGTACGCAATGGGGATAATCCTACAATCCCTTCCTGGGGTTGAAATGGAACCAGTTGCGGACGCTCAGGCAAAGATATTGGCCGAATTCAATTCTTTCGGATTCACTTCAATCAAAGCCGCTGAAGGTCATCCAGTACCGGTTGGAGCTGCTCAGATGCTCGATAAAAGGGGGGACTTGACTATTCGTGTCTTTGCCTCTTGGGACTGGTTGAGCCATTATATGGAGCAATCAGTCGACGAACAGGCAGACACAATTGCGAATTGGGCTAATTACCAAAGTGCCATGGTAATACCCAACGCGGTTAAGATGTTTCATGATGGCTCTCCTGACAGTTTCACAGCATACCTGCTTGATGATTATGTCGACCGACCCGGTTTCACTGGCGGTCCGACGATGCCGGCCGAGGAATTCGAGGCGACAATTTTAGATTTTAACAGAAAAGGGCTTGGCGTGATTGTGCACACGGCAGGCGACGGCAGTGGCCGGGAACTTGCGAGGATATTTGAACGTGTTCGTGCTGAAATTGGCCCTGACGGACCGCTATTACATTTTTCGCATGCGTGGATGACTCAGTTAGAGGATTTCGAACTTCTAGCAGAAATTGAAGGTGTCTGCTTAGATTTCTCGCCGGCTCTGGCCTATCCGGCAGCCGAAATCGAAGGAAGCATGGCGCCGCCGGTGGGCGACCGCTATCATAGTTTCTTCAACGTCGCCGACTCCATCAAAGCCTTCCAGACCGCAAGGGGTATCAGTATGGGAATTCCAATCGGCTTCGGAAGCGATTGGTCTTCGGCCTTAATCCCCGATCCAAATGGTTTTCACCAGATGCAGGCGTGGATAACACGGACCGATCCGGAAAACCCTTCTGGTCCATCACTGAATCCCGATCAGGCGATTTCGCTTGAGGAGGCAATCTATGCCTTTACTCAAGGAGGAGCGCACTGCCTCGGCAGGGGCTGGGAGGACAAGCTCGGATCAATCGAAGCCGGAAAACTTGCTGACTTCATCGTACTCGGAGAAAACCCGTTCGAGATACCCGTTCAGCAGTTGTGGAAAACAAATGTCGAGCGAACAGTGGTCGGTGGCGACGTGGTCTATGACGCCACGTACGACATAGTCGATGAGATCATACCTGAAGCAACTTTCAACCCCGGGACGCGATATACATCCGAACCAGAATAGAGTTCTGTGGGTGACGCGGTTCAGTCAAAGCGGACGTCGAAGCACAGCACAGCTAATGTCCGCATACCGCCAATAGTGTTGAAAAACTCTACGTTGCGATGATTCAAGTCGCTTGAATCACTCGGCTTTTTTGGATCTGGAGGATATTGTGATGATGGGTATTCAGAAAGCCGAGTCTCAGCGGTTCTATGAGTTTGATCTGGGTGCTCATGTTCCCTCCAATCACGCGTTGCGCGAGATCGATCGATTACTGGACATAGATTGGGAGGTGCGAAGCAATTCGCGCCCTTCTTTAGCCAAACAGGTTGACGTTCGATTGATCCAGAACCGAATGCCCGATGTTTGTTATCGGATTTGCCAACGGGCGTTCCTCGGGCGCTCAAATTGGAGTGTTAGTCACGTTCCTTAGACAAAAGGAGAAGACATATGATTTTTCACAATCACTCGGCGCTGGTTTCCTTGGCTACTGCTATTACGGTCGCCAGCAGTATGACAATAATTGCCGAAGAGGCTCCCCTAAACCCGACCGGATCAGAAGACCTGGCTCCTCGTGAGCAACCAGTGCTAAACTACGAGGCCGCGGAAGTCACGACTGCCAAGTGGGACAATCCGCGGAACCGGCACTACACTTATTCGAACTTCGAGAAAGTTCACCCATACCCGTCGATCATCAGCCGGGGCACGGGGCCATTTCATACATTGCCTGTGGTCCCGGAAGGCTGGCGGCATGTCGAAGGCTTTAGGATAAAACCCTGGCGGGAAGCCGAGGACATGAACCTCTCGCGCTACCTCTACGAGAGCCGCGCGGACGCGTTGGTTATTCTGAAAGATGGCAAGATCATCTACGAAGCCTACCCGCGCCAGCTGCAGCCGCATCAAACACACTCGATGATGAGTTCGTCCAAAGTCATTGCTGCGCTAGTCATCGCCAACCTGATCGACGAGGGCAAGCTTCAGCTCGACACCTTGATCAAGGACATCATCCCGGAACTGGGCACGGCGTTTGATGGCGTGACCGTACACCAAGCGCTGAACATGAATGTCGTGATGAATTTCAGTGAGGACTACACCGACCCAAACAGCGAGGGTCAGCGGATCTTTGTGGCCGAGTGCTGGGGCGAAGGGTGTGAGAATGACCCTCGCGGTGTTCGAGGTTTTCTTACGGAGCTGACGTCCGACGACCCGAGCAACAATCCCGAAAACAACACGCTTTACAACTCTGCTGTCACTTCGGTTCTCGGCTGGGTCATCGAGCGCAAGACTGGCATGAACTACAATAACGCGGTGAGCTTCTATCTTTTTAAACACATCGGAGCGTCTGCAAACGGTATCGGCCTGAACGATCAGACCGGGTTCGGACACGCTTCCGGTTACCTCGCGTTCACGCCTCGTGACGCCGCCATGCTGTATTCAACGATCGGCAATGATGGGGTTGCACCGAACGGAGCACGTATCCTCCCGAAAGGCTATATCGACACGCATGTCTACGGGGACGACGCCGCCACCAAGTACTTTGCCGGCACCACGTCGCAGTGGTGGTACACTCACCAGATGTACTACAACGACAAAGGTGGAATGGCCCACCTCGGATATGGTGGGC
Source organism: Ruegeria sp. SCP11 (assembly GCF_040329455.1). NCBI lineage: Bacteria > Pseudomonadati > Pseudomonadota > Alphaproteobacteria > Rhodobacterales > Roseobacteraceae > Ruegeria > Ruegeria sp. SCP11. The sequence goes on along the minus strand of NZ_JBDZYG010000018.1, from coordinate 31,508 downwards.
AGATGTTCTATTCCAACAAGGACAGCGGCATCACGATCATCCAAATGGGCTCGATTGATAGCGAAGGGGGAGCTGTCACATTCAACCTTGGCAATGGCCTTTTGGACGCAGCGGACCTGTTGAACGAACTACTAAAGGACTTAAAGCCATAACTCCCAGTACACGGCCATGGTGCAGTTCCCTCATCCGCACCTGATGACAGTTGCACTATGGCGCATCTCGACACGGATTGAGCAGGGGCCATCTGCCTCATAGGTTTTCTGCACGCCTCGCGACGAGTTGCACTGGTCAGGAAGCCGATGGCTAAAGCATTCGTATTTTTATTTGACCTTTACTGGAAGACCCGGTCGAAGAACACCTTCAGGGTTAGGGAATTCAAGGAGCACTGAGCCTTCGCCGGAGTTTGGATCTACCTCAAAACCAACAGCAACTATTTTGCCCTTGTGGAAATATTCAGTGTCGTCTTCAAGAAACAACTCGAACTCCAATTCGCGTACTGCTTCGATATTGAATTCCCCTCTTTTCAACCTCGACAGCACTTCGCCCAAGGGTACTGCGACACGAACATTAATCGGGTCCAGTTGGACAACTGTTGCAATTGGCCCGCTGCCCTCCGCATTGTAAATACTAGCTTCGTTTACGAGCGGACCTGAGATCAGCCCGTCAGCCGGTGAGGTAATTAGGTGTGCCTCAAGATAAATGGCAGCTATCTCCATTTCGATTTTTGCGCGCTCGACTTCGAGTGCGGCCACGTGAGCGGCCAATTTCGTATCCAAAAACGTTGCGACGGAGACATTTTCATGATCGCGAAGCGTCTTTTGGCGCTCCAAGTCGGCTTGTCGATCAGCGAAAGTTGCTTCGGCCAAGCTCGCGTTTATTTTCGCTAGAGAAAGTTGGAATTCTGCGATTTGGCTATCGAATTCGACCAGCAGGTCGCCTTTGCTTACCACGTCACCCTCAGAAAAATTGATCGCAATGATGTAGCCGTCGATTGGTGAAGAAACATCCCAACTGCGCGAAGCTTCCAATACACCTGGTGACCACTCATTACCTTCTTGTGGCAACACAGTTCCTGCACAAAAAACAAATAGTACCGCGCCGACAAATCGAATGCAGGTACTTGTCCTATCACGCGTCAAACCACTTCTCCTTTCTCGTTGTCGTGACTTCTAATACGCTGCGGAGTAAAGACGGCGATTAAACGAATTGATCAGCCTAAATTTATTGCCAATTCAGCGAGATTTTAGAGTATACTAAAACGTACTATTCTTGCTAAACGCAGAACATGGGTGTTGGTATGCGAGGTGGGTATTATCTATTGATATGCGTTACACTTACTTTTGGCCAGACGGCAAAGGCGGAGTTTCGCGAGTTTGTTGACCCAATCACTTCGTGCAAAGTTGTACTGGACGTTGAACCTGACGATATTATCGACATAGTGAGCTGGTCGGGTTCCTGTTCCGATGGTTTTGCAGACGGAAATGGCGTATTGAATGTTTCCGGAGAAGGAAAGCTCTTAGGCCGTTATGATGGACAGATGACCGCTGGGCTTTTTGAAGGTCCCGGAGTGGTATCGGCTGAATACGAAGGTGGCTTTCTGCTGATCGACGGCAATTTTGTCAAAGGCCTTCCAAACGGAAAAGCGCATGTCACTTGGCCAAATGGAGATGTTTTTGAAGGTGTGCTAAAGGGATCTCTGGAGACCGGTTCAGGTATGTATCGCGATCCAAAGGGTGGCTTTATGCAAGCCAGTTGGAAAGATGGACTTGTTTTCGGACCAGTTACTTACCAAACTAATGATGGCGAATTATTTTCCGGCGTGTTCGAAAATAATGAACCTGTTTCAGGATCAATAACGTACCCAAATGGAAACCGCTATGAAGGGCCGTTTTCGGACGGCGTCCCTTCCGGTCAGGGATTGTTGGTAACTTCAGACGGTGGTCTGTATTCGGGAGGCTTCGTTGCCGGTGTCCCAGGAGGGCGGGGAACCTATCTCCATAGTGACGGTGCGATTTTTGAAGGTGACTTTAAAGATGGGTATCCAGACGGAACGATTACCGTCACTCAGGCCGATGGGAGTGTGACGTCACAAACATGGAAGAATGGAGAGCAAATAGAATGAACATTATGCAGAAAGCCGCCATTTTTCAGACACTAACGATAATGCTGTTAATTGTCAGCACCACGAAACCTGCTGAGGCATTCCTAGGAGATATGATTGAGGGAGCCATCGTTGGAGGCGTGGTAGGCGGTATAGTCGACGGCGGACGCGGAGCCCGAGACGGCGCCAAGATTGGTGCTGGCTTAGGGGCACTTCATGGTATCCTAAAATAGAGCCAAATTTTTGGGGTTCTGTCGCAAACTTTGTTCCCACCTGTCAGACTAAACGTCGTTTTGGTAGCGCATGCTCTAAAGGGTCTTGTCAGAAGAACTTGTCTTGAGGCGGGCAGGGGTGTTGCGTAGCTTTTGCCCATGACCAATCCTGCTTCTTTCAAGTATTTCAAAACCAGCCCCGAGATCATCCGCCTTGCCGTGATGCTGTACATCCGTTTCCCGCTCTCGCTTCGGAATGTCGAGGATCTGTTGCACGAGCGAGGCATCGACGTGAGTCACGAAACTGTCCGATATTGGTGGAACAGGTTTGGCCCAATGTTTGCTGCTGAGATCCGAAGAAAGCGTGTTCAGCAATTGAGAGCATACTCCAAATGGAAGTGGCACGTGGATGAGGTTTTCGTGAAGGTGAATGGCAAGAGACACTACCTCTGGCGGGCCGTCGATCATGAGGGCGAAGTGCTGGAAGCAATCGTTACCAAACGCCGAAACAAGCAGGCGGCATTGAAATTCCTCAGGAAATTGATGAAGCGGCACGGTAAAGCTGAAGAAGTAGTCACCGATCGCTTCGCGTCGTATCGGGCTGCTCTCAGAGAGCTCGGAGCTACCGAAAAACAGCGGACGGGCAGGTGGCTCAACAACCGCGTCGAGAACTCGCACCTGCCTTTGCGACGAAGAGAACGCGCGATGCAGCGATTCAGGCGCATGCGAAGTTTACAGAAATTCGCCTCCGTCCATTCCTCCGTCTACAATCACTTCAACCAGGAACGATCGCACACCAGCCGAGACATCTTCAAGCTGACCCGCACCGCTGCTCTTGCCGAGTGGCGCGAACTAGGTGCAGCATAAAGGGCAGCTCTACTGGCTTAGCTGAGACTGGTTCGAATTCGTCTGACAGCACCCTAGAGAGAGTTACGAACAGGACGCGGAAGAAAGCGGGTTCCCATTCGTAAAAGAGGCGAAGCCCGGTATAGAAAACAAAACCTGCAATGATTGCTGGCGCTATCCCGAACATGAAGAACGAAAGCATGGTCATCCCGAGGATCACCAGCAGATAGATCACGGGTAGGCCGCCCCATTCAGCGGGGCGGCTCAGGCCGCGAAAGACCGTATTGCGGCGGGCCATCATTCAGGCTCCGATGAAGGTGTCGGCGAGGCCAATGACGGCACCGACAACGATCGCGACGACAGGGCCTTTCAGCGAACCCCAGCCGAATACATAGGCGAGACAGCCCCAGATGAAGCCGACAGCGGCGAGGCTGACGCCGACAACCTTCGAGTCGGCCAGAGTTTCGTTAATGAAATCACCAATGGCATCTTGCAGCCAGCCGGCGGAGACAGGTGCCGCACTGACGATAATCAGTGTCAGCGAGAAGAACGCGGTCTGTTGGATGAAATGGGTTCGTTTCATGAGTTAGTGCTCACTTTGCTGAGGATGGTCCGCACGTAGTTGCGGGTTTCGGTGAAAGGGGGGATGCCGCCATACTGGACGACGCGATGGGGACCGGCGTTGTAGGCGGCAAGCGCCAGTTTCCAGTCTCCAAACTCACGGTACTGCGCAGCCAAATAGCGAGCGCCACCGTCGAGATTTTCTACAGGGTTCTTTGGGTTCACGCCCAGGTCTTTTGCCGTTCCTGGCATGAGCTGCGCGAAACCGATGGCACCCTTGGGCGACAGGGCATCAGCCCGATACCGGCTTTCTTGCCAGACCAGCGCCATGAACAGCTCGGCCGGAATGTCGTGCCGTTCTGCCGCTGCGTGAATTTCTTTGACGATCCGTTCCTGCGACCAGCCACCCGAAGCTTTGCGAGGCCGCGGTGCCTTGCCCGCAATCTCGATCTTTTCCTGCGGCTTGGGTTTTGGTATTTCTGCCTGTTCGTTCAGCTCGTATTCCCGCATCCGGATCGGGCGAACGACGCCGTTAACGATTTCTGCTCGCGCACCGTTCAGAAACACGCTTCCATCAGGCTCGTATTCGATGACTTGGCAAAATGCCGGGTCTGCGGCTGTGAAACACGCTGCCAAAAGCAATTTGATTGGGTTCAGGAATTTGCTCGGGCGCGCGTTAACAAATCCGTGATCGGATTTGTTTCTGTATTGGTTTGAAGAGGTTGTGTTCGATAGCCTTTCAAGCACCGCACCTGGTGGATTGCAGGTTGTGGTCTCGTGGTGAGTACAGATCCATCTGGGCGTCACCACACGCTCTCTTCGGTGTAGCGCCACATGCATCGAAGAGAGGTCATCTTGGAGACCGCCAGGCTTCATCGCGGAAGTTGACGAGGTATAGCTGCCCATATTGGTTACTTTTCATCCAGAAAATAGGTCAGTAGTGTTTACATAATAGTCATTATGGGGCGCGACTTAGGATCACCGGGGCAGCTGGTATTGGGTGTCACGACACAGCACTGAGCCCTTCACAGGCTTCGTAGAAAACCCGCGTTCTGCTCGGATCAATCAGGCTGAAGGTTTGGCCGAAGTGTCTAGATACCCTGCTCGCCTCGGTCGTCAGTCAGCGCTTTGTGGCCACACGCACAGACATGCGGTCCACGCCGTACCCATTGACTCTGACGCTGCTCTGCTCTTTTTGGGAATGGCATCACGGGTTGCTGTTTTCTTCATTGTTACGGTTCTCTCTTGATGTTTGGGGAATGCCCCGGATGGCTTTGGGGCGTTTCTTGTCCTGTCGGTTGTTGGCGCAATCGACAGGACCGCTCACTGCTCACTAGTTTCGTTTTTTTGGTTATCAAGTCGTTGTTTGATCCTTTCCTTCAGCTGCACCAGGACTGGCGTTTACCACCGCTGTATCGTCGCGCGAGGCCCTCAGAAATCAGGATGGATCCAACCTGTTTTCCGCCAGCGCGTGCGATCGCCAGAAAGCGGCCGTACTTGTCCAGTTTCGGTTCAATCTCCAGTTCCACGTACCCGTTGGTCTGAATGATCTTCGTCAGGCGATCCTTGGCTCGCAGGCCCAAAACTCTTTCGGCTTCACATTGCGCGCGGAAGGTCTCAGGCGCATCAAACCCAACAAGCCGATACCGGTCGTCGCCGTGGTCGATCGTGTCACCGTCAACAGCAATCACCTCAGATGCGCTCAGAGTCTTTGTTTGCGTGGTTGGTTCAATCCATGCTGCGGTAATGAACAGCAACGCGAGTGCAGCGCTGAGAAACAAAAGCCGTTTCATGCGCCGCAACCCAAGCCACAGATCCGCTGTTCGTTCGCGCGTGGCCAGTCGTTAGGTTTCGGAATTCGCGTCCAGTGCCTGCGCCGCTTCCAGACCTTCTGGAGTGATAGACTCGATTGTGTAATCTGATTTGACGCAAAGAATGCGCCCATCCCCAAATTCCTGGTGATGCTTAAAAAGCCCTGGCCAGAGATCGAACTCCCTGGGCTCTGCGCCGGCGCGAGAGATCTTCGACTTGCACAAGGCCCCGACATAGTTCGGAGAGCTATAAATGCAGTGGTACTTAGGTCGTCCAAGGGAAGCGAGTCCGATAAATTCATAGCGGCATGTAAAGGGAACCTGATCCTCTTTCAGGCCCCGAACCATCTCAATGGTTACCACAGTGTATTGTCTCTTATTGTCCGCCATGACGACCCCCCATGGGCCGCCTTCTACATCCAAAAGTTGTGGACTAAAACACAATCTACGTCAATATAAGAAAACAATCCAATATACTATATTGGATTGTCAGGGGCATATTGGCCGGATATTGCTTAGGCGATTCGCAAGCAGGAGACACCATCATGAACCATTCAAGGCCCGGAATTCGAACCCACGTGAAGGCCTTTGCAGTTGCACTCGCTGCATTGCCGGTGTCGCAGGCCAGTGCCTATCCAATCGACTGTGCAATATTCCTGTGTCTGGCAGGAGGTTGGCCCGCTTCGCCTGATTGCGTCGCTGCCAAAACGGAGTTCATTCGGCGTATCACGCCTTATCCGGTTGAACCCCCGCTTCAACTCTGGCGCTGTCCGATGAATACGTCACACAGCCCCTCGGACTTGGGTCCCATGGAACGGTTGGAAGCCATCAAGCGCACCAGTGCTAGCCCAGTTCCAGAGCTTCCATCTGACGATACCACTGAGCCATTACTGGTAGATGCAGCGATCTCGATAGAAGCGATCCCGTCACTTCAAGACCAATACGGTGATGGGCTCCAAGCCACCCCGATCAGCGTCGATCTGTCCTCCCCTGATTTCGACGTTGTGAGGTCCATCAGGGTTTGGGATGTGCGCCACTACAGCTATCGCCGTCGGTCGCGAGAGGGTGACTGCGAGCGTTCGCTTGATCTGGTCGTTGGCAGCTATAACGACAACGCGAGCTTTCAATGGTCCGATCACGCTCCTGCGCCGATCCCAGCTTGGCTGCCCCTTGGCAATCGCTGTGAGCCTCCCAGTTATTTCCGCGGCGTTGGTGTTGAATGGACCGACATATTCGGGTTCAGCAACTACGAGCTCATCCGATACTGACGTTGTTTGCCTGGTAGGTGAATGCATTGCCACTGCAGAAGTCATTGAACGTGTCAGCCGCATTGGCAACGAGGCCGTCTGGGCCAGAGGAACACCATAATCCCAAAAACAAAAAAACCCCCGCAAGGCGGGGCCTCAGCGGGGATCTTCCTAAGTCACGTTTGATCACCTGATTTATAGGAAGTTCCCAAAATTCTGACAAGGATAAACGCATCTGTGCGAACGGTTTTTCTGTGTCTTTTCGCTGAGGTTCGAGCCGCCTTGCTTCCCCAATGAGAAGCAGACCATGAGACCGTTGAACCATTTCGAATACCCAGCCCCGCGAAACCGCGATGCCAATACTGACCTTTGCCAAGGGAAGCCAATACAATGAGCTTTCGGCAGATCGCATCCGCCCATCACCGCGAAAATTCACGCTTCCACAACGGTCTTCCCGAGGGCTGGAACTGAGACAGGTTTCGGCAGCTTTGCGTGTGCTATGCCCAAATCGGCGGAGCTTCAGCCCAGTGTATTCGCACCATGGAGATCATCATCGATATGATTACGCCATGTGCTTTTCGAGACCCATCCCAGGAACCCTTTTGCTACGCGCGCCAGGAAACCCTTATTGCCGGCCGTGGCTTGACAGATCGGACAATCCACAATCACGAACGTGAACTGGAAAGGATTGGCCTGATCGAACGCAGGCTTGGGGCAAATGGCGCGCGGTGCAAGCGCAAGGGGCTTGGCCTCTTCCTGACCCCTGCCCTGAATCTCGTACCGGAAATGCTCGACGCAGACGTGCGAAACAAGGCCGAGAAGAAAGAGCATGACGAGCTGCGCGGGGATCGATCACGGCTTTACCGATATGCGAAACACAGTCTGGAAATTCTTAATTCACTCCCCTGCCCTCCTGAAGGCTTCGACGAGATGATGGACGCGTTTCGGTCGTGGCCGCGCGCCGACAAGTTGAAATACATTTCGCTGGATGGGCTCAGATCACATGTTCAGGCGGCTCACGACCTTTGGAAGCGGATCGAAGAGCATGTTGTAAAACCCGGTGAACGTTCGGGTGAACCCGAAGCCCGTTTCGGGTGCCATATACAAGACCAAATTGAAGAAAAAATTCTGTCCTGTAACGCCGAGGGCGAGGAGAAAATGTCCTCAGCTAGAGCCTCGGAACCAGATTGTTCTGGCTCCGGGCCTGACGGCCCTCCGCATTGCTTAGAAAGCAATCATCCGACGGAGATAGCTCCGCGCAAGGCCCAAAAACTGCCTCGGATAAACAACCGTATACTGTATGAGCTAGCATCCCCCGAACTTAACATGCACATCGATATTGCCGGGGCTGGAGATCAGAATTCCAATCCAAGCCTCTACGCAATCGAGACCGGCGTTTGGTCCCGGCTTTCAGAGATCGGCACCAAAATTTCCGCCTGGCATACGGCGATTGATCGGTTAACCATCATGGGGGCAATCCTGGCTGGAGTGATCACGGATGCGAGGCTGAGTGATCCGCGGCTGCCGCCCGTGGTTAATCCGGGCGGATATCTTCGCGGTATGGTCCAAGCGGATGAACGCGGTGAATTGAACCTGATTTCCAGTTTCATGGGTTTGTTGGCCCGAAGGGCGCGGGAGGATGAGGATGGACTTCCGCAAGACCACTAGAGCGGGTTTTGGCTGTGTCGGACTATGCCCGTCAGCTGCTCAAATTGACGTGTCTCATCGGCAGGATATCGCTCTGTTTCCGCCTCCAGAACAGAACCGTATTCAAATCTGTGATTGGCTACGGGAATTCCCGAGTGGTTTGTTCAGCTTTAGGTTGCTACTGGGTCGCGAAGGCGACGCGGAACAGAAAGACGACCTATGAAAATCGCAGATATTGGCAGGTCGGAGTTGGATTTCAGGCAGACCGGGGAGGCGCGCCTTCAGGAGATTTGCCAAAGGTTTGCATTGGAAAATGCGTCTTACGCCCATATCGACAAGCATCACAACGTTGTCCACGGTTGCACCACGTTCCCGGCCGATTGGGTTAGGCATTACGTTGAAAACGACCTGGTTCTGGTCGATCCCCTCATTCGGTTTGGCGCCACTATGATCGCACCGATCGACTGGTCAGTGTTTGACAACCAGGCTGACTACGCAGCGCTTTTTGAGGCAGCCCGAAAATTTGGCGTTGGACGCAACGGTCTTTCCATTCCGGTTATCAACCCCTTCGGGGAGCGGGGCGTATTTACCGTCACGTCCAATGCGCCGCGCCCCGAGTGGGACGCATTGATCACGAGAATGCTCCCTACCCTGCGCCATGAAGCACAGGTTCTGCACTTGCTTGCCCTTGATGTCATTGAAACCGTATTCAACTTTCCCTCGGATTCCCTGTCTGGCGATGAACTAGATGTGTTGAAGATGCTCGCGTCGGGTTTGATACCTTCCGTCATTGCCAGGCAAACGGGCCACGCTTCGCGAACGGTAGAAGTCCTGACTGCTTCGATCACCACCAAGCTAAAGAGCCGGACGATCGAACAGGCGGTTGCCCGGGCAGTCAGTACCGGTTTTCTTAAGTGGAGCGACTTCTTTGCGGACCCGGTAGCTGAAATCGTCGACGCCGAACGACGGATGCTTTGCGGTGGAATTGTGCGTTGGTCAGGCAGATCTCATGAATTGATTTCATTCGAAGAAGGTCGGACGGTGCGGAATCTTGATAGCTTTCAGGCGGTTCGGGTCGCGGACTTGATGAAAGACTTCAATTTGGACGCGGAAAGGATACTGGAGGAACTTGGGTACGACCGGGATCAAAGCGTGCGGATCAGGTATCTCTGAAATTGGCTGGAGATACGCTGCTTTTTTCGAAGAAAGCGCAGATACCCCGGCCTTCAACTAATTTACGGTACATGCGGCCCAAAACCTAAAGCCGCAAACGTAGATGTTCAAAAGTTTGTAGCTGATCTCTTGCGGAAATAGCCAGCGATCATGGTTCGTCAAAAACCAGTCTCGGAGTACCGTCTTTTTCTAGCGCGACAAATACGAAATCTGCATCCGTCACTTTCTCAGCATTGCCAGAGTATCTTGGTCGTGCCCAGGCATCTACGTGAATTCGCATCGAAGTTCGCCCGACAGCCCGTAATGTAGCATAGAGGGTCACTTCGTCCCCCACTTTTACCGGTCTAAGAAATTTCATAGCTTCGACGGCGACTGTGGCACCGCGCCCCTGCGATACGCGACCCGCCATGTTGCCCGCCGCAAGATCCATCTGGGACATGAGCCATCCTCCAAAAATATCACCCGACGGATTGGTGTCCGCGGGCATGGCTATAGTGCGAATGACCAGCACGCCTTCGTCTTGTTGCCTGCCGTGCGAAGCAAGTTCCAACCCACGCGCCAGGTTAGCGTCAACATCATCTGTCATATCAAACTTTTCCTATAACTATACGGCAAATACTCCGCATTCGAACCATACGACTTGGCGCCAATCCCGCGCTCGTCGGGTTCATCGCCAGGTCAGCCGAAGTGACATTGTCGTTTAGCCGACGACGTGTTTTCCATAATACATCGGTCCGCCCCTGTGACGCGGAAAGCCGTAGCCATTGACAAAGACTACATCGATATCGCCCGGTTTGGCGGCGATACCTTCGGACAAGATGGCTTTTCCCTCGTCATGCAGTGCACGGATACACCGGTCCGTTATCTCTTGAACCGACAAATTACGATGCGCAATCGTCGCCTTTTTTGCAATGTCTCGTATCAGGGTAAGTACAGTGTCGTCCAAATTCATGCTTCCCGCGCCGTAACTGTAAAATCCAGCCTGCGTCTTGCGCCCCTTGCGGTCCATTTCAACAAGGCGATCATGGACCTGAAACGCAAAAGGATGAACCGCCCCGTCTGGCAGCGCCTTGCGCATCAGATAGCCGATATCGATGCCTGACAAATCAAGCACTTCAAATGGCCCCATCGCCATGCCGAACTGCCGCAACGCCGCATCGACTGGCTCGGGTGAGCCGCATTCCAGCATCAGAAGACCCGCCGCGCGCTGATAGGCCTGATACATGCGGTTTCCGATAAAGCCATGGCAAACCCCTGCGATGACGCCGATTTTGCCCAGCTTTTTCATCATCGACGCCAATGTCGCCGTGACCGCCGAATCAGTCTTGTCGGTGCGAATGATCTCGACCAGTTTCATGATCTGCGCAGGGCTGAAGAAATGCAGCCCCGCCATGCGGTCCGGCCGGGATGTGGCGGTGGCGATCTCGTTGATGTCCAGATAGGAGGTGTTGGTGGCCAAGATCGCACCCGGATGGCAGACCTGATCCAGCCGCTTAAAAATCGTCTTCTTGATCGCCATATCCTCAACCGCCGCCTCAATTACCAGATCCGTGGACCCCAGCACATTATAGTCAGTGGTTGGCGTCACCCGCTCCAGAATGGCCCTAACCCGTGCGCCATCCAGCTTGCCGCGTTTGACCGCCTGTTCCAGATTGCTGCGAATACGGGCGATACCGGCCTGCGCGGCACTGTCCGAAATCTCGACTAGGGTGACAGGGATGTCCTGCGCCGCAAAGACCTGCGCGATACCTGCGCCCATGGTTCCGGCACCGATAACCGCGACGCTGCTGATGTCGCCCGCCTGTGACAGATCGAGCCCGTCGACCTTGTAGGTCGCGCGCTCGGCAAAGAAGATATGCCGCAGCGCCGTGGATTGCGGACTTTTGCGCAGCCTGAGCGACAGGGCGCGTTCGGTGTCCAGCCCGGCCTGAAAATCGGGACCAGTGGCCGCCTGAACCGCGTCGATCACCGCCAGCGGCGCATCCAGCCCGCGTTTGCGCCTGCCGCACATGGTCCGCCACCGATCAAACACATCCGCGTCAAAACTGTTAGCGGCAATCGGGCGGTTCAGCTTGACCGGTGCCGGATCGACCTCAAGCAGAGTGGCCGCAAAGGCCATCGCGTCGGGTTCCAGATCCTCGGCGATCGCATTTATCAACCCGGTTTCCAGCGCTTTTTGCGCCGTAGCGGGCTTGCCCTCGACGGCCATCTCAAGCGCGGGTTCCACGCCGATTAGCCTGGGCAGGCGTTGCGTACCACCCGCACCGGGGACAAAGCCCAGATTGACCTCGGGCAGGCCGAGACGGGCATTCGAAACCGCGACCCGATGCGAGCAGGCCAGCGCAATTTCCAGCCCACCGCCAAGCGCTTGACCATGGATCGCTGCGACGACCGGCTTAGGACAGGATTCAATAAACAACACCAGATCGTTCAGATGCGGCGGCACCGGCGGCTTGCCCAGCTCAGACGCATCCGCGCCTGCCATGAAGGTCCGGCCCGCGCAGATCAGCACGCCAACCGCTACCCGCGGATCGGCGACAATGGCCTCAACTGCATCCCACAAGCCCTGGCGGACCGCTTGCGAAATTGCATTGACCGGCGGGGCATCCACTCGGATCACTCCAACCTGCCCAACCCGTGTCACCGTCACTGCGCTCATGCTTTGTCCTCCGGTTTGTATGATCCTCTGCCGGTATCTCTACCGAAGATCTCACCGAAAAAGGGCATAGAGAGTTCCGATCCCATCCAGACGCAAACCCTATGGGACCGCAAATCACACCCATATCGTTTTGCTATATCCAGCAGTCAAAAATGATATTTTCCTTATTGAACGCCACTCTCTACCTTTCCTGACAATCAGCGATGCCCCCGCTTCAGGCTGGGCCCGAAAACGAACTGAGAGGTTGTCATGACGAATCTGGGATATCTTGTAACCCGCGCCGCCCGCTTCTGGGCCGACCGGATTGCGCTCAAGGATGAACGTGTTGCGCGCAGCTATGCGGAACTGGACGACCGGACAAATCGTCTGGCGACGGCTCTGGCCGGATTGGGCGTCGCCAGGGGCGAGCGGGTTGCAGTATTGGCGTGGAACCGGGTTGAAATCGCGGAAGCCGAAGTGGCGCTGTTGAAGGGCGGCTTTGTCCGTGTTCCGATCAACGCACGGCTGTCAGCGGACGAAGTGGTCCATGTCTGCGATGACAGCCAGGTCAAGGTTCTGATCACGGACGAGGCGCATCTGGAGGCCGCCAAACGTGCGCAAGCCGAACGCGATGGTCTGATCCTGCTGGTCATGGGTGAGAATGGCAGCTACGAAGACGCCCTGTCGCAGGCCGACAGCGCCGGCGTTTGCGTCGAGCTTGATCCCGAAGACATCATGGTGCACCACTACACGTCGGGCTCATCGGGCGTTCTGAAGGCCGCGATGCACACGGCACGCAACCGCCGGGCCATCCTGCGCAAGATCACCTTCCGCTCGCGGCTCTATCCGGATCAGCAGGAAGTTTACCTGCATGTGGGTCCGATCACGCATGTGTCAGGCATGGCCCTGATGCCGCTGCTGGCACAGGGGCACACCAATATCATCCTGTCCCGGTTCGATGTGGACACCTATCTATCGACCCTCGAACGGGAAAAGGTGACCCAGACCTATCTAGTGCCGACCATGATCAACCGTATTCTGGCCGCGCCGAACCGGGATCAGTACGATTTATCGTCGCTCAAACTGCTGCGTTATGGTGCCGCGCCGATCTCGCCCACAAGGCTGCGCGAAGCGGTGGAATTTTTCGGACCGATCCTCAATCAGGGTTACGGCGCGGGCGAGGTATGTTCCTCGGTCACGTTGCTGACCGAGGCCGATCACTTGCTGGCCCTGGAGAGCCGGCCGGAGCTGTTTTCATCCTGCGGCCGGGCATTGTTTGAAACCGAAGTCTCGGTTGTGGACGACGACGGCAACGCGCTGCCGAATGGCGAAGTGGGGGAACTGGTCATTCGTGGCGAGGATGTGATGAAAGGCTATCACAACGCCCCTGAACTGACCGCGCCGGTTCTGAAAAACGGCTATTACCACACCGGAGACATCGCTTATATCGATGACACCGGATATATCTTCATCATCGACCGCAAGAAGGACATGATCGTCACCGGGGGCTTCAACGTCTATCCCAACGAGGTGGAACATGCCCTGTTTGAGCACCCGGATGTATTCGAGGCCTGCGTCGTTGGTGTGCCCGATGGTGATCTGGGCGAGGCGGTCAAGGCCGTTGTGGTCGCTCGTGATGGCAGTCAGCCCGATACCGCCGAACTGATCGCCCATTGCGCCGACAAGCTAGGCAAATTCAAGAAACCGCACTCCGTCGATCTTGTTGAGGAATTGCCAAAGAACGACGCTGGAAAGATCCTGCGCCGACAGGTGCGCGACGGGTATTGGGCCAACTCGGATCGGAAGGTGTGACCATGATTCAGGGACTAAATCGCGCGACGTCGGGCCTTGAGAGCCAAGCCTTTGCCGACCTGCGGTCGAAAGTGAACAATCTGCTCTATGATGAAATGATCCCGTTTGAACAGGTGCATGGTCTAACCCACGAAACCCGGTTCGAACGGGCGCAGCTGGAAGAATGGTGGAAACGCTCACGCGAGTTGGGCATCTATGGCTGCAACCTGCCCGAAGAGTTTGGCGGGCTGGGCCTGTCCATCGATCAACTATGCACGCTCAAGACCGACTGCACGCGGTCGAACGCGGCGCTCTATGGGTGTGTGCTGGGTGAAAACGGCGGGCCGATGCGGATCGGGTACATCATCACCCGCGCAACTGATGAGCAGAATGAAGAGTTCTTCTATCCCGCCGCGCGCGGTGAACGCGCCGGATGTTTTGCGCTGAGCGAGCCCAATGCGGGATCGGATGCGATGCGGATTGAAACCAGTGCCGTCAAGGATGGCGACGACTACATCATCAACGGGCACAAACGCTATATCACCGCGTCGCGCACCGCGGATTTTGCCATCGTTATGTGTGTGACTGACCCGGAAGCGGGGGCAGGCGGCGTAACCGCGTTTCTGATTGATGCGGCCTCGCCCGGGTATCGGGTCGAAGGGCATTACCTGCCGATGTCCGGTCAGCATATCGACAATGACATCATTCTGGAAAATGTCCGGGTGCCTGCGCGCAATATCCTTGGAGGATTGGGCAACGGGTTCAAGCTGGGGATGGAGCGGATCAACATCAACCGTCTTCTGCAATGCCCCACCATGCTGGGCCATGCGCAGTTTGCTCTGGAACAGACGGTGGATTATGCCAACCGGCGGGTACAGTTTAAACAACCCATCGCCAACTTTCAGGCGATCCAGCACATGCTGGCCGATATGAAAACCGCGAATTTTGCGGCTCATTCGATGATCCACGCCGCCGCCGCCAAGGCTGATCGTGGCGAGAACATTCGGACCGAGGCGGCCATGTGCAAGGTCTTTGTCGCCGAAAACGCCTTTCAGGTGGCTGACAAGGCCATCCAGATCCATGGCGCGACCGGAATGACCAAGAACCACCCAGTCGAGTGGGTGTTCCGTCGCCTGCGCATGTTCCGCGTATTGACCGGCAGTTCTGAAATTCAGCGCAACACCATCGGTAAAGGTATCCAGAAAGAATGGAAACAGGCACATCCGGAGGCGGCGCAATGACGAATGACTGGTCCTTCCTGAACGGCATGCGCATCATAGACCTGTCGCGCCTGCTGCCGGGTCCCTTTGCCACGCAGTCGCTGGCCGATCTGGGCGCCGAGGTCATCAAGATTGAAGAGCCCAAACATGGTGATCCGGGCCGCCGTCTTGGCAAGGACATGTTCGCGCGCCTGAACCGGAACAAGAAATCCCTGACACTGGATCTGAAATCCGATGAGGGCAAAGCGGTGCTGACCGACCTTCTGAAAGACGCGGATGCGGTGATCGAAAGCTTTCGCCCCGGCGTGATGGACCGTCTGGGTTTCGGGTACGAGGACGTCCGCGCGCTGAACCCGGCGATCGTGTATTGCTCGTTGTCCGGGTTTGGTCAAACCGGCCCTTACCGCCATCGCGCGGGTCATGACATCGATTTCCTTGCGCTGTCAGGCTACTTCGCGGTGCCCAGTCAGGTGAAGGACAAGCTGGCCCGTCCGAAAGTACGCCTGTCGGATTATGCGGGTGCGATGTATGGCGCGCTGTCTTTGGCGGTGGCTATGGGCTCGGCCAAGATGAGCGGTCAGGGCCAATACTTGGACGTTGCCATCACCGATGCGATGGTAAACTGGTCCGCGCCTTTGGTGCGCATCGCGCATGAGCTTTGCGAGGGTGATCCGGACAGAATGTCCTTTGTCATGCCCGACAACGACATCTTTGAAACCCGCGACGGTGGACACATCGCCATTGGTCTCTTTGAAAACAAGTTCTGGGTGCAGCTGGCGGTGTTGATGGAGGCAGATTTCCCACAACTCGGCCGCCCCGAATATGCCACCAACGAATTGCGTAACCAGCGCAAGCACGAGGTGCATGCGATGATGTCCGAAATGTTCGCTTCTAAAACCCTGGCCGAGTGGGAGGCGCTGTTCCGCCCCACCGATCTGCCTTGGGCGGTCGTCTATCAGGACATGCGCCTGTTCGACGATCCGCACCTGCAGGATCGCGGCATGTTCGGAGAGCTGGGCGAAGGTGAAAACAAGAGCTTTCAGGCCGGGTACCCGACCAAGTTTTCGGCCGGTCTGAACGAGTTCAACCGCCCGCCGCCTGCTAAAGGTCAGGACACTGATGAGATTCTGCGTGGGCTGGGCCATGACGATGCCGCCATTCTGGCAATGCGCGATGCAGGGGTGATCTGATGGCCGAGGCTTTTATCTGTGACGCGATCCGCACGCCAATCGGGCGCTACGGCGGAGGGCTGTCCTCAGTTCGTGCCGACGATCTGGGGGCTGTTCCCCTGCGGACCTTGATGGCGCGCAATACGCAAGTGGATTGGGCGGCGGTCGATGATGTTCTGTTCGGTTGCGCCAATCAGGCGGGCGAGGACAACCGCAACGTGGCACGCATGTCGTCCCTGCTGGCCGGATTGCCAGATACAGTGTCAGGAACCACGCTGAACCGGTTGTGCGGGTCAGGTCTGGACGCGGTCAGCTATGGTGCCCGCGCGATCCGGGCCGGGGATGCCGACCTGATCATCGCAGGCGGCGTCGAAAGCATGAGCCGCGCGCCCTTTGTGGTGCCAAAGGCAAGCACTGCCTATTCCCGAGCGGCAGAAATCCACGATACGACCATTGGCTGGCGCTTTGTAAACGCGCAGATGAAATCGCAATTCGGTGTCGACTCGATGCCCGAGACAGCTGAAAACGTAGCGGAAGAATTCGGGATCAGCCGGGCAGATCAGGATGCCTTCGCCCTTCGCTCACAACAGCGCGCAGCGGCGGCGCAGAAGGCGGGCGTATTCGCGGAAGAGATCACATCCGTGACCATACCTCGCCGCAAAGGCGATCCGATGGTCATTGACGCCGATGAACATCCCCGGCCGGAAACCACGCTTGAAGGGTTGGCCAAACTGCGCGCACCGTTTCGTGAGGGCGGATCGGTGACTGCGGGAAACGCCTCGGGCGTAAATGACGGTGCCGCGGCGCTGATCATTGCCAGTGAAGATGCCGCAAAACGTCATGGCCTGACGCCGCGCGCCCGGATCGTTTGCGCGGCTACGGCCGGGGTCGCACCCCGGATTATGGGCTTTGGTCCGGCGCCAGCAACACAGAAGCTACTGGCGCGCGCAGGAATGAATATAAGCCAGATCGATATTGTAGAACTTAACGAAGCTTTTGCAGCACAGGCTTTGGCCGTGACAAGGGCGCTGGGGCTGCCCGATGATTCCCCAAAGGTGAATCCCAACGGAGGCGCGATTGCACTGGGTCACCCTTTGGGCATGTCGGGGGCGAGACTGGCTTTGACGGCGACAAGCCAACTGAAACGAGAGGGAGGAACCCGAGCGATCTGCACCATGTGCATTGGCGTCGGTCAGGGAATTTCACTTTTGCTGGAAAGAGTTTAGCCGAGGGGCAGATGAGCCCCGGGCGTTGGAGGGACCATGAAATCTTCCAATAGGATTTTCCGATGGAGGAAATCGCAAGATAGTATTTCCTGAATGGCCCGTATCAGCGATAGCCTCTGAGAATGGAACAATAGTCGCTGGTGCAATGCCACGTACTCGATGGGAGGAGAACCATGACAAAACTAGGATGGATGAAAAGCCTGGCCGCTGGTGCGGCATTGGCCGTGGCAGGAACAATGGCCCAGGCCGACAGTTTCCCCGAGCGCCCGATCGATATGATCGTAGGTTTCAAGGCCGGTGGTGGCACCGACACCTATGCCCGTGCGCTGGCCAGCGCGGCTGAGGCGCATACCGGCGGACAGCCCGTGGTTGTTGTCAATAAGCCTGGTGGCGGTGGCCTTGTCGGTGGCCGTTTCGTGGCGGACCAACCTCCCACCGGCTATACCCTGTATCTGGCCTCGGCAGGCTCGATGGTTCTGAAGAACCTGATCAAGCCGCAGGTTGTTTCGACCGACGACTTCAAGATGGTTGGCACTATCGGCGAACTGACCGCCGGTATCTTCGTTCCCGCGGGATCGCCTATCCAATCGCTGGACGAGTTGCTCGAAGCAGGCAAATCCTCAGACACTGCGTTGCGTTGGGGCCATACTGGTCGCGGCAATGTCTGGCATATGGCGGGTCTCGGCGTTCTCAACCCCAACGACGTCAAAGCCAAGGACGTCCCGTTCAAAGGTGGTTCGGGCGTGCGTGCGGCACTGGCCAGTTCTGAAGTTGATTTCGGGGTCATGGGCGCGCATCTGGGTCGTGGTTTCGAAGACGAAGTTCGTCTGTTGGCGGTTCTGTCAAACGATCCGCACCCGGCAGCTCCGGATGCACCGACCGCCAAGTCCCTGGGCATCGACTTCATCCCGGTCTCGTCGCAGATGATCGTGATGGCACCGGCCCGCACCCCCGATGAGGTCGTAGCGCAACTGTCCGACGCGATTGTCGCGATCACTCAGGACGCAGCCTATCTTGACACGCTGAACACCGCCGGTCTGCCGACCGCAAGCGTCAATGGTATAGATACTGCCGCAAATATTGATGTGTCCAAGGTTGAATGGGGCAAGCTCCTGGAAGGTCTGGAATGACCCAGAACGTGGATATCAACATGGCGCGCAAAACTGCGCGCCACAACATTGTGGCAGGGGCCGCGCTGGCCGCGCTGGCCGCCTTCTTTTTCTGGAAATCCTTCAACATCTCGCTGGATTTTGTTGACGAAGAAGGTGTCGGGCCCCGGTTCTTTCCACAGGCGATCTGTGTGGCGCTTGGGCTGGTTGGTTTGACCCTGATTGTTTTTGGTGCCCGTGGCCAGACCGCCCCGGCAGACAAAAGCAGCTTTGAGGCGAAACGCTTTTTTTCTGACGCCGTGCCACTGTTCCTGCTGGGGCTGGCCTTTGTCTGGATGTTCGGCGCGTTCGGTTACGTTGTCGCCTGTTTCGTAACGCTGTTCTGTGCGGCGCTGCTTTTTGCCGTGCGCCTCCCGGCCCTGATCCTGCTGCCGGTGATCGGGACAGCCGTGCTGTATCTGCTGTTTTTCAAGCTGATGACAGTGTTCGAACCAGCCGCCACCATCTTCAACCCCCTGTCCCTGATCGGGCTGAAGTGAGGAATGTGACATGGAACTTCTGAACGGTTTCTACACCATTTTCACCACACCCGAGACATTGATGTTCGTGGTGCTGGGCTCGATCCTTGGTGTGATCGTCGGCGCGGTGCCGGGTCTGACGGCCTCGGCTGCGATCGCGATGCTGGTGCCTATCACTTATTACATCGATCCTCTGTCAGCGCTGGCTTTCCTTTATGTCATCGGCAAGGCAGGGCGGTTCGGCGGGTCCATTTCGGCCATCCTGTTCAATACTCCGGGAACAACGGCCGCAGCTGCAACGGTGATCGACGGGCACGCGCTGACCAAGAAGGGTCAGGCAGGCAAAGCGCTCAAGACCGCGACAACCGCGTCGGTCATTGGCGACTATGTCGGTGAGTTCATGCTGATCTTCGGTGCGCTGACCATCGCACAGCTGACCCGCGAACTGGGACCCCCGGATTACTTTGCGATCTATGTCTGCGCCTTCCTGATTATCGGTTCGGTGATCTCGGATTCCGTCCTCAAGGGCATCGCTTCGACCCTGTTTGGCGCAACGCTGGCGATGATCGGACTCGATCCGATCACATCCGAGCCGCGGTACAGCTTCGGCATGGTCGAGCTGTATAACGGCTTCTCGCTGGTGCCCCTGCTGATCGGCATGTTCGTGATTTCCGAGGTGTTTGCGCAGGTTCAAGCCGCGCGGTCCGGTCAGGCGCATCATGACGAAATCGCGGCCCGCAAGCCCGAGGATGACCAGCTTAGCTGGGCCGAAATCAAACGCTGCCTGCCCTTTATCGGGCGCGGATCGTTCATCGGCGCGCTGGTGGGCCTGATCCCCGGCGTCGGCTCGGCGGTGGCCTGTTTCGTGGCATATGGCTCGTCAAAGGCGAAAGCCAAGAACAAGGACGAATGGGGCAAAGGCGCCATCGAGGGCGTGGCTGCGCCCGAGGCCGCCAACAACGCGGTATCCGGCCCGTCGATGATCCCGTTGCTGGCGCTTGGCGTTCCGGGTTCGACCATTGCCGCGATGCTGATGGGTGTGTTCCTGATCCATGGTATTCAGGTTGGTCCGAAAATCTTCGAGACCTCGGGCGACATCGTCTATGGCCTGTTTGCCGCCGGTCTGATCGGTATCGCGCTTTATGGTCTGATCGGCTGGTTCCTGGGGCCTGTCATTGGCCGGGTTATCGACAAGGTGCCGCAGCAGTTGATCTACCCGACCATCCTGGCAGTGGCCTTGATCTCGGCCTACACCGCGCGGTCGTCGATGTTCGACGTGCTGGTGGCCTGCATCTTTGGTCTGATCGGATACTTCATGCGGACGCTGAACTTCAGCCCTGCTGCGGCGATCATCGCCTTTGTGCTGGCCCCCGGTGCCGAACAGGCATTGCGCCAGTCGGTGTTGCTGACCGACGACGGGTTCGGCATCTTCCTGCATCGCCCGGTCGCGCTGATCTTCTTTGCCATCCCCGTGATCGCAATCGGTATCCGCATCATCGGACGGATGCGCGCCCGCAAGGCCGCTCCCGCCGAATTGCAAACCTAACAAACCCCTGCCCGAGCGCCTGACCGGCGCTCGGGCACACCAACAGGGATTCTGAAAATATGCTGGACGACACCGCATCCAATCTGCGGCAGTATCTGAACGCCCTGCGCACCGATGGCTTTGGCGGCGACATTGCCGAGGACGAAGCCGCGCGGCTGGTCGGGGCGACCGACAATAGCATCTATCACATCGCGCCTCAGGCGATCCTGTTCCCCCGGGATGCCGCCGACGTGGCCAAGGCCGCAGCGCTTGCGGATCGATTTGGCATCGCGCTGACCGCGCGCGGCGGCGGAACCGGCACCAACGGCCAGTCGCTGAATGACGGTGTGGTGATCGACATGTCACGGCATATGACCGACATTTTGTCCCTGGACACGGATGCGGGCACCGTCACGGTTGAACCGGGCGTTGTGCTGGACCAGCTCAACGCATATCTCAGACCGCAGGGCTATTTCTTTGCCCCTACGGTTTCCACATCGTCGCGGGCAACGGTGGGCGGCATGTTCGCCACTGATGCCAGCGGCAAGGGCAGTCGGATTTATGGCCGCATGTCGGACCATGTTCTGAGCGCCGATATCATTCTGGCCAATGGGCAGAGTGCCACGGTCACCACACACGCAACTTCGGATGCCGAACTGGAGCGTTCCGGCAAGGCCATCCGACGTGATCTGAACACCCACGCCCAAGAGATCGCCCACCGCTTTCCCGCCATGAACAGGGGCTTGACCGGCTATAACCTGGACGAGGCGCGGACGGGCGCGGGCGATCTCAACTATATCAAACTGTTGGCAGGCTCAGAGGGCACGCTGGCCCTGACCACCCGACTGACGTTGCGTATCACGCCGATCCCAAAAACTCGCGCCCTGACTGTGCTGGCCTATGACGATTGCGTGGCGGCGCTGGACCACGTCCCCTATCTGGCCGACGCCGAACCCGCTGCTATCGAGTTTCTTGACGATAAGATTCTTGCGCTGGCTGCTGCTTCTCCGATGTGGAGCGAGGTGGAAAATGTTCTGGGCCAGGTCGGCGAAGCAGGTGGGTTCCTGTTCGTCGAATTCACCGGCGACAACGAGGACGAGGTGCTAGCCGGTCAGGACCGCCTGGCGCACATTCTGGAAAAGAACCACATCCCCCTGACCGCGCAGGTTACAACCGCCGCGCCTGCCGAGATGTCGGCACTGTGGGAGATGCGCAAACGCTCGGTCGGCTTGCTGGCTGCGGTGGAAACCAGCCGCATCGGCCTGCCCTTTGTCGAGGACGCTGCCGTGCCGCCGGAAAACCTGTCAGCCTTTGTGGCCGAGTTCGGCCAGTTGCTGGATGCACGCGGCCTGACTTACGGCATGTTCGGCCATGCCGATGTGGGATGTGTGCATGTGCGTCCGATGCTGAACATGCGCGATCCGGCGGACCGGGACCAGATTCGCCCGATCTCGGACGCGGTGTCGGCGCTGTGCCAAAAGCATGGAGGCTTGATCTGGGGTGAGCATGGCAAAGGGATGCGGGGCGAATATGTCGAAACATATGTAGGGCCTGACCTTTACGCCGTGATGCGTCGGATCAAGGCAGCCTTCGATCCCAACAACCGGCTGAATCCGGGCAAGCTGGCGACGGCGGCCGACAGTGACATGACGGTGATGAAGCTGGACGCCGTGCCGATGCGTGGAGCGCGCGATGCCCAGATCGACGAAACGGCCCATGCCGATTTCGACCGGGCCATCGCCTGCAACGGCAATGGGGCCTGTCATAACTGGGCGCCCAGCGATCCGATGTGTCCGTCCTACAAGGCCACGCGCGACAAGGTTCAGGCCCCTAAGGGCCGCGCCAGTCTGTTTCGAGAGTGGACGCGGCTGCGTTCGACCGGCGAGGATGCCGCCCCGGTGGAAGAGGCGCTGAAGGACAGTCTGGACACGTGCCTGTCGTGCAAATCCTGCACTGGTCAATGCCCGGTCCGCGTTGATGTCCCAGCAATGAAATCCGCCTTCCTGCATGAATATTTCAAGACCCGCACCCGCCCCGCGCGCGACCATGTGCTGCGCCACGTGGAGCGACTTTCGCTGGCCCTGCGAAAGCTGCCGCGACTGGCCAATCTGCTGGCGGGCAACCCTCTAACGCGCGCTGTGCTGAACCGGGGGTTCGGCCTGGTTGACATCCCCCGCTATTCCGCTTTGTCCGCCGAACAGGCGGTGCAAGACGCCGGGGGCAAACTGGTCTCTCCCAATACGCGCCCGTCGAACTGGGGAGAACGCCCCGTTCTGTTGGCGCTGGACAGTTTCACCGGTGCGTTCGATACCAAAGTGATTGGGCAATCGGCGGCTCTGCTGGGCCGACTGGGATTTACCGTCTGGGCCATTCCACCGGTCGCCAACGGCAAGGCCCGGCAGGTGCGTGGCATGATGGACGCTTTCCAGGCGCAACGCGATCAGACGGTTGCTCTGTTATCACAATTTGGGGCGGATGATCTGCCACTAATCAGCCTTGAACCCGCGGTGACTGACCTGCTGAACAAGGATTACGATCTGGGCGCAGGTCAGGTCCTGTCGCTCGACCGGTTCCTGTCCAACAATCTGCACGCGCTGCCCCGGCTGCCCGACGACGAGGCCGCTCGATTTACCCTGTTCACCCATTGCACCGAAAAAACTGCCGACCCCGCCACCCCCCGACGCTGGCAGTCGGTGTTCCGGCATTTCGGACTGACGCTCGACATCGCCGATACCGGATGCTGCGGCATGGCAGGGTTGTTTGGTCACGAGGCTGAACACCGCGCCATGTCCGGCCAGCTTTTTGACCTGTCCTGGCGTGAACCTCTGGAAACTGCCGGGCTCGGCGCGTTGGCAACCGGTTTTTCCTGCCGGTCCCAGGCCGGACGGTTCGGCGATGCCGAACCCGCACATCCCTGCTCTGCGCTTCTGGCGCGGCTTGAACCGTAACCACTGGAAGAAACGAGGTCCCCATGACCGCCCATAACATGATTGTCCTGATGTCCGATGAACACGCGTCCAACATCATGGGATGCGCTGGACATCCGTTCATCAAGACACCCCATCTGGACCGACTGGCCGCACGGGGTACCCTGTTCGAAAGCGCCTATACCAATGCGCCGATCTGTGTGCCTGCACGCGCCAGCTTTGCAACCGGCAAATACGGCCATCAGACCGGCCATTGGGACAACGCCACACCTTACACCGGCGAGCCGAAATCCTGGGGGCACTACCTGCAGCAGAACGGAAACCCAGTGGGCTCGATCGGCAAACTGCATTACCGCAACGAATCCGACCCCGTGGGGCTGGATTTCCAGCAGATTCCGATGCATCTGGTCAATGGTGTCGGCGACGTGCTGGGCTGCGTTCGCGAGCCGATGCCGCGCCGGTGGAAAGCACGCGATCTGGCGGACAGCGCCGGCGCGGGAGAAACCTCGTACACCACCTATGACCGCAACATCACCGACGCGGCATGCGCGTGGATTGCCGAGCGTGGCAACGAACCGGCAAGCGACAAACCATGGACCGTGTTCATCTCGATGGTCGCGCCCCATTTCCCGCTGACCGCACCGCAGGAATTCTATGACCTCTACAAGGACATGGACCTCAAGCCGACGAAACCCGCGCGCGAGGATGACCACCCTTGGCTCAAGGCACTGCGCCATTGCTTTGTCTATGACAATTTCAACGAGGAACGCACGCAGGCCGCGCTGACCGGTTATTTTGGATTGATCAGCTTCATGGACTACAATGTGGGCCGAATTCTGGATGCGATCGAAGCTGCCGGGCTGAACGACAACACAAATGTCATCTATGTCAGCGACCACGGCGACAACATGGGCGAGCGTGGCATGTGGGGCAAATCCAACATGTATGAAGAGGCCGCCGCCATTCCAATGATCATGGCCGGGCCGGATGTGCCGGGCGGCAAGGTCAGTAAGACGCCAGTGTCATTGGCTGATGTCTTCCCAACGGTGCTGGATTGCGCCGGGCTCAGCGCCGATGACCCCGAACTGCCCGGTCGGTCGCTGTTCCAGATTGCCGCCGAAGAAGATTGCCCGAACCGCGCCGTGTTTTCTGAATATCATGCCGCGGGGGCAATGTCGGGGGCCTTCATGATCCGCAAAGGGCCGTGGAAATACATCTATTACACCGGGCTGAATCCGCAGCTCTTCAACCTCGACACTGACCCTGCTGAGATCAACGATCTGGGCACTGCGCCCGAACACGATGCAATCCGAGCTGAACTACATGCCGAATTGCTCAAGGTCTGCGATCCGGATGCGGTCGATCGCCAGGCCAAAACGGATCAGGCGGCAATCATCGAGAAACATGGCGGGGTCGAGGCGGTGCTGGAACGGGGCGGATTTGGCGCAACGCCTGCCCCCGGCGCAAAAGCTGACTTCGTCGCTTCGAAGGGTGCTATCGCATGACTGTCGGCAACCCCCAAATTCCCACCTGCGCCGGTCCCGATCCGGTCTCCCGCGCGCCACAATTCGCAATGCCGCCACTAGCCTGTGATTGCCATTTCCACGTGTTTGGCCCGCAGGAACAATACTCAATGGTGCCGGACAGATTATACACTCCACCCGAGGCATCCTTAGCATCCTACGAACATCTACTGACCACTCTTGGGTTCGAACGCGCTGTGATCGTCCAGCCCAGCATTTATGGAACCGATAATCGCGCGACACTGGAGGCGGCCGAAGCCGACCGCGAACGATACCGCGCAATCGTGGTCGTCGATGGTGCAGTCACCGAGGAACAATTGCAGCAGATGCACGATCAGGGTGCGCGCGGCGTCCGGGCTAATCTATTGTTCAGCGGCGACAAGGCGATGGCTGAGGTGCGCACCATAGCCGACAGGATCGCGCCATTGGGCTGGCACCTTCAGGTGCTGTTGGACATCAGCACCTTTCCTGACCCTTACGCCTATTTCTCATCCCTGCCGGTACAAACCGTCTTTGATCATATGGGGCACTTTCCGGTGAGCAAAGGGATCGGGACCACGGGGTTTCAGGCACTGCTGGACCTGATGCACGAGGGCAAGGCCTGGTCCAAACTTTCGGGCGCGTATCGGATCACCGGCCAGGCCGCGCCGCAATTTGACGATGTTACGCCCATTGCCCAAGCCCTGATCGCCGCGAACCCGGATCAGGTCGTCTATGGCACCGATTGGCCGCACCCGCATATTCCGGTGGCGATGCCCAATGACGGCGATTTGTTGGATGAACTGGCGCTTTGGGCGCCAGCGGCGGCAACCCGAAACGCAATCCTGACGGACAATCCCGCGCGTCTTTACGGTTTCTGATCCTCGGGCTGCACATGCCGGAACGTGCCCCGGATCACGCCGCTTTCGAATAGTTCGTGGCAGATATCCAGCAATTCCTGCCTGACTGCCCGAGACGCGGCGTTCAGCGGCTGATTGCGCGGCCAGGTCAGGTACACTTCGCGGATCAGATCCGGGTTGACCAGCCGTTTTGCCGAAATCTCTCCGCGACGCCAGAGACCATCGATTGAGGGCCAGGGCAACACTCCGGATGTTACGCCGCTGCGAATGTAGCTGATCCGCAGACGTGCGGACTCGGTCGTCACACGCAGGTTCAGCGTGCGCCCCATCTTTTCCGCGACATCTTCGACAATCTCGCGCACAGCATGCGACTGTTGGCTCAGGACTAGTGGTGTGGAAAACAGCGCTTTGACATCCACGGTCTCATCCCCCGAGCATGGCTTGTCTTCAGATTTCCGGCGGGACGCAAGATACAGCGGTTCTGTATAAAGATGTAAGTATTCAGCCTTGGGGGTTTTGTCGCGGGTCGCCAGAACACCCAAATCCACCCGGCTGTTTTCAATCATCTCTTTTACGTTCAGGGCCAGTTCTTCCATAATCCGAAGCTCGACCTCGGGGTACTTCTCGGCAACTCGTTCCAGCAACAATGGTGCCACGTGAACACCTAGCATCGGCGGCACAACAATCGAGACCTCACCGCGCGGGGTATCGGCCTCTTTCCGAACGTCGTCAGTTGCCTCTTTGATCTGTGCAACGATCTTGCGGGCGTGATGATACAGAACTTCGCCTGCCTTTGTCGGCTTGACCCCACGGGATGATCGCACCAGCAGTTCGGTGGTCAGTTCCTCTTCCAGATTGGCGATATGCTGGCTGAGCGCGGGTTGCGCGATATGAAGGACCCGCGCGGCGCTGGATACGCTGCCCTGATCGACAATTGAAATAAAATACCGAAGCTGGCGGATATTCATCGCGCACCTGAATACAATTCGCAGTCGAGATCACTATATCCCGGCGCACGGCAGAAGAAAATGTGATCGCTTACTGGCGCGCCTCCTGCGCAAACGAGGACCGCATCTGCGCCGCCCAAACCCCGGCAATTCGCGTGATCACCCAGAGAGACCGGAAAGAAACCAGCGGCTGCCCGGAATTGTCGAACCGGTTCACCATGACATCCAGATGCACCTTGCTGGCTTCGAACTGCAGCGGCCTGAGATGTCCCCACTCCGTGTGCCCCCAGTTGTCACCCGCACGGGCGTGGAAATCTTTCAGATAGCTGTCAGGGCTATCCCAGATCTTTACGGTTTCACCTGCCAGGCGAAAATGCGGAAAATGCAGCGTCTCTGATATGGCTGCGGCATCACGAGCATTCAGTGCCTGCACGTGGCGGTGCATCACGTCTTTGGCGGCCGCAACAGCGTCCTCGTACATTGTTTCCTCACTTCCATATCCGCCGCACATGTCTTCGGCATTCGCGTTGATTGAACGATATCCGTGCGGGTTCGGTTCCAAAAATATCTTTTAGATATGATCGCCAGACGAAATTCGGATAGCACGCCGAAAGCCAAAGATTACGACCAGAATATCGTGCATTGCAGCCAATCCAGACCCTAGCGGAAGTGACGTATCGCTATCGACCAATGGGGTAGAGCTTATGATTTTTGATTGCGGCGCCACGTCACTTGAATCCGGAAATTTACGAAATCTTGCTGGTTACTTCGTGCGCAAATTGGACGATACTGATCAGATGCTTCCCAAAGCACAATAAATATGACGCCAAAACCGGAGACTATGGATGTCTGCGAGAATGCCCAAATTTACTTCGCTCAAGCTGTTTGTCGAGGTCATGCAGGCGGGTACCATCGCAAAGGTAGCGGAACAGATGCACCTGACGCCGTCAGCCGCCAGCCGGATGCTGTCGGCATTGGAACGCGATCTGGAATTGAAGCTTTTCCGCCGCGAACGGCAGCGCCTGATCCCGACCGAAGCCGCAGAAACCCTTTTGCCCGAGGCAATTCGCGCACTGAGCGTAATGGACGAGTTACCCCGCATCTCTGACGCGATCCGCGACGGTGCTGCTAGAGAACAATTGGTCCGGATATTAAGTTTCCCACGGCTGGCCGAACAAATCCTGCCGACAGCCATTCAGCGCTATTATCGCGAAACCCGGTCGGAAACCCGTATCAACATCAGCGTCGAGGCTCGCCACAACATAAAGCGGTGGGCAGCATCGCGCTTGTTCGACATCGCTCTGACAACAGTCCCCGTTGTCCATCCGAGCGTTCGTGGTGAACCCATCGTCGATTTTCCCTTGTGTGTGATCCTACCCCGAGACCATGCCTTGTCCGACGAACGTGAAATTCCAGTTCAGGCTCTGGCCGACGAACCACTGTCGATGATTGAAAGTGGGTCTATCTTACGCAAGCGCATCGCACGGGTATTCGATAGCGCCGGCCTGATCCCCAATGTTCGACATGAAAGCGGCAAGGTCGATGTCTCGATCCGTGTCGGATTGGCGGCGGGCAGTCTGTCGATCAACGACGGAATATTCCCCAAGACTTTGCTGGGTCAGAAATTTGTGCTGCGCCGCCTAAAGACGAAGCAATCCGTTCCCGTCGGTTTTGTTGTCCCCCGCGACCGCGAGGTCGAAGGGGCCGCGGCATTCATCAAGGATGCAATCCGGCAAGAGGTTCTGACCTATCGAAAGCATCTGGACAAGGTGCTGGACGCCGATTGACCCCAATACTCAGATCTTTTCCAGACGGACCTCTTTGCCCGGAATGGGAGAGGCCGCAATGGATCCAGCGTTTCTTACCGCGTCGTAACCTCCCAATTCTTCGATCCGGGCAAGCTGGTCTGCTTTGCTGCGTGCATTAAGTTCCTCGGGATTGACCTGCCTGCGTAGCAATGCGGTCAACTCCGCCTCTTTCGGGTGCGTTCCTTCGCCCGCAAGCAAATCATTTGCCTCATCAGGATCCGAGGCCAGATCAAACAGCTGATTACGCATATCGACGTGATAGATCAGCTTCCAATTGTCCTGACGGATCAGGAAGCTGGAATTCACACTGCCCATCGCATGATATTCGGCAAATCCCGACCGCGGGCCCTGCTGTCCCCCGATCACCTTCAACAGAGAACAGCCCGGGAGGTTTCCGCCACTTTCGTTGGGAACGCCGAACAGATCCAGAATGGTCGGGAACAAGTCCACATGGCTGGCAAAATCGGACACGGTCTTGCCCTTGGGCAGGCCGGGGCCTGCCAAAAGCAGGGGAACACCAGCAGAATGCTCATACAGATTGGCCTTACCCAAAATACCGTGGGCGCCAATTGCCTCACCATGATCCGATGTATATGCCATCCGCGTCGTGTCGGTCAGGCCAAGTTCGTCCGCCATGTCGATGACCTTGCCGATTTCGGCGTCGGTCTGGGTAATTAGGGCGCAATATCCCGCATAGGCGTTCCGCATAAAGGTTTCGTCCATGCCCTCAGGTAACTGGTTCATCCACGCTAGATAGGCCATCGCAGGATGGTCATAGCGGTTTGGCACATCCCATGTGGACGGCAAAGGCATGTCTTCGGGCGGATATAGATCCCAGAATTCCTGATCAGCCCGGAACGGCGGGTGCGGACTGGGATATGAGACAATCAAAGCCCAAGGCTCGGGGTTGTCCGCCTTGCTGCGCAACCAATCAAGCGCCCGTTCAGTAACCTGACGGTCATAGATCTGATAGTCGGTCTGGCCCGCCCCCGAGTTTCCGTAAATCGCCTTGTGACCGGCACGGCTTGGCACACCGTCTTCGGTTGCCCGCAATAGCGTCAGTGGAGAACCAACGCCGCCGACCACATGCATGGTGTGGATTTCCTCGGTAAAGCCATTGTCATCTTCTACTGACCGGTAATGCAGTTTTCCAATCGCCGTGACCGATACCTGTGCGTCGCGCAGATGATGGTGCCAAGTCTTGACCGAGCCGTCGTACATTGTCGCATTGTCCCAAAAACCGGTTTGATGCGGGTAGCGACCGGTCGCGATGGCGGCCCGCGCCGGACAACATAATGTCGTGGCAGCGTAAGCGTTTTTGAAATGGACGCCGCGTTTTGCCAGGCTGTCGAGGTTCGGAGTCCGTACGTGAGAATGGCCTGCCACTCCTAAAAAGTTTCGCGCATGATTGTCCGTTACGAACAAGATAAGGTTGCCTGGGCTTGTCATGAGTGATCCTTACTCTGCACTTGATAGGATCATACATATCGTCAATGGCTGACATGGTTCGTGCAAAACAGGAAACAAGTTGTTCGAAATTCTCCCCCCTGCTCAGGTGGTTCTGCTTCGTCCGATCGTGGATGCAAGCATCGAGCGCTGAAATTAGGTTAGATGGCTCGTGTCCGGTTTAGCCGCAACCAGATTTGCGAAGGAGTCAGATGTCAAACCTGGAGTTGATTGAACATAATTTAGCTTATCTGTATCGAGTTTGTACCTTAGCGCGCGCAACCTTCAAGCGCGACTCCTATTAGAAAACAATGAGTTATCTAATGATGAGATTGTGCCATGGGAGCTGTTTACACTCAACTGAGCATTGAGGAACGCCGCAGAATCGAACGCTGGCGACATGCAAAGGTCCCTGTTCGCGAGATGCGCGCGTGCTGAAGGGTAACAACAGTCGCCGGTTCAGCCCGTCCTTGTACAGATCATCGGGATGCCGGTTCGAGGTCGTCACAACCACGACCCCACCCTCATTGGCGTCGAGTGCAGCTGAGTGTCAAATCCCCCTTTAAGTGGTTTCTTCTGTCATTTGTCGCCATCTGTATTCACCTGTGAGGATTATATGCGCCCATCCAGACGGCGAGATGTGTGAGAGGAGATAGGCGGGCGTTTCCAACCCTGCCTTTTTTCGCGCGGCAACCGCGATGCCAAGCTGTTTTGTGTTCCAGTAGATGATAATGGCGGTCAACAGGTTGCCCATGAGGACGGAAATTACACCAGGCCAGACCTCCGACTATCTCGGTTTTGATCTCGTCATGGCAGACAATCTACCTCAGCCGAGCGTACTGCTGGCTGACCGTGGGTACGATGCCGACAGCATTCGCAAATCCATGGATAACCGCAACGTACTGCCAGTCATCCCCATGCGGAAACCACGCAAGAAACGTGTCAGTGTCGACCGGTCGCTCTATCGCCTGCGCAACTTGGTGGAGCGCTGCTTCAACAAGCTGAAGAATGCCCGCCGCGGCGCCAACCGTTATGACAATACCGCAGAAAGTTACCTCGGCTTCATCGACATCACATCAATCCGCCTCTGACCGCGTCATTTGTCAACATGACCTAGGCATGGCTTTGCGCTTGAGCCTCCATCGCGGCCAGAACCGCGTCGATGGGTTGGATCGCGCCATGTTGGAGATACTCCATGGCCTTGAGTGATGCCTGATGCGCCTC
>NZ_JBDZYG010000017.1:0-112004 GCF_040329455.1 Ruegeria sp. SCP11 | reverse complement strand
ACCACGATTTTCCCGCAGATCAACATAGCCCTGACCTGCCAATTGACGCAAAACCTCACGCAATGGCGTCCGAGAAAGATCAAACTCTTCGGAAAGCTTCGATTCGTCGAGATCGGTGCCCGGTTGCAAGCGCAATGTCAGGATCGACACCCGCAGGTGATCCCTGAGCACATCTTTGCGGGACTTTGCGTCTTCCTTCATTCAGGCTCTCCATTGGTTCGGTACGAATCGCATCGTTCCTACCGTGTCTCCTGTATTCCATCAAAATACAATTTGTATACATAAAAAAATAGTGCAACATAGATCAGCGACCACGCCAAGCTGAATGAGACACCCATGCGCCAACCGCGCCACATCACTTTCATCCTTATAGAGGAATTCTCGCACCTCGCCTTTTCCTGCGCAGTCGAGCCGCTTCGAATTGCGAATCTGGTCAGCGGAGAAGATCTTTACGAGTGGACGTTCCTCTCAGAGCACGGAGAACAGGCGGTGTGTTCTAACGGATCTGTGACATTGGTACATGGCGGGTTGGACGCTTTGCCAAAAACCGATCAGCTATTCGTGTTGTCCGGTATCCATATGCGAAACCACGTCACGCGACCGCTGCTGGCCACCCTGCGCCGTGAGCGGGCGCTGGGTACAGCCATTGGTGCGTTATGTTCGGGGGCGTGGCTTTTGGCCGAAGCAGGATTTCTGGACGGGATGCAGGCCGCGATTCACTGGGAATACCATGATGCGTTCATGGAGGCCTTTCCTGAGGTGAATCTTGTCCGCAGTGTCTTTGTGGCCGATGAGAAGCACATCACAGCCTCGGGTGGCACTGCAACGGCCGATCTGATGCTGCATCTGATCGGACAAGATCATGGTGAAGAACTGGCCATCGCAGTCGCCGACCAGATGGTTTACAACGCCGTGCGCAACGCCACTGCCAAGCAGCGTGTATCGCTACAATCGCGGAACGGCATGCGCAATGCTCACTTGGCCAACGCGATCCACATTATGAGGGACTGTATCGAGGCGCCAGTATCGCCTTCGCAGATTGCCGAGGATCTTGGGATATCTACGCGACAGCTGGAACGGCTGTTCGGCAAATACCTCAACTCCTCTCCCAAGAAGTATTTTATGGAACTTCGTCTGGAGCGCGCCCAGAAGTTGTTGCTTCAGACCGAGGCCTCGGTGACAGAAGTTGCAATGGCCTGTGGCTTCGAAAGCCCCGGCCATTTTTCGCGCGTGTACAGGTCCAGCTTTGGCGTCACACCGCATGCGCAAAAAAGCAAACTTAATTAACCGAAAGCGGCGGGGGGAGCTGCTCTGACCGTCGGCGAGCCCTGATGGTCAGGCGCTCACCCCCTGATCCCGCTCGTACCCCCTCGTTAAATTCAAACTCGTAAACTGATCAGCAGGATTGAGTGTTTGTACGCAGCGAAAGAGGCACAACTATTGCAAGATCGTGTCAGAGATATGTATCTTTTGGCTGGAACCGCAGAGTTTGCCTCATTTCCAGATCCGCCAAAATCTAGGCCAGCGCCGAAATCTATGCTCTTACGGCCACTTTTGTTTGCGTTAAAAAACCATTTATGACATTTTTATTTAGCCAGTTAAGGGACTATTTCTGCGAAAAATGGCGTTAAATCGCATCCGATTTTCTCTAAGAGTTTCTATGTCCTCATCAGGAGCTAGCCTTGGAGGACCCGCATGAATTTGGAATCCCACGAAGCCGCAGTAGAATTTGCGCCGCGTGTGATCTCGATAGCTAAACGCGAGCGACAGATTTGCCAGGCATCCAAAGCTGCCGAAGTCGCATTTGAGCGAATTTCACGTTTGGCCACGGATGGCGTTTCGGTTCATGGTGAATTGCAAGATCGCGTGTTTTCCATCTTCCGATGGTACTTCCTTTCGGCATTTTGTACGCGCCTTCTGACAGACGCGGCGCATCGGTTGGAGCATCAGACTTTGCAAGTTTCCGTCGACATTTTCAGCGCGGTGAAAATGGTGCTGACCGAAAGCGAAATCGAACGGTCAATGGCCTTGGTCAGTGTGGAGCAAACGTCTCCGGCGCTGGTACGGGCCAATGACATAGGTAGCCGGGGACACACTGTGGGTTGGGTTGCGGCCGGGTTGTACGAAGAAGGCCGCGATTTCCCGCACGAGATCAAGAATGCGCTGGCCGGTGCCTTGGCTGCTTCAACTCGGATCAACTGATCGCTTGAGAATAATGTCTTTGCTTCAGGCGCTGGTGGAAAAGCTGCAATACCTGCAGTAACACTCAAGAGGTCCGCTTGGTCCTTTCCAGAAAATTCGGAGGAGAATTGGTGGCGCCTAGGGGGAGCGTCGCCGAACGCCTAATCCACTGATAATAAAGATATTGTGGTGTGTCTCACCCTGGTGTCACACTGATGCTAGGGCAACGGTTGTTGTGTGGGCTCGTTTTGGATGCACGTTAAAGTGCTGCGCCAGCTCGCCCGTGTTGCGTCTGGAGGTTAAGCTGGCCGAGTGTTTATCCGAGTGTTGTGTGCAGAAAATGCCAGCCTGAAAGAAGTATTAAGCCGAGATACCAAGCAACTTCGGAATTGAAGCCGGGACTGGATGCATCCCGCTCCCTTGGGGCAAAGCAGCCACCGCATCTTCGATGCTGGCAGTGCTATGCTGATACCGGTCGCAACAAAACTGGGAGGCTCTGCCCACGTAGCGGACGGCGACACGATAACCATACAGAAAGCTCAAGTACGCCTATTTGGCGTTGATGGCCAGAAGTTAACCACCCTAGTGGCCCGAATGGTAAGGGCTTGGAGCCAGTTTTTTGAGAAAAGAATGCCTGGTTCCCTTATCCCCAGTTTAAAATCACGCGGGGTCTAATGATGAAAGCATAACTTCAAGTCTGTGACATTGTGCTAGCGAACCATTGTGGAGCTTTTCCAAAAATTTCGTTGCGGGCCTTGGTGCGGCCCGCAATATTTTTTGTGACGCCGG
This sequence comes from Ruegeria sp. SCP11, assembly GCF_040329455.1. NCBI lineage: Bacteria > Pseudomonadati > Pseudomonadota > Alphaproteobacteria > Rhodobacterales > Roseobacteraceae > Ruegeria > Ruegeria sp. SCP11. Next base: position 109,034 of record NZ_JBDZYG010000017.1, on the reverse strand, counting down.
AAACACGGGGATTGGTTTTCAAACCCAAGCGGTGTCGTCGAAGAAGTAGAACTCATCTGCCACTAAATCTGTCGGCAAAACGACACCCGCATCTGTGAAGTTCGCGTCTCCGTCGTTCAACAACAGGGACAACGTGCCCGGAGACGCATCCGACGCGATCAACAGGTCCAGATCTCCGTCGCCGTCGTAATCTGCCGCGGCCTGTACGTTGCCGGTGATGCTTGGGTCGAAGGATTGCAGCACAAATTCCTTACCGCTGCCGGTATCGGCAACTTCATAGACACGCAGACCGGGATCAAGATTATCGTCGCTGGCGCCTGCACTGACAACTTCGATAGCGGCGTCACCATCGAAATTCCCACCCTCGACCAGGCCAACGAGGCCGACTTCATCTATTTCAACCGAAGGGCTGTTCCCTAGCTCGGTTTCACCTGTGCCATCGTTCAGCAAGGTGTAGATCCCGCGGCCCTCGCCGTTGGCGACAAAAAGCACGTCCTCATCGCCATCACCGTCCAGGTCCAGAATTTGGCCATCAAATTGGGTCTCGGGACCCGAACCGGTAGACCCGGACGAGGTCAGGTTGCCGGTCCCATCATTCAGATAGATGCTCACGCTGCTGGCCGTGGGCCCGGTCAGCGCTACAATATCGCCTGCGGTATTGCCGTCGAAATCACCGATCAAACCTTCCATGGAGGCAGCTGACACAATCTCGCTGCGTGACAAAAGGCTGAAACTGCCGGTTCCGTCGTTTTCTAAAAGAAAGGCTGTGTCGCCGTTTTCGTCAAACAACAGGATATCCTGGTCACCGTCCCCGTCGATGTCACCGGCATCTTTGGCTGCAAGAGACAAACCACCGAGTCCCAAAAACGGGAACAGCGAACTTGTCTTGATCTCCGAGGTCTTGGACTCGGGAAAAATTCCGGTGCCATCATTGGAAAAGAGGGTGGTGGTAAAAATGAATTCATCGGTCACACCCATCTCGGGCGGGACGGTGACGTTCACAGTCAGGAAATCAGTGTGCCCATCGCCATCAAAGTCTGCCGCCAAAGTACCGTTTTCGCCCGGCGTGATCCCCGTCTTGCGCGTTGTGAACTTGCCGGTTCCGTCATTAAGACCCAGAACCACCTCGCCGTTGTCAATGTACCACACATCAGGGGTCGGCTCGGGTGATGGATCTGTTGATACGGGCTCAAAGCGCAGAAAATCCGTGCGCAACGGCTCACCGCCATTGGCTTTGCCGACCAACGTGATCTGGTCACCTTTCTCAAGGGTCAGATTCTTGATTGTACGTTCCGCGCGACTACTCGCACTGGCCAGATCGCTTCCATCGGTACTGTCCCACTCGAAACTGTCGATCTCTTTGCCATTTAAAAGGACCCGCATAGACGAAACGCCGTCGGTTTCATCAAAATAGCCGATCGTAAAGTCAAAGGTTCCAGCTTTTTCCACCGTATAAAGCGCGCTGGCTTCGGCACCTTCTCTGGCCTGCAAAAACGCATCGCCCGAGGCGTTGGGATTTTCAACCACTCTGAAACCAGAGAGGATATCCAGCGTCTCAGCCTCGACAATGAATGGCTTGCCTGGTGAGGGAGGTGGCGGTCCATCGGCCGACGGTTCGAAGCGCAGAAAATCCGTTCGCAACGGCTCACCGCCATCGGCCTTACCGATCAACGTGATCTGGTCATCTTTCTCAAGGGTCAGATTCTTGATTGTACGTTCCGCGCGACTACTCGCATTGGCCAGATCGCTTCCATCGGTACTGTCCCACTCGAAACTGTCGATCTCGTTGCCATTTAACAGGACCCGCATAGACGAAACGCCGTCAGTTTCGTCAAAATAGCCGATCGTAAGGTCAAAAGTGCCGGCTTTTTCAACCGTATAAAGCGCTCTGGCTTCGGCACCTTCTCTGGCCTGCAAAAACGCATCGCCCGAGGCGTTGGGATTTTCAACCACTCTGAAACCAGAGAGGATATCCAGTGTCTCGGCCTCGACAATGAATGGCTTGCTTGGTGAGGGCGGAGGCGGCCCATCGGCCGACGGTGCAATATCCAAATAATCCGTGCGCAACGGCTCACCGCTATCGGCCCGACCACGCAGCACGACACTGTCTCCCGGGTTTAGCCAGACAGAGAGAACCGTGCGCTCTTGTAGCCCATCGGGTGTCACAATCCTGCTGCCGGTTGTGCTGTCCCATTGGAAACTGTCGACGACAATTCCGTTGACGACGAGTTCCATGTAAGAAACGCCGTCAGTCTCGTCGAAGTAACCGACAGTCAGATCAAAATAACCAGACTCACCTTCAAATAGCCCTCCGGCCCTGGAAATATCACCTTGGGCCTGCAAAAAGCTGTCGTCGGAGGCATGTGGATTTGTTTGGATTTTAAACCCGCTGTCAAAGCTGAATTTCTCAGCTTCATTTCGGCCTAGAGCCAGCGTGGCAGTAAAATCAGATTCAATAGGATCGTTGGGAATGGTATCGGGCATCGGGCCACCTCTTTAAAAAAAAATTACAGTTTTTAGGGATCTGAAAATCTTGTTCTTCAAAAGGTAGTGCCGACGATGTTGCCAGAAAAACCGATTCGAATCACGTTTCTCCTTCGTCTTGTCTCTTCGTCAGTCAACTGTCATTAAATAGTCCGCCTTGTCCGCAACTCGGACTTTTGTCCGTTTGCGGGAGAATTAAGGCGTCCGATGTAATGCTCTACGGAACCGTCAATCGTATCAATGCAGACAGAGCTGCGGCATCGACTTTAAAAAAAGGGCGCGCAGTTTTTGTCTATGAACCTTGCTTTTTCATCTGTGCCTTTATGGGATTGGAGAACAATTGCCTCGGCCAGCGCCAATTGCTCAGCGCTCGGGAGCCAACCCTGCTCCGCCTAAGCTTCAAGCCCAGCTCAGTGCGAAAAACCCAACGCGGCGGCAATCGCGTTGAGCGCTGCGTGTTGAGCAACACGGTCGGCCCGCGCATATCGTTTTGCGAGCGTTATAAGTGTGGTGGTTTCGTTTTTCTTTGTCATGATCTGTTTCCAGATGGGATCTGACCAAGTGTCCGCTACTAACCAGATCCCACAATCAGGCTGGATTGCTCATGTGTTAAGGAGAGTGCTGCGCAGTTTCGCGTGGCGAACACACCGGCGTCCACCTAAGGTCAAATTGAGTGTGCAGGGTTTTACCAGGTCCGTCGGGTAGTTGCCGAAGGTCTCTAGAGGTGCCGGATGTGCGTAAGAATCTGTGGTTGACTGACGCACGGCAAAGGGGGCGCATGAAGGTTTGGGAACAATTTGAAGCCAAGCTAGCCAGCGCAATCAGAACGAGTAGCAACTAGCCGATAGCAACGCGACGGAAGTACTGGAAACATTGGGTCTGCTTAACTACCTATATTGCATGATTAAATCGTTACGCCTGGCATTTGCGACGGCACTTTTTCTGTCTTCGTTTCCAGTGATCGCCGAGAACTCTATTTTGCCGGAACAAGGGTTCCCGAGAGGAGCCGAAGTAGCGTTTGAAGTCGTGTCCTGCATAAACACTGTGAATGGTCATGTTGAACCCGTTCTTGGAACACCTTGGGAACTGACACAAGCTGTCCTCGAACTGCCATATGAACATGAGCTCGAACGGTTAGCTGACGGGCTTTTTTTTTGTTGTTGGTAGAAGGCTTGGGTATCACGGGACTTGGGTAGTCCTTCTCGATATCTCTCGAAGCGATTGGTTGCGTATGAAGTCAGGGATGAAGAAGCGGACCTTTGGACTTTTGGAGCAAGTCTTGTGTCGACCGAAGTCATTTCCGCTCTGTAAGAATGCAGTGTGAGATGCGGTGGGTTCTGGGCCAATGAGTTTCCGATGTTCCCTCTCGAAGCTCCTACTGTAGCACCGTTGCCAAAGGAACAGAGGCTTCCAGACAACCTCTTAAAAAATGATGCTAACTTGCTGCCACCAATTGCAGAGGGCGAATAGAAACGCCGCATGAAATGTAACCTTTCCGCATGCCGTGTCTAGACAACGAGAGATGCGCACGCAGCTTTATTTTGTGTCACACCTGTGTGTTACACCGCTCTAAGGCTTGATACGAGTTGTTCTATTAGGTTTTGGTGGAGCCTAGGGGAGTCGAACCCCTGACCTCTTGCATGCCATGCAAGCGCTCTCCCAACTGAGCTAAGGCCCCATCTAGGTACTGCCGAAGCAGTGGACGGACGTTTATGAGACGGCGGCGGTGAGCGCAAGTCCAAAAAATGGAAAATGCCAAAAACTTTCCGACTTACGTCCTGGTCGGTATGAGGCGGCGGTGGGCCGCCTCTGACCGGTCTTAGTTTTCGTCTTCCGACGACATGTCGGTGATATCGTCCAGCGAGACGTTATCATTGCCGTCGTCATCATCGTCCAGCAGGTCGTCGTCCAGATCGACGTCGACATTGTCGTCATCATCCAGAACCAGATCTTCTTCCGACGCGTTCTCACGCGCCTTGGCCGAGGCCGCATCTTCCGCGTCAGCGGCGATCATCCGGCTTTTTCCGGTTTCCAGCTCCACGATCTCGCCAGTGTAGGGGCTGATGATCGGGTCCTTGTTCAGGTCATAAAACCGCTTACCGGTTGTCGGGCAAACGCGCTTTACGCCCCATTCTTCCTTGGGCATGTCAAATCCCCTTGATATCAGGTGAGTCGTAATAATGATTCAGGTCACGTGCCACATGCAGCAGGCACTGTCAAAGCCTTTGAGCAGGAGAAACAGGCATATGGGAGATCACGCACTGCCCGGTCGGCCTCCGGTGCCACTAACGTTACGCAAATCGGCACGGGCGCGGCGGATCAGCTTGCGGATTTCCCAGTTGGACGGGCGGGTTACACTGACCTATCCGCAGGGTGTGCCCGAGGCCGAGGCACTGGATTTCGCCCGTGTGAAAGAACAGTGGATACGTCAACATTTGCAGGATCGACCCGATCCGGCGGTGGTTCAGTATGGCCAAGTTATTCCCATCGAGGGGGTGGAGCGGCGAATCGTTCCGGCAAGCGGGCGACGGGTATTGCTGCAGGGCGACGAGATTGCGGTGCCCGAAGGGTCCGAGGCGCGGCGCCTGTCGCGGTTTCTGAAGGAACTGGCGCGGGATCGTCTGACCGGGGCCTGCGACGATTACGCCGCGATGCTGGGCAGGTCGTATTCCAGCCTGACAATCCGCGACACTCGGTCCCGTTGGGGGTCTTGCAGTTCCACCGGTGGGTTGATGTTCTCGTGGCGACTGATCCTCGCCCCATCTGAAATCCTGCACTACGTCGCTGCTCATGAAGTGGCGCATCTGGTCGAGATGAACCACTCAGCCGCTTTTTGGGCGCAGGTTGAACGAATTTTCGGCGACTTTCGCGATCAGCGGCGTTGGCTGCGCGACAACGGAGCGCAACTTCATCAGTACAGATTTGACGCCGCTGTGAGTTGACCCTGCTGATATTTGTGATCACATGGGCGAATGTTGACCGCACGCTCCTCTGAATCGCAAACCGTCACTCACGACAAAGTTTACCGCGCCCTGCGTTCGCGCATCATGCACGGAGAAATGGCACCTGGCCAGGCGTTGACCCTGCGAGGGATCGGCAAGGAGTTCGGTGTCTCAATGACCCCCGCGCGCGAGGCCGTGCGGCGGCTGGCGGCCGAGGGGGCGTTGTTCTTGTCCACGTCGGGCCGGGTCTCGACACCCGAGCTGACCAACGATCGGATCGAGGAACTGGCCGCCTTGCGCGCGCTGCTTGAGGTCGAACTGGCCAGCCGTGCTCTGCCGCGGGCACATATGGCGCTGATCGACCGGTTGCAGAGCATCAACATGAACGTGGCCGAAATGGTCACCAAGCGCGATGCCGTCGGCTATATCCGAACCAATCTCGAGTTTCACCGCACGCTTTATCTGCGGGCGCAGGCCCCGGCCATGTTGGCGATTGCGGAGACCGTTTGGCTGCAACTTGGCCCTACCATGCGCGCGCTCTACGGTCGGTTGCGGCGGACGGATCCTCCGCATAACCACAAGCTGATCATCGCAGCGTTGCAGGCAGGGGACGAGCCCGGATTGCGGCTGGCGGTTCGCTCGGACGTGACACAGGGCCTGCGGTTGCTGGTCAGCTGAGCGGCTTGTCGCCGAAGACCTGAAAATGCGCCTGATCGGCTTTGTCGTTGTGGCTTGGAGATTGGGTCTGGGTTACTCTGGACCAAATCACAACAAGAGCAGATTTCAGCCATGATCAATCGACGTATTTTTTCATTGGGGCTCGGGTCAACCTTGCTGGCCGCTTGTTCAACCGGTGCCCCCACCAGCGCACCCGCCTCTCGGATGCGGACGGTTCCCAATGCGGGGTGGGACGCCTGGGTTGCCGGCTTCAAAGGCCGGGCCGTATCGCAGGGAATTTCACAAACCACCCTCAACCGTGCCTTCCAGAGGGCAGGATATCTGCCCGACGTGATCGAGCGGGATCGCAATCAGGTCGAATTCAAACGCTCGCTGGAGGATTATTTGGCAATTGCCGCTTCGGACGAACGGATCGCCACCGGAAAGCAGATGCTGGTGCGCCACGCAGGCACCCTATCGCAGATCGAGGCGAAATACGGCGTCGATAAAGAAGTTGTAGTCGCCGTCTGGGGCTTGGAAAGCCGTTATGGTGCGCGGCGCGGTGATGTGCCAGTGATCTCGGCGACGTCCACGTTAGCTTATGACGGGCGGCGTGGCGCGTTCTTTGAAAAGCAACTCGTGGCCGCTTTGAAAATCATTCAGGAAGGTGACACGACACCCGACAAAATGACGGGTAGCTGGGCTGGGGCAATGGGACATACGCAGTTCATTCCCACGTCTTACCTAGCCTATGCAGTGGATTTCACCGGCGATGGGCGGCGAGATATCTGGTCGGATGACCCAGCGGATTCGCTGGCTTCAACCGCTGCCTATCTGGCGCGCGCGGGCTGGGTTCGTGGGCAACCTTGGGGCGGAGAAGTCGGAATGGTCTCAGGTACGCCCGTCGCGGTGTTGCAGCCGCAAAAGCCGGGGCCGCGTATCGCCGTTTTTCGCAATTTTCAGGTGATCAAGCGCTATAACAATTCAGACAGCTACGCGATCGGCGTTGGGCATCTGTCTGACCGGATTGCGGGTGGTGCGCCGTTTCAGGCCTCGTTCGGGCCGGACGCGACCGGTCTGACATTGGAGGATCGCAAAGAGCTTCAGCGACGTCTGACTTCGGCGGGCTATGACACCCAAGGCGCAGATGGCGTAATTGGCAATAACACCAAATCGGCCACCAGCGCCTATCAGCGTGCGAATTCCCTGCCGGTGACCGGGGAGCCATCGGTTGCGTTGCTGCGCAGCTTGGGAGGCTGACGGCTTACGCCGCCAGCCCTTTTGAACCGATATCCAGAAATTTCTGACGGCGGTCTTTGATCAGGGCCGCCGCATCTTTACCGTCCAGCTCTTGCAGCATGTCGGCAATTGCAGTGCGTACGGATTCGACCGTGGCAGGGCGATCACGGTGCGCACCGCCTTTGGGCTCAGCGATGATCCGGTCGCAAACGCCCAGCTTGTGCAGGTCTTGCGCGGTCAGGCGTAGTGCTTCGGCCGCTTCGCGCATTTTTTCAGCGTCCTTCCACAGGATCGAGGCACAGCCCTCGGGCGAAATCACCGAATAAACCGAATGTTCCAGCATCGCGACACGGTTCGCCGTGGCAAAGGCCACAGCCCCGCCCGAGCCACCTTCGCCGATGATCACCGAAACCAGCGGCACACCGATCTTCAGGCACATCTCGGTTGAGCGCGCGATGGCCTCGGACTGGCCCCGCTCCTCGGCACCTTTTCCGGGATAGGCGCCTGCTGTGTCGATCAGAGTGATAACGGGCAGCCCAAAGCGCCCGGCCATTTCCATCAGGCGCACAGCCTTGCGATACCCCTCGGGGCGGGCCATGCCGAAATTGCGTTCGATCCGCGATTTGGTGTCCGAACCTTTTTCGTGACCGATCACCATGACCGGCTGATCGTTGAACCGCGCCAGACCACCAATAACCGCCAGATCGTCCGCAAAGTTCCGGTCGCCGGCCAGCGGGGTGAATTCGGTGAACAGAGCATCCACGTAATCATTGCAATGAGGGCGTTCCGGATGGCGCGCCACCTGACATTTCCGCCAAGGGGTCAGATCGCCGTAAAGCTCTTCCAGCAGTTTGGCAGCCTTGGCGTCCAAGGCGGCGGCTTCTTCGGCCACGTCCATCTCTTCGTTGGCGCGAGCCAGCGCACGCAATTCCTCGGCCTTGCCTTCAATCTCGGCCAGGGGTTTTTCGAAATCCAGATACTGGGTCATGACGCCTCTCAACGCGGAAGTTCCCTGCTATATGACCTGAGGTCGCCCGGGATGCAACTCAGCAAGATTTGTGGATGCGGAATATGCAACCTCGGAAGGGCAAAGAGGAAGGAAGGGATGCCAATGGCAACCAGCTATGAAAATCGCATTCTGCGGGTGTTGGCTTATATCCATGACCATCCCGCCGGGGATCTGTCGCTGGATTCCTTGGCCGACGTCGCCGCCATGTCGCGGTTTCACTGGTATCGGGTGTTTCGCGCCCTGACCGGAGAAACCTGTGCGCAGGCGGTGCGCCGCATCCGGTTACACCGCGCGGCGGTTGGTCTGGTGCAATCTGAAAAGCCGGTGGCGCAGATCGCATCGGATGTCGGCTATCCCAACCAGAACTCTTTCGCGCGGGCCTTTTCCGAGGCCTATGGCAGCAGTCCCGCTGCCTTTCGTGAAGCCGGGCAGTTTCTGCCCGCCCATCCAAAGTTCAAAACCGGAGAGTATCCTATGCATCCAGTTACCACCCGTACCGAACCCGCCCGCCGCGTGGTCGCTCTGCCGCACAAAGGCGCCTATGCCGAGATAGGTAAAAGTTTTGAGGCCTTCAGCGCGCTGTGCGAGGCTCGCCAGCTATGGCCGCAGGTCGGCCCGGTGATTGGCATCTATTTGGACAGCCCCGACGCGCTTCCTGTCGAGGATTTGCGCAGCTACGCCGGGGCCGAGTTTCGCGGCGACGAGACACCAGAAGGGATGGAAACCGTGCAAATCCCCGGTGGCAAGACAGCCATTCTAACCTTCCAAGGCCCGTATTCAGGGCTTGCGGCTGCCTACCACAGCTTGTTCGGAAACTGGCTGCCGGAGTCTGGTGAAGAACCCACGGACCAGCCCTGCTATGAAATCTACCTGAACGATCCGCGCGATACCGCGCCCGAAGAATTGCTGACCGAAATCTGCTTGCCTCTGAAGTAGCTCAATTCGGCCACAGGACGGGGTAGAGCGAGGCGACCAGCAACGCCGCCATGGTCCAGTTGAACACCACCAGCCGGCGCGGGTTCGTCAGGACTCGCGCCATCTGCTGCCCTAAAACGGTCCATGTGCTGACCGAGGGCAGGTTCACCACCCCAAAAATCAGCGCCACGATCACGATGGCCTGCAGCGTGTGGTTCGGCGTGTAGGCCGTGGTGGCCGTCAGAGCCATCGCCCAGGCCTTGGGGTTGACCCATTGAAAGGCGGCGGCTTGTAGAAAGGTCATCGGATCGCCCTCGGAGGTCCCGGCCGTAGCCGGAGCAGCGTGGGCGATTTTCCATGCCAGAAATAGCAGATAGCCGACGGAAACAAGCTTCAGAACTGTGTAACTGACCGGATAGCGGTCAAACACCTGCACCAGACCGGCTCCGACCAGCAGAACCATGACGGTGAAACCCAGTCCGATCCCCAGCATATGTGGGATGGTCCGGCGAAAGCCGAAATTAGCGCCCGACGCCATCAGCATCAGGTTGTTCGGCCCCGGCGTGATGGACGAGACGAAAGCAAAGGCGATCAGGGCCAGGAGAATATCGTAGGTCATAGCGCGCATAATTGCTGAAAAATTGGCAAATGAAATTGCGTTTTGGAGTGTACTTGCACTATTCTTGCAATTTATGACGAAGATCGACCAAATAAACCGCCAAATATTGCAAGAGCTGATCCGGGATGGTCGCATCAGCAATCTGGAACTGGCCGACAGGGTTGGTCTGTCGCCGTCGGCCTGTCTGCGCCGTGTGCAAGAGTTAGAACGCGCTGGAGTGATCTCGGGCTATCGTGCGGTTCTGAACCCCGCCGCGCTTGGCGTGGGGTTCGTGGCCTATATTGGCGTCGGCCTTGGGGAGCACACTAAGGCTGCGCAGGAAGGCTTCGAGCGCGCCCTCCAGCGTGCGCCGGAAGTGGTGGAATGTCACAACATTACGGGCACGATCGAATACCTATTGCGCGTGGAGTGCGCTGACCTTCCTGCGTACAAAACGTTTCACACGGACGTGCTTGGAACGCTGCCGCATGTAACCTCAATCACGTCTTATGTGGTGATGGGCTCTCCCAAGGATACGCGTGCCTGAAAGGCGGGAAAGTGATTTTTAACTGTCTTGCCGGGCGAAAACTCAGGTCTTACTGTCATGTCAAAGGTCCAACAAATGGGGATCAACCTCAACTGGGCCAAATTCAGGGAGATGACCATGACATTCATCTGGACCGGTGCGCTTGCCGCAGCTTTGGCGTTGATTGCCGGGGCAGCCATATCCGCGCCATTGAAACTGCAACCCGCCAACCCACAACCCAACCCGCAGGCCGGGTTGAATGTGAAGTACTTTGGTACAGGCAATCAACACAAAAAAATCCGAGATCTGAACCAGGCAAAAAGCCTGCTGTCTCAAGCGCAGCCCGGAAAACCGTTGCGGGGGTTGGATTATAGAGACACCAGTAAGGGTGAGGATGTCATGACGTTCGACGGCGCTTACAATGTCGCCGCCGAGGTCACGGGGTATATGCGTTTTGATTCACCCGGAACTTACGAACTCGAAACATGGTCGAACGACGGAATAGAAGCTTGGGTTGGTGGCCAACAGATTGGCCACGTGAATGGTGTTCAAGGATGTGAAGCCAATCAACGAACCGAAGTCGAGGTTCCACAGGCAGGATGGTATCCTCTGAAAATATTCTATTACCAGAAGCTAGGAACGTCTTGCCTAATGATGAAATCGGGCAAGCAAGGCGAGAAGTTTACCTGGACGCCCAACAACGTCTTCGGTCGGTAACAAAAGGCGCCCCGCAGGGCGCCTTTTCTCTAAAGTCAGCCGTTGGCGGCGATCAGCTCGGCTTGAGCCACGATCACTTCGGCCTGCTTGATAGAGGCGATGTCGACCAGGCGCCCTTTGTAGACAGTTGCGCCTTCACCATTGGCCTTCGCCTGCTCCATGGCAGCCAGAATCTCGCGTGCCTCAGACACCGCTTCATCCGACGGGGTGAACACCTGATTGGCCAAGGCGATCTGTTTCGGGTGGATCGCCCATTTCCCGACCATGCCAAGCGTAGCTGAGCGTTTGGCCTGCGCGATGTAGCCCTCATCATCCGAGAAATCGCCGAACGGCCCGTCGACCGGCAGCACACCATGGGTGCGGCAGGCGGCGACGATGGCGGCCTGCGCCCAGTGCCACGGATCAGACCAGTGCTTTTCACCTTCGCGCAGCATGTAGTAGTTTTCCTGCGTGCCGCCGATGCCAGTGGTCTGCATCCCCATTGACGCTGCGAAATCCGCAGCACCCAGGCTCATCGCCTGCATCCGGGGGGACGACGCCGCGATTTCTTCGACGTGGGCAATGCCAGCAGCGGATTCGATGATGACCTCGAACGAAATCGGCTTGGTGCGTCCCTTGGCGCGCTCAATGGCGGTCACCAACGCATCCACGGCATAGACATCCTCTGCACAGCCGACCTTGGGGATCATGAATTGATCCAGACGGTCCCCGGCCTGCTCCAACAGATCGACCACGTCACGATACCAATAAGGCGTATCCAGGCCGTTGATGCGTACGGACATGTACTTGCTGCCCCAGTCGACGGTGTTCAGAGCCTCGATCACGTTGGCGCGGGCAGCATCCTTGTCTGAAGGCGCAACCGAGTCCTCAAGGTCGAGGTTGATCACATCCGCCGCAGACGCGGCCATTTTCGGGAACAGTTTGGTATTTGATCCCGGCCCGAACAGCTGACAACGGTTGGGGCGCGCAGGTGCGGCAGGTTGAAGGCGAAAGCTCATTTGGACCTCGTGAGAGAAATGAAATTACAATTTTCCTACTCATTGAGGTATTAAATTGCGCGAACATACGCAAGCGTCTTTGTGCATCTGCGGCAATGCATTCGCAGCATTCGTCGCGATACAGCACTTCATCCGTGATTAAAGTTTGATCACTGTGAAAACTTGAAAGATTCTTGTGCTCTGCAGTGAACTCACGCGAAAATTTCCCGTTCGACCCGGTTGAGTCGGATGAAAACGCGAAACACTCGTTGGGCAGGTCCCATAGGCTGCGCCGGAATCAAAGGAGGGAACCGCAATGATCGAGACACCGTACCTGCTGTTTTTGGGCGATGCGCCCGACCAATTGGCGGCCAAAGTGGCCATCGGTATTCGGGACTGGCGTCCTGAAAATGCCGTGGGCCAGTTTCGGATGGACGGCTGCAAGGCCGACCTGGGCTTGACTGACATGACCCTGGCCGAGGCCAAAGAGGCCGGAGCAAAGACTCTGGTCATTGGTGTGGCCAACCGTGGCGGTGTAATCAGCCAAGCCTGGAAAGAGGTCCTAATTGCCGCGCTGGATATGGGATATGACCTCGCCTCGGGTCTGCACAACCTGCTGCGGGACGAAGGTGATCTGGTCGCCGCGGCGCAGACGCACGGTGGTACTTTGCATGACGTTCGCGTGCCGACCGTTGGGTACCCGATTGCCAACGGTAAGAAACGCACTGGCAAACGGTGCTTGGCCGTTGGAACCGATTGCTCGGCAGGCAAAATGTACACCGCAATGTCGATGGATGCCGAAATGCGCAAGCGCGGTATGAAATCGACCTTCCGCGCTACGGGTCAGACCGGCATCCTGATCACCGGTCAGGGCGTTCCGCTGGACGCAGTGGTTGCGGATTTCATGGCCGGTTCGGTTGAATACCTGACACCCGAAAACGATGCGGACCATTGGGACCATATTGAGGGGCAGGGATCGCTGTTCCATGTCTCCTATTCCGGTGTGACCATGGCGCTGATCCACGGTGGTCAGCCCGACGCGCTGATCCTGTGCCACGAACCGACCCGTACGCATATGCGCGGTCTGCCGGAGTACTCTGTGCCGACGCTCGCGCAGCTGCGTGACACGGCACTGCCATTGGCGCGAGTTGCCAATCCCGACTGCCAGGTCGCCGGCATCTCGATCAACACACAGCATCTGAGCGAAGACGACGCACGTGCCTATATCGAGCAGGTCGAGGCCGAGATGGGACTGCCCGCCACCGACCCCTATCGCTTTGGCGCGGGTAAGCTGGTCGACGCACTGGCCGCGATGTGATCAAAAAGGCCCGTCGGGGATACCTCCGGCGGGCTTACTTAGGAAAATATGAAGGAGCAGGCGCGTGCAGATTGAAGTCTCTCGTGATGTATTCCGGCTGGCGCAAGTCTTTACCATTTCGCGCGGATCGCGGACCGAAGCCAAGGTGCTGACCGTGCGCGTATCTGATGGCGTTCATCAGGGCTGGGGTGAATGCGTGCCCTACGCACGCTACGATGAGACGCTGGAGTCTGTTGAGGCTGAAATCGCCGGGCTGCCCGATGCGTTCGATCGCGCTCAGCTGATGGATCTGCTGCCTGCAGGTGCCGCCCGCAACGCGGTGGATTGCGCACTGTGGGATCTGGAGGCCAAGCGCGCCGGAAAACGCGCATGGGACTTGGCCGGGCTGCCAGTTCCAGGGGCCGAGATCACCGCCTATACCCTGTCGCTGGATACGCCCGAGAAGATGCAGGCGCAGGCGGCGGCTAACGCGCATCGGCCGCTGTTGAAGATCAAACTGGGCACTCCGGATGACATGCCCCGCCTCGAGGCCGTCCGCGCAGGTGCACCCAATTCCAAGATTATCGTTGACGCCAATGAGGGATGGTCGGCCGAAGTGTATGCCGATCTGGCGCCGCATCTGGTGCGGCTGGGTGTAGCACTGGTAGAACAGCCTCTGCCCGCCGGTGAAGACGACGCGCTGATCGGAATGGAGCGCCCGGTGCCAGTTTGTGCCGACGAGTCCTGTCATGATCGGGCCAGCCTGCCCGGCCTGAAGGGTAAGTATGATGTGGTCAACATTAAGCTCGACAAGACCGGCGGCTTGACCGAGGCGCTGGCCCTGCGCGAACAGGCCCTGGCCGAGGGCTATCAGGTGATGGTCGGCTGCATGGTCGGCAGCTCTCTAGCCATGGCACCTGCGACACTGCTGGCGCAGGGTGCGATGGTCACAGACCTTGACGGCCCGCTCCTGTTGGCAGAAGACCGCGACAACCCGCTGATATTTGATGACGCCGGAGTGCATCCGCCTGTGGCTGCGCTTTGGGGCTGAGGAGACAAGACATGACCCGCACCGTTTACGTAAATGGCGAATACCTGCCCGAGACCGAGGCCAAGGTGTCCATCTTTGACCGTGGTTTCCTTTTTGCTGACGCCGTCTATGAAGTCACCAGTGTTCTGGACGGCAAGCTGATTGATTTCGAGGGGCACGCTGTGCGTCTGAAGCGGTCTCTGGATGAACTGGAGATGGCTGAGCCCTGCACCAAGGAAGAGCTGCTGGAAATTCACCGCAAGTTGGTCGAGCTGAACGGCATTGAAGAAGGCCTTGTGTATCTGCAAGTGAGCCGCGGGTCGGACGGCGACCGGGACTTTGTGTTCCCTTCGGCGGATACCAAACCCAGCCTAGTGCTGTTCACCCAGAACAAGCCTGGTTTGGCCGACAGTCCTGCTGCGAAAAAGGGTGCCAAGATCATCTCGATTGAGGACATCCGCTGGGGCCGCCGCGATATCAAAACCGTGCAGCTGCTGTATCCGTCGATGGGTAAAATGATGGCAAAGAAAGCCGGTTGCGATGATGCGTGGTTGGTCGAAGATGGGTATGTCACCGAGGGCACCAGCAACAACGCCTATTTTGTCAAGAACGGCAAGATTGTCACCCGCCCGTTGTCCAATGACATTTTGCACGGCATCACGCGTAAGGCCGTGCTGCGCATGGCGGCAGAGGCGCAGATGGAAATCGAAGAACGCCTGTTTACGATCGACGAGGCGAAAGAGGCTGATGAAGCGTTCACCACCTCGGCAAGCGCATTTGTCATGCCGGTAGTAGAAATCGACGGCGTAGCGCTGGGCGATGGCACTCCGGGTCCGATCGCCAACCGTTTGCGCGAGATCTATCTGGACGAAAGCCGTAAGGCCGCGATTTAAACAAAAAGGCCCGCCAAATCGGCGGGCCTTTTTCGTTCCGGGCGTTAGCCCTTTTTCCCCACATTCTCTTCGAACGCGACCTTGAAGGCGGCCTGCTTCTCGGGGCTGGCCTCGGTTTGGTAGTTGGCTTTCCATTCATCCATGGTCATGCCGTAGAAAATCTGACGGGCCTCGTCCTTGCCCATCTCGATGCCTTTTTCATTGGCCGCTTCCTGATACCAGCGCGACAGGCAGTTTCGGCAGAACCCCGCTAGATTCATCATATCGATGTTCTGTACGTCGGTGCGATCTTCCATCAGGTGTTTCTGCAGCCGACGGAACGCGGCGGCCTGAAGTTCGATTTCGGTTTGCTTGTCCATTGTCGGGCTCCCAATGAGTGTCATGCGTCTTGTGCCTGACCTAACAATCCGAAAGCTTTGTTACAATAAACAGGAAGGGCCAACAGGCCCTTCCCAGCGGGGGATATCGATTTTATGCCAGCTTTAAGGCCAGCCACGGCATTAGGCAGAAAACGATTGTCAGGATCTTGTAGTTGGCTAGATACCTGAAGTAGGCCCTTTTTGCATCGCCCGGTTCCATCTGGAACATCCGGCCGTGTATCCCGGCAGCCCAGTCCTGCAGGGTTACGATCAACAGGGCAGATAACGCCAAAAGGGCAAAGTTAAGGACCGTCATCCAGCCGAAGACGGTCGTCAGGAATTCCTGAGTCATGGTCGTCTCCTTTCCCATAAAATATGGGGTTCAAAGGATGCCCTCACAAGAACGTAAGGCGTTGAATCGACCTTGTTTGACCCTACGTCACAGACCGCTTTCGCCCAAAGCGTCCTGCAGGATCACGGCCAGACGTTCGGCCCATTCACGCTGGCCGGCATTGTCTGCAATCAGGTCATTACGCAGCTCGATCAGGGCATTTGGGCGGCCATGTGTTGTGCAGTGGCGGTCAATCGCGTCACCGGGCAGCACACCGGTATAAGGTTCATTTACACCGACGCAAAGGTCTGTTTCGGCCTCAAGCCGGTTTATCAACGGGCGCGAGAAACGTTCATCCGGGGTGTGCAACACGCCGATATGCCATGGGCGCGGCTCGCGGCCACGCAGTTGGCGAGTGAAAGAATGCATTGAGACGATCACCGCGTGCGGCAGGCCTGCCATTTGCTCTAACGCCTTGTGGTAAGGGCGGTAGCACATATTTAGACGCCGCTTGCGCTCGGCTGCGTCGGCGCGGCGGTTGCCGGGAATGATCGAGCCGTCATAAAGCTTCATGAGAAGGGTCGGGTCATCCTCGCCCCGGTTTGGGTCGATCACGAGCCGAGAGAAATTGGCGGCGATGACGGGGGCATTCAATATCTCACCCAGATGCTTGGACACCTCATAGGCACCCACGTCATAAGCGATGTGACGTTCCATATCCTCGCGCGGCAGGCCGAGGTCTCCGCCGTTGATTTCGGGCGGCACTGTGTTGGTTGCGTGGTCGCATGTGATCAACCAGCGCGAGGGGCGATCAGCACCATGGATAAAAAACGGGGAATACGTCATAAGCCTGTCATCTAGTTTGTCGCAGGTGTAGGGCAGTTGCTTCGGAAAGGGAATTGCGCAATAAGCGGCCTGAAGCAATGTTTGCGGTAACATTTTTGCGAATCCCAAGGAAGACGTGAGGAGAACGACACCAATGCGACGCCTGAGAAATGTAAAAATCGTGGCGACGCTGGGGCCGGCGTCCAATGACTATGACATGATCCGCGCCCTGCATGAGGCGGGTGCAGATGTGTTTCGCCTGAATATGAGTCATGGCAGCCATGACGAAATTCGCGAGCGGCACCGGATCATCCGACAGGTGGAAAAGGATTTGGACAGCCCGATCGCGATCTTGGCTGACCTTCAGGGGCCGAAACTTCGCGTGGGTGTCTTCGCCAATGACGCGGAAGAACTGGAAGAGGGCGCGAATTTTCGGTTGGACCTTGATCCCGCTGCGGGAGATATCAATCGGGTCTGCCTGCCGCATCCCGAAATTTTCGCGGCTCTGGAGCCGGGCGCGCGTCTGCTGGTGAACGATGGCAAAATCCGACTGATCGTAAAGGACTGTGGTCAGGACTTTGCCAATTGCACGGTTGAGGTCGGCGGTACGATCTCGAACCGCAAGGGCGTCAACGTGCCTGACGTCGTGCTGCCGCTGGCGGCGTTGTCCGCCAAGGACCGGGATGATCTGGAGTTTGTCTGCCAGCTGGGCGTCGACTGGCTGGCGCTGAGCTTTGTGCAGCGCGCCAAGGACGTGTTTGAGGCCCGTGCGCTGGCCGATGGTCGCGCTTCGATCTTGTCCAAGATCGAAAAACCTGCCGCGGTTGAGGCGTTTGACGACATCCTCGACGCCTCGGATGGTATCATGGTTGCGCGTGGCGACTTGGGTGTTGAACTGCCGGTTTCCGCTGTGCCGCCAATCCAGAAACGCTTGGTGCGGAAATGCCGTGGCGCTGCCAAACCAGTGATCGTGGCTACGCAGATGCTGGAAAGCATGATCGAAAGCCCGATGCCAACACGGGCCGAGGTCTCGGACGTGGCTACCGCGATCTATGAGGGCACCGATGCAATCATGCTCAGCGCGGAATCGGCGGCAGGATCGTATCCGGTCGAGGCCGTGCAAACCATGAACAAGGTCGCCATCGAGGTCGAAGCCGACCCGACCTATACGCAGATTATCACCGCATCGCGTACCGCGAAGGGGACAACGATCGCTGACGGTATCGTCGCCGCCGCGCGCGAGATTGCGGAAAAGACCGATATCAAAGCTATTTGCTGTTTTACCCAAAGCGGTACCACGGCTCTTCTGACTGCCCGCGAACGCCCCGGCGTGCCGATCATCGCCATGACGCCAGCCACGGGTACGGCCCGTCGCCTGTGCCTCACCTGGGGGTGCCACTGTGTGATGACGCCGGAACTTGAGCGGTTCAAAGGTGCCGTTGTCAACGCTGCCCGCGCCGCCCGTGCTGGTGGGTTCGCCTCAGAAAGCGACCAGATCGTTGTGACCGCAGGTGTGCCGTTCAATGTGCCCGGAACCACGAATATTCTGCGCATCGCACCCTGTGACGAGCGTCTGATCTACAATACCGATCCAGGTTGATTGGGGCGGTTTTCCGTCCTTGAGGAACGCTGTAATGTAAGGTTTGCCTATTATTTAGGCAAAAAAAGATCAATCAAATCAATAAAAAGCCGGACTCAGGGTTGAATCCGGCAATTTCCCCTCTGTTTTTCGGTGTTTTTCCCGGATACTTGTCCGCAGGGCAGTCTACTCAATTAAGTTCCAGGTTCCGGCTGCCCCGCCGGGGGCACGGGCTCCGGTACAATCAACGATAACGGAGGAGCGTCATGACAACGAAAATTGTCATAGGACTGGACGGGACAGAAACCGGGGAACGTGCGATCGCCTTTGCCAAAGATTTGGCGGGACGTATCGGCTCATGCGAATTGCTTGTGGTTTATGTGATCGAATGGTCCCCATTTACTTTCCAGACACCGGAAGAAAACGCCCTGCGGCACAAGCGGCGCGAAGAAGAGGTCAAACTGGCCACAACACGGATTATCACGCCAGCGGTGGACGCTCTAAAGGCTGACGGCTTCTCAGCGCAAGGCATAGTACGCCATGGCGACGTAGCAGAGACGCTGAATGCGATCACGGTTGAACACGGTGGCACCCAGATCATCGTCGGGCGCGCTTCGGCAGACGGGTTCAAAAAACGCCTGTTCGGCAGCTCGACCCAGAATCTGGTCATGCATGCCGATGTGCCGGTCACAGTAGTGAACTGAGGGGAGTGACAAGAATGAACAAGCTTCAACACTTGGGGGTGGCCATTGCTGCCGCCCTGACCGCTGCTCCTGCAATGGCGCAGGAAGCGCCGGGCCTGGATGACAAGATCAATCAGGCCTTTGCCGATTTCACCGGGCCGTTTGTCAGCTTTATCTTCGCTCCGTTTCCGGGCACAGGATTCCCATGGATCGTGGGATGGCTGGTGATCGCGGCGACGGTCTTTTCGCTGTACTTCGCATTTGTGCAATTCCGCTTTTTCGGGCACTCCATCAGTCTTGTCAAAGGCGACTATTCCGATCCCAACGATGCGGGTGAGGTCAGTCACTTTCAGGCACTGGCAACCGCGCTTTCGGGCACGGTCGGTCTGGGTAACATCGCCGGTGTGGCGGTGGCCGTTGGCATAGGCGGGCCAGGCGCGACATTCTGGATGATCATGGCGGGTCTTCTGGGCATGGCGTCGAAATTCACCGAATGTACTTTGGGCGTGAAATACCGTAACGAATACGACGATGGCACCGTCTCGGGCGGCCCTATGTATTACATGTCCAAGGGGTTCGCCGAGCTGGGCCTGCCGGGCGGCAAGATTCTGGCCGTTCTGTTCTCAATCTTCTGTATCCTCGGCGCGCTGGGCGGCGGAAACATGTTCCAGGCCAACCAGGCGCATCAACAGATCGCGGGTATCACCGGCGACTATCCCGGCTGGATCACGGGGCTGGTTTTTGCCGGTATCGTGTTCGCAGTGATCGTAGGTGGCCTTAAGTCCATCGCGCGCGTAACCGAGAAGGTCGTCCCGTTCATGGGCATCATGTACGTGCTGGCTGCTCTGGTCATCATCATCATGCACGCGGACCAAATCGGTTGGGCTTTTGGCCAGATCTTCGCAGGTGCCTTTACCGGCCTTGGCGTGGCCGGCGGCATGGTTGGCGCTCTGATCCAAGGCTTCCGCCGTGCGGCGTTCTCGAACGAAGCGGGCGTTGGTTCTGCTGCGATTGCACACTCGGCCGTGCGGACCAGCGAGCCGATCACGGAAGGGTTCGTGTCGCTGCTTGAGCCGTTCATCGATACCGTCGTGATCTGTACCATGACCGCGCTGGTGATCATTATCACCCAGCAGCTGATCATCGATCCGCAAACTGGCCTGTATATGCTGACCGAAGACGGTTCGGGTATCGCAACTGTTGATGGCAACTCGGGTGTCAGCCTGACTTCGGCCGCCTTTGGCAGCGCCTTTGGATGGTTCCCCTATGTGCTGGCGGTCGCGGTGGTGCTGTTTGCCTTCTCGACCATGATCAGCTGGTCCTACTATGGCCTCAAAGCCTGGACTTACCTGTTTGGCGAAGGCCACACCAAAGAGCTGGTATTCAAGATCATCTTCTGCATCTTCGTGGTGATCGGTGCGGCGGCCAACCTTGGCCCGGTCATCGACTTCTCGGATGCGGCGATCTTTGCGATGGCGGTTGTGAACGTCTTTGCGCTTTACTTCCTGATGAAAGTGGTGCGCGAGGAACTGGCCAGCTACTCAGCACGGCTGAAGAGCGGCGAGATCCGCAAGTTCGGCCACTAAGCCATACCACCGGGGCGGCGTGTGTCGCCCCGGTGCCTGACCGCTCTGCGAAAAGCGCAGATTCTGGTCAAAACCCCCTTGCCAGTATGACGGAACTTGCGTAAACGGCGCTTCTGATCGCGTGACCGGCCGAGATGGCATGCCGAGTCGCGTTTAGTACCGAACCCTGAAAGGAGACGGAAATGCCTAAGATGAAGACCAAGTCGAGCGCCAAGAAGCGCTTTAAGGTGACTGCGACCGGTAAGGTCCTTGCTGGCCAGGCCGGCAAACGGCACGGCATGATCAAGCGGACCAAAAAGTTCATCCGCGACGCCCGTGGCAACACCACCCTGTCCGCCCCCGACGCCAAGATCGTCAAGGGCTACATGCCCTACGACCGCTAAGAGGAGATTAAGAGATGTCCCGCGTTAAAGGTGGAACCGTAACTCACGCCCGTCACAAGAAGGTCATCAAGGCCGCCAAAGGTTACTATGGCCGCCGCAAGAGCACCTTCAAGGTTGCCCGTCAGGCCGTCGACAAGGCCAACCAGTACGCAACCCGCGACCGTAAAAACCGCAAGCGCAACTTCCGCGCGCTGTGGATCCAGCGTATCAACGCTGCTGTCCGTTCGCATGACGAAGCACTGACCTATTCCCGCTTCATCAACGGCCTGAACCTGGCCGGTATCGAAGTGGACCGCAAAGTTCTGGCCGACCTGGCCGTGCACGAACCGGAAGCGTTCGGCGCGATCGTCGCCAAAGCTCAGGCCGCTCTGGCTGCCTGATCCTCTTTCGAGAGACAGTGAATGAAAGGCCGTTCCCGATGGGAGCGGCCTTTTCTGTTTGGGCAATTGAGTGGCAGATGTAGCGATAAGTTACCTTTACAAGCCGCTCAGGTGCTTTCGCGGACCGGCGACATGGTCGGACAGATCAACGACGCATTAAGCAAACTTAATCCAAACGCAATATGCGCTCCTAGGAACGATCAACACATGACGCTCACCTAACAGGAGTGAGTACCATGAAACATGCTGCCTTGGGTTTGGTGGCCCTGAATTTGGCTTTTTTAAGTGGTCCAGCCTTGGCGGATTGTTACTTCGGAACCGATGCTTTGACCGGCATGGAAACTATCATCTGTGAAACAGATGGTAGCTTTTCCAGTTGGGGCAACATGATCGCCGAAGCCTGAAATTCTCTGACAACGCCCGTTGTGTAGTCCGAAAAGGAAACCGTTATGTTTAAGGGTACTGTTGCCGTTGTTGCCCTCGTGGCCCTTGCGGGGCCTGCCATATCAGCCCAGTTCTATCCGGCGAACAGTCTCGACAGTGTCGCACTGATTGGTCCTCCTGCCGAACCCGGCACGGCGGAGTTCGACAAAGAAATGTTCACAGTCATGTGGTTGCAGGAAAGCCGAACTCCTGAACAGGTGGACTTTGTCCAAAAGTCCGTCGATCTGGAACGCTTTGCACCTATCGTCGCTACTGGGTTGTTGAATGTCGACACGCAGGTTTTGAGTGAAACGCTGGATCAGATTATTGACGAAGTGCGTGACGACTATAATTTCGTTAAGGCGAAATACGATATTCCACGCCCTTTTGTGATCAATGATACCGTTGAGCCCGTTGCGACTGCGTTCCCTGTAACCTCCTATCCGAGCGGACATACGATCCGTGCAATAGTATATACATCGGTTCTTTCGGACGTTTTCCCAGAACATTCCGATGCACTTGAAGACCTTGGGAGAGAAATTGGTTACGGCCGAGTTATCGGTGGCGTGCACTATCCAATGGACGTCGTTTCAGGGCAAGTATTGGGTAATGCTTACATGGAAGTGATCCGCGACCAGCCTGCCTACCACGAAGCGTTGAATGCCATTCAGTTAGGCAGCGACGATGTAGCCATGCCGATCAGTCAGTAGGTACGTTATCAGAAGCGCTGGCCGCCATTCTACTGAATAGATCGAGGTTCCGGCCTTTGACGTGGGTGTTGGCTTACTGTTCATCCTTCTTTTTCACCAATTGCGCAGCAAACGCCACCCCGGTACCCGGCCCGGCATAGGTGACCATGATCACGTCATCCAGATAGACACCGTTGAAAATCCCGGCCGAAACGTCCTCACCTGAAATCCCGGCCTCGGCCAGAACAAAGCGGGTGGGGTCGTCTAAGGAGAAGGTGCCCATCGCCTCTTCGACGATCCAATCGGTGTCTCCGATCCGCCGCCAGCGGTTGGTGGCGGTGATTAGGTTGCCGTCGAGTTTGGTGATCTCCAGCTCCATTTCGGTCTTCAGCAGACCTTTTTCGTGGTTCGGGTTCGACTTGGCAAAACCCACTAGATAGGTACCGTGCCACGTTCCAACGATCTGAGGGAAGCCGCTGCCGGTTTCAGCTGTGGCTGGGGCAGCGGTGGCCAGTATAAGGGCTGCAGCCAAGCTGCGGATAAAGTTGAGTAACATTAATCAATCTCCTGCATAGGATGAAATCAGGCTACCTGAGATCAGGAAATTGGCAAGCTATCACTCTAAAACAAAAAACCGGCGCGATAGGCGCCGGTTTTCACAGATTTCATGCAGTGCGTTAGCCGAACACGCGGCCCAGTGCACCATCGACTGCGTCGGTGATCTGGTCGATGTCATCCGCCGTTGCGATCAAGGCGGGCGAGAAGCACAGCGTGTTGTTGCGGCTGGGGATTGAGCGGTTGGTGGCACCGATGATCACGCCCTGCGCCATACAGTCAGCGACGACCGCCTGGACCTTTTTCTCGTCCATCGGCTCTTTGGTGGACCGGTCTGCAACCAGCTCAGCGCCCAGGAACAGGCCCTTGCCGCGCACGTCGCCGATGACCTTGTGCTTTTCCATCAGCGCCTGAAGGTTGTCGAACATACGATCGCCCATGTCGGTGCAGTTCTGCAGCAGGTTCTCGTCCTGAATGATGCGCATGTTTTCAACCGCAGCCGCCGGACCCGCAGTGCAGCCGCCAAAGGTCGAGATATCGCGGAAATAGCTCATTGGATCAGCTGCGTCGTCCTTGAACATGTCAAAGACTTCCTCGGTGGTGACCATGCAGGCAATCGCCGCATAGCCCGAGGCAACGCCTTTGGCCATTGTCACGAAGTCAGGCTTGATGCCGTATTG
This sequence comes from Ruegeria sp. SCP11, assembly GCF_040329455.1. Taxonomy (NCBI): domain Bacteria; kingdom Pseudomonadati; phylum Pseudomonadota; class Alphaproteobacteria; order Rhodobacterales; family Roseobacteraceae; genus Ruegeria; species Ruegeria sp. SCP11. Next base: position 85,277 of record NZ_JBDZYG010000017.1, on the reverse strand, counting down.
CTGATAACCGAACCAGGTACCGGTCCGGCCAACGCCGCAGACCACTTCGTCGATGTGCAGCAGCACATCGTATTTCTTGCAGATTTCCTGCACACGCTGCCAATAGCCCTCGGGTGCTTCGATCACGCCACCGCCTGCGGTTACCGGCTCAAGGCACAGCGCGCCCACGGTGTCGGGACCTTCGCGCAGGATGACTTCTTCGATCTGATCCGCGGCCCAGACGCCAAAGTTCTCTTCAGGCGCGCCGTCCAGTTCGTGCTTGCGGTATTCCATGCAGTGGGGCACGCGCACGAAATCGGGCGCGAAGGGGCCGTATTGCGCGGTGCGCTCGTCCTGACCGCCAGCCGACATGGTTGCCAGCGTCGAGCCGTGATAGTCGCGGTCACGATATAGAATCTTGGTCTTTTTACCGCCATAGCGCTTGTGCGCTATCTGGCGAACCATCTTGAAGGCCTTCTCGTTCGCCTCAGAGCCCGAGTTGGTGTAGTAGACGCGGCTCATGCCCGGCATCTTGTCGATCAGCATCTCGGCAAAAACCGAACCGGGAATCGAACCTGCGGTATTGGCGAAATAGCACAGCTTCATCAGCTGATCATAAACCGCCTTACAGATCGATTCGCGGCCATAGCCGACGTTGACGGTCCAGACACCACCGGACACGGCGTCCAGATGTTCTTTGCCGTTCTGGTCCCAAACGCGCATGCCTTTGCCTTCGACAATGATGCGAGGGTCATTGGTTTCAAAGGGTTTATGCTGGATCAGGTGGTGCCAGATATGGGCGCGGTCGGCCTCGACTACGCGGGAAAGATCGTTTTCGTTGAACGTGCCGTCCATGACATGTCCTTTCAGTAAGATGCGGTGCGCGGAATGCGGGAACTGCCCCGATCCGACAGATGTTTTCGATGGCTCAGATCACCGCGAATGGCCTGCCGGAGATAGGGCCAGATTGCATCATCCCGTATTACCAGTCCAGACCTGCGCCGTATAACTACGGGTTTGTCACGCGCCAATCTTTGTGCTCAATTCGCGCTGAACGCGGTTTGGGAGGATTAGCGGATGGGAGCCACACAGATTTACGAGCATCATCTGGACAAATGCCGGGCAAATTTCACGCCCTTGTCCCCGCTGAGCTTTATCGAACGTACAGCGCAGGTTTATCCCGATTACCCTTCGGTTGTGTATGGGGAGCGTCGGTATAGTTGGGCGGAGACCTATGCACGCTGTCGCCGTCTGGCAGGAGCTCTGACTGCGCGAGGGATCGGGAAGGGAGATACAGTTTCAATTATCGCAGCCAATATCCCCGAGATGTATGAGGCGCATTTTGGTGTACCAATGGCCGGGGCCGTTCTGAACGCGATCAACACGCGGCTGGACGCACCGATCATCGCTTTCATCCTGAACCATGCGGAAGCCAAGGTGCTGCTAGTCGACCCCGAATTCACGGGCGTGGTGAAAGAGGCACTGAAAGAGGTCGACCATGACCTTCTGGTGATTGACATCGAAGACGCCAGCTACCACGGCGGAGAAAAGCTGGGCAGCCTGACCTATGACGCGTTGCTGGCCGAGGACGACCCGGAGTTCGACTGGTCCTTACCTCACGACGAATGGGACGCGATCACTCTGAACTATACCTCCGGCACCACGGGCAACCCGAAGGGGGTGGTCTATCACCATCGCGGGGCGGCGCTGAACGCGCAATCAGACCTGCTGGATTGGGACATGCCCAAACACGCGGTCTATCTGTGGACGTTGCCGATGTTCCATTGCAACGGTTGGTGTTTTCCCTGGGCGATGGCGGCAAATGCGGGTGTCTCGGTCTGCTTGCGTGCGGTGCGGGCCGAGCCGATCTATGCCGCCTTCCGGGATGAAAAGGTCACTCATTTCTGCGGCGCGCCAATCGTTCTGAACATGCTGGCCCACGCGCCTGACGAGCTGAAGGATTTCAACCATCAGATCAAGGTGATGACCGCCGGTGCCCCGCCGCCCGCCGCAGTGATTGAGGCGATGGAGGCGATGGGTGTCGAGGTGACTCATGTCTATGGCCTGACCGAGACCTATGGCCCGTCGGTGGTTTGCGCTTGGAAAGATGAATGGAATGCCAAAGGCGCGCAGGAACGCGCCGCACTGAAGGTCCGCCAAGGGGTGCGCTATTCGGCCCTGTCCGGTCTGATGGTGGCCGACCCTGAAACGTTGGACCCTGTCCCTGCAGACGGCGAAACCATGGGCGAGATATTCATGCAAGGCAACGTGGTGATGAAAGGTTACCTCAAGAACCCGGACGCGACGGACAAGGCCTTTGCCGGTGGTTGGTTTGCCTCGGGCGATCTGGGGGTGATGTATCCCGATGGCTATATCGCGCTCAAGGATCGGTCCAAGGACATCATCATCTCGGGTGGTGAAAATATCTCGTCGGTTGAGGTCGAAGGTATCCTGTACAAACACCCTGCCGTGATGGAGGCAGCAGTGGTGGCGCGACCGGATGAAAAATGGGGTGAAACGCCCTGTGCTTTCGTTGAACTGAAGCCCGATGCCACCGCGACAGAGGCGGACTTGATCGCCTTCTGCCGTGATAACATGGCGCATTTCAAGGCGCCAAAAACGGTTGTATTCGGAACTCTGCCCAAGACTTCAACCGGTAAGGTTCAGAAGTTTGTGCTTCGGGAGCAGGCTCGGGCGTTGACTTAAGCGCCCGCCTTTTCGAACATAGCCAGGTTTAGGCCCAGCATCTCGCCCATCCAGACGGCGCGGTCCCGGTGATCCTCCAGGTGCTGGCCGGTTTCTGGGTGAGTAAAGATTGTCAGCCCCTGCCGGTTCAGCATCAGCCATGGGATAACCTGATCGAAGGCGTCGGCTGCAAAACCCAGCTGGCAGCTCCAGCGGGAGTGCGGGCCAACGGGGCGGGTGTGCATGCGGCCCATCTCAACAGGGAACAGGCGCGCGGCTTCTTCGCAAACCTGCCGCGCTGTGTCTTGGGTGTCTGCGTCGTAATAGACATGGGCGTGATAACCGACGATTTCTGGCATGGCGACCTCATTCCTCAAATGTGGACAACCTAAGTCGAACCGACAGTCATTCCCACCTGCGCCCATACACAAACTCTGTGCACGGGCTCAGAACCATGTTCAGCCTGGTTTTTTGGCTGCCGTCTTCACGGCCTGCGTCAGTACGTCAGCATCTCCGATATGGTTGGCAAGTACTAGAATCAGCCGCGCGTTTAACGCATCGCTGTCAGTTTTACTTAACCCTTCATGGGCGGCAAGCAGACCGGCATAGAAATCATCGGCATTGTCTAGATTCGGGGTGAGGATCAGATCAGCCATTTTGCTTACTCCTTACCTGTGGCCCGGCGGATCGCCTGCCGGAATGCGTTTTCTTCGAACGAGTCGCGCCGCGCGGCGACGTGCTGATCGGGGCGAATTAGATAGACCGCGCTGGTCGCATCTCCCAGATATCGCCGCTTGAGTTCCAGTGTCAGGTCATCCTTGACCGACAGCGCCAGTCGTGTGGCTTCGACCCCGTCTTCTTCGATGCGCTCGGGGGCGTCGGCGTCTATGGTCAGCAGGGTGAACTTGCCCGCAAGTTTCGGAAGCAGGAACTCATCGCCCAGTGGCGCATCTGGGCAGGCCGCTCCAGGGCGCGTGATGCCCGGACCGTCCAGTGCATCTGCCGAGCTCAGAGAAGATCCTTCATAGGTGCAAGGCGTGCTCAGACGCCCGGAATTGACCAGAGGACGAGCGAATTCATGCTCTTCGCTCAAGTCCAGAACCGCGTCCCGCAGCAGGCGCGACATCTCGGATTTCGGCGTGATGAAATCGGTTGAGCGGCTGGAGTTGATGATATTCTCATCCGCTGCCTGCGTCCTCTCACGGCTATAGCTGTCCAACAGAAGTTCGGGCGCCTTGCCGTCGATCACCAGTTTCAGCTTCCAGCACAGGTTGTCGGCGTCCTGCATGCCCGAGTTGGCACCTCGCGCCCCGAACGGGCTGACCTGATGCGCACTATCACCGGCAAACAGCACTCGGCCATAGCGGAACCGCTCCATACGGCGGCACTGGAAGGTATAGATCGAGACCCACTCCAGATCGAATGCCACATCCTCACCCAGCATCGCCTTGAGGCGTGGGATGACATTTTCTGGGCGCTGCTCGCGCTCTTTGTCGATATCCCAGCCCAGTTGCAGATCAATACGCCAGACATTGTCGGGTTGCTTATGCAACAGCGCCGATTGTCCGCGATTGAAGGGGGGATCAAACCAGAACCAGCGTTCCGAGGGGAAGTCGGCCTCCATCACCACATCCGCTATCAGGAAGTTATCCTCGAATACGCGGCCTTCAAATTCCAGCCCCAGCATCCGTCGGGTAGGAGAACCGGCCCCGTCGCAGGCGATCAGCCACTCGGTCTCGACATTGTAAGGGCCTTCGGGGGTTTCGACCTCCAGCGTGACATGGGTGTCATGGGTGCCGATGGCCTCGACCTTGTTGCGACCGCGGATTTCGATGGGCGCTCCTTCGGCCTGCAATTCCCGGACGCGGTCGACCAGAGCGTTTTCAAAGTAGTATTGCTGCAGGTTGATAAAGGCGGGGTTTGCATAGCCCGTGTCGGGCTGCAGGTTGAATTCATAGACCTGCCGGTTGTCGAAAAAGACCTTGCCTGTGTCCCATTGCACGCCTTTTTCCACCATTGAACGACCTGCACCAAGACGGTCGGCAATATCAAGTGTGCGCTGCGAAAAGCAGATAGCCCGGCTTCCGAAGCTGACCTTGTCATTGTCGTCCAGCACCACGACCTCGACCCCTTGCTGTGCAAGATCAATCGCTGCAGCCAGCCCGATGGGACCCGCGCCGATCACGATAGCCTGGTGTCGAGCGGGGCTGGCCGCATCCTGATCCGGGCTGCGCTGATACGCATAGAGCGGTACTTCGAAAATCTTGTTCATGGGCTCTCCCCCGATGTTCTGGCGCTGATGAAACGCAAGATTTCATTCTCCGGGCACGTCTGGCCGAAGGTTTGAGGCAATGGTTTCACTGAACAAACCGCCGTAAAACGATCTGGATCAAATGCGACGGAATGTCCCTTACCTTGCAGTTCCGCCCACATCTAAAGATTGTGTAGTCGGCGAACCTCGGGTCGTGCTGAGCCGTATAGGCCTAAAGTCTTTCGACAATCTCCGCGGATGAGACCGTCTTTTTTAACCGGCTCGATTGAGAAGCAAAAGCCTTGGTCATGCGTTCCTCCTTACCGTTTGTAGGGATTTGGGAGGGCGGGCAGAACGGCACCTGAGCAGTCGCCGAACCCGATGATGTAGCCCTTACCTTTGGCCGAACCGGTCAGAGTCAGTGTGTCGCCATCTTCGATAAAACTGCGCGTTTCACCGCTGTCCAGTGTCAGCGGTTCCTTTCCGCCCCAACTCAGTTCCAGCAGCGATCCACGTTCAGGTTTTGTGGGGCCAGAGATAGTGCCAGAGCCCAGCAAGTCGCCGGTATTCATCGGGCAGCCAGAGGTCGTGTGATGTGCCAGTTGTTGCGCCGCCGAGAAGTACATCTGGTTGTAGTTCGTCCGGGCGATGGTGGTGGCGGCCTTGCCTTCGGGCGCCATCGTGACCTGCAGATCAATGTCATAAAGCATCGGACCAACGTCCTTGAGGTGTTCCAGAAGTTCGACATCACGTTCGGGAGTGTCACAGCGGAACGGCTCCAGCGCTACCTTGGGGACAATCCACGGGCTGATCGAGGTGGCCGTGGCCTTGGCCTGAAACGGTCCGAGGGGTTGGTATTCCCAAGCTTGAATGTCGCGCGCCGACCAGTCGTTTAGCAGGACATAACCAAAGATCATGTCGTCCGCCTCTTGTACCGAGACTGGCCCGTCTGAAGGTGTGCCAACGATCGCGCCCATCTCAAGCTCGATATCGAACCGTTGCGACGGGGCGAAGCGAGGCAGGGAATCGTTTGGTCCTTTCAGCTGACCCCAGGGGCGGCGAATTTCCGTACCCGAGACGACAACTGAGGAGGCGCGACCGTTGTAACCGATTGGTATATGCAGCCAGTTCGGCGGCAGTGCGTTTTCCGGACCGCGAAACATGGTGCCGACATTCTGGGCGTGATGACGGCCGGCATAGAAATCGGTGTATTCGCTGACGGCAAACGGCATGTGCATTTCAGCCTCTGCCTGCGCGACAAGCAGGGGTTCGATCTTTTCTTGCTCCTCGGACCCGGCGGCCAGCAAACCTGTCAACCGGTTCCGCAACGCAGCCCAAACAGCGGGGCCCTGCTCCATCAGCGGGTTCCAGAAGGGCAGGTCAAATAGCGGCTCTTCAATCAGGTCGATGAGGCCCTTGGCCTCGGCGGCGGTGACATCCAAGATCATATCGCCGATCGCCACGCCGCAGCGCGGGTGGCTGCCTTCGGTTGAAAACACGCCATAAGGCAGATTGTTCAGCGGAAACGGGTGGGTGGCGTCATTGGCCGAAGCCACCCAGGATTTCATCAACGGCATCTGTGATCCTTGTGTATCTGATCTATTGTGCGTCGCGCAGGGATTTCAGACCCAATAGCAGCGCGGCCAAAATCATGAAACCACCGCCAGCGCGATCCAACCACAACCGCGCCGTACCTTTGAGGCGCGTCGCCAACCAACTGGCGCTGCCGCCATAGGCTGTCAGGAACAAACCGTCGAGGGTCAGGTAGGTGGCCGAGAGAATTGCGAATTGCGGCCAGAACGGCAGCGCTCCGTCAATGAACAGCGGGAAGAGGGCGGCAAAGAACACCACTGCCTTGGGGTTTGCGGCTAAGGTGATAAATCCCTGCATCCAGAGTGCCTTGCGGCTGGCGCGGGGTGCGGCTTCTGTTGTCTTACGTTCGGCCTTTGTGATCATTTTCACACCAAGAAACAGCAGATATGCCACGCCCAGCCACTTGATCACAGCCAACGCCGTGCCCGAGGCCGCGATGATTGCCGCCAGACCGAGACCGGCGGCCAGCATCTGCAACAGGTTCGCGGTCAAATCCCCGGCTGCAGTGAACAGCCCGCGTTTCAAGCCGTTCGTTGCCGAGTTGGACAGCATCAGCAATTGGCTGGGGCCAGGCGTGCTCATCAATAGCAGGACCGTGGCGACATAAGTAAGCCAGATGTCAAAGCTCATTGCGACCTCATTTTTTGCCGGGCGTTCCGTCAAACTTTTTCTCAAGCGAGGTCCAGCAGTCAATGTAATCGTCCTGCAAGGGGGCCTCATTGGCCGCAAAAGACGTCAGATGCTGCGGAAAGCGGGTTTCGAACATGAAGGACATGGTGTTGTCCAGCTTGTCTGGGCCAAGATTGGCATTCGAGGCTTTGTCGAAGGCCTCGCGGTCCGGACCGTGGGGCAGCATCATGTTATGCAGGCTCATGCCGCCGGGAACGAAGCCCTGCGGTTTGGCGTCGTACTGGCCGTAGATGTTGCCCATCAGCTCGGACATGATGTTCTTGTGATACCAGGGCGGGCGGAAGGTATCCTCCATCACCATCCAGCGCTCGCGAAACAGGACAAAGTCGATATTGGCCGTGCCTGGGTCGCCGGATGGCGCGGTCAGGACGGTAAAGATAGAGGGGTCGGGGTGGTCGAACAGGATCGCGCCGACTGGGCAATAAGTGCGCAGGTCGTATTTATAGGGCGTATAGTTCCCGTGCCACGCCACGACGTCCAGTGGGCTTTGACCAATCTTTGTGGAGTGAAACTGCCCGCACCATTTGACGGTGACGGTCGACGGGACTTCGCGGTCCTCAAACGCGGCCACCGGAGCCTTGAAGTCACGCGGATTGGCCATGCAGTTTGCGCCAATCGGTCCTCGGCCGGGTAGTTCGAATTTCTGACCGTAGTTCTCGCAGACGAATCCACGTGCGGGGCCTTCCAGAACTTCGACACGGTACACCAGACCGCGCGGGATGATGGCTATCTCTTTGGGTTCCAAATCAATGATCCCCAGTTCAGTCGCAAAGCGCAGACGGCCTTCCTGCGGCACCACCAACAACTCAGAATCGGCTGAGAAGAAGTAATCATCCACCATGGATTCAGTAACCAGATAGATATGGCTGGCCATGCCCACCTGCGTGTTCACGTCACCCGCCGTGGTCATCGTCCGCATGCCGGTCAGCCAGGTCAGGCCATCATCTGAATGCGGCACCGCATCCCAGCGATACTGGCCCAGGCTGATCACGTCCGGATCAATGCATGGTGCAGACTTCCAATAGGGCAGGTCAATTTTTTCATAACGATGTGAATGTTTTACCGAAGGGCGGATGCGATAACACCACGTCCGTTCCGGCGGGTTCGCGGTAAAGGCTGTGCCGCTGAGTTGCTCGCCATACAGGCCGTAATTGCACCGTTGAGGACTGTTCATCCCCTGCGGCAGCGCGTCGGGCAGCGCTTCGGTTTCAAAGTCGTTTCCAAATCCGGGCATATAGCCCGAATGGGTGCCAACAGGCGTGCTGGCCTGTGTCAGACTGTGCGTATCCGTCGGACGATTCATCGCGTTTCCCTCCGTTGCTGGTTGCCGGATAATAGTTGATTTTGTAACTAACAAGCATGACACAGGACGATTCCCCAAAAAAAGATGACTTTAATGTGCAAGATTTTCTGCCCTATCTGCTGAATCGCGCGGCTGAGGAAAGTTCGCTTGAGTTTCAACAGATTTACAAGGATCGCTATGGAATGCTGCGCACCGAGTGGCGTGTATTGTTCCATCTGGGCAGTTACGGCGAGATGACCGCAAAAGAGATCGGAGAACGTGCCCGGTTGCACAAAACCAAAGTCAGCCGGGCGGTGCACAAGTTAGAAACCCGCCGGTATCTCGTGCGCACTCGCAATGAAACGGATCGTAGGGTTGAGAATCTGACACTGACCGCACAGGGGCAAGCCGTCTACCGCGAGCTGAGGCACATTGCCGGGCAGTATGACTCAAAACTGGTCGCCCAGTTCAGCACCGAAGAGGCTGCCGTGTTGCGAAAAATGTTACGGCGACTGGCGCATATGGTCTGAATAGTGGTAATTTCGCCCCTCGGCCCCCAGATTACATCCAGAGCGGACACTGGAATAATAACAAAATGACGACCCCGACTGCCGAAACGGCTAAATCAACTGATCTTATAAACTGGCTTGTCACACGTGGCCTAGAAGGCGCTACGAAAGAGGATTTGCTGGATGGCTACTGCAACAAGCTGCTGGAGTTGGGTGTTCCACTGATGCGCTTTCACGCGGCACAATCAACGCTGCACCCCGTTTATGGCGGCACCGGATTTAGCTGGTATCAGGGGCAGGGTGGTGAATCCGAGACTTTTGAGTATTCAGAAGAGCCTAGCGAACAGTGGCAGCAAAGTCCTCTCTACGCGATCCTCAACAATGAGGTGGATGAAATCCGCGAACGCCTGGTCGATCAGAATGAGGCCAGTCGTTTCCCCCTGCTGAACGACCTGCGCCAGATCGGTGCGACGGACTACTACGCCACCGGAGTCAACTTTGATGTTCCAACCCACAACGCACCGAGAGACGCTGAAAAGGCGGTGGGCGGGGTGTTGATGTCCTGGACCTCGAACGCGCCCAAAGGGTTTCTGGATGGGGATCTAGATTTGATCAATACCGCGCTGCCACATCTGGGTTTAGCCCTGAAGTCTGCGGCGAGTGCCCGGATCTCTAAGGACCTGATGCGCGTCTATCTGGGCCGCGATGCTGGGCGGCGCGTGTTGTCGGGGGAAATCCGTCGCGGATCGCTGCAGCAGATCGACGCGGTGATCTGGAACTTTGATCTGGAAGGCTTCACCAGCCTGTCTGAAGAGCTGCCTGGCAATGAAATCATCGACATGCTGAACGACTATCTGGCCGTGGCCGTCGGTGTTGTGCACGAAAACCGCGGCAACATCCTGAAATTTATGGGGGATGGGTTGATGGCGATGTTCGATGTGGGCGAGATCGACGAAGACGCCCGCGCGGCGCTGAAAGCCGTTCCGATGCTGCAGCAGCGGATTGAGGACTTGAACGCCCACCGTGTAGCTGAGGGCCTGCCGATAGCTAACTTCACTCTGGCTCTGCACGCAGGAGAGATTCTGTATGGAAATATTGGATCCGAGACCCGGCTGGATTTCACCGTAATTGGTCCGGCGGTGAATCAGACAGCCCGGATTGCCGGAATGCATCGGTCGCTGGGGCAGAAGATCCTCATCTCGGATGACGTGGCGCGTGCTGCGCAGCCCTGCGGTCAGGATCTGATATCGGTTGGGCGCTACATGCTGCGCGGTGTGTCCGAGCCGAAGGAGTTGTTTACGATCTACAAGGCCCCGCATTAGGGGGCCTTTGTAATTGATACCAGTTGACGGCATCGGTCGCGTGTTGGCCTCGCTACCCCGGTTGTTCTGAATCTCAGGCAACTGTCTGTTTCTGAGCGATTTTGACGGATCAGGTATCTGTTGTATGATCCCTATCTGCGTTCGAAGACCGTCATGATTAACTGGGTACACATGTAAGGAGTCGAGCAGGCCGTGCAGTTCGATACTCTTTTCGACTCCTTCGTGGTGATGCTGGCTCTGGTCGGATCGGCGGTTTGGTTCCGGCGCAGAAATGTCATTCAGGATCGGGAGCAAGGGGTATTCGCACGCTTGGTGACGGATTTCGCTCTACCGGCGCTGATCTTTGCCAACCTCAGCAGTGAACCCTTTCGCGTTCAGAATTTCGAACTGGCATTAGTTCTGTTTCTAGCCATTGCCGTAGTCATGATCGCAGCCTGGCTGGCCGGGCGTTTGATGCGGTTGGACCGACCGGTGCTGGGATCGGTGATCTTGGTTTCGGGGGTCGGCAGCACCTCGACGCTGGGCTATTCGCTGCTTCAGAACATCTATGGCGACAACACCGAGATCATGAGCCAGCTTGTCGTGATGGGTGAGATCGGAGTCGTGCTGCCCCTGTTCACCGTCGGTGTCGCTATCGCCAGCTATTTCGGCGAGAACGATGGCGAGGGCCCCACGGTCGGCGAGGCGTTCCTTACCTTCCTGAGGTCCCCTATTTTTTTAGCCTTTGTGCTGGGGGTGCTTGCTTCGGCCATTGGTCTGCCAGAGGGCAACAGGATTGTCGAACTGCTGGAAGACTTCCTCGGGATCGCCAGCGCCTCACTGACTTTCCTTGTAGCCTTTACCATCGGTCTGATGTTGAGACCTATCGCGTTTGGCCAGTTGGCTGGTCTGGTTGTGCTTGTCTGTGTGCTCAAGCTGGTCCTTGAGCCAATGGTCGCGGGAAGCTTTGCTTATGCGCTGGGGCTGTCGGATTTCCAGCACGACATTCTGGTGGTCGAGGCCGCGATGCCGTCCGGTGCGCTGGCGGCGGTGATTGCGGCTCGGTACGGGTGCGACTCGGCCATTGCCTCAGCCTTGCTGATCGCAACCTTTGTGCTCAGCCTGTTCGCTCTGCCTCTGATCGGTTTGCTGATACTATGAAATGAGTGGTTGCGTTGGGTTTGACGGCCTTTAAAAGTCGATCTCGACGCCCGGCAGGTTCAGTTCTTTCATCATGTCGCGCAACTCTTGACGCGCTGCGATGTTTGAGATGTTGAGTTGCTTGACGCCGATATCCTTGAGGTCCAGCAGGGTCAGGCCGCGCGGAAACAATTCGCGGAAGATAACACGTTCGGAGAAGCCCGAGGCGACGCGGAAGCCGATGCGTTGCGACAGCATCTCGATCGCGCGCTGCATCTTTTCCTTGTTAACCATACGCTGCGTACCGACGCGGTTTCGGACAACAACCCAGTCGATGGGTTTCAGCCCGGCCTGCGCCCGCAACTGCCGCGCGTTCCAGACCATCTCGGAATAGACCGACGGCCCGAGGATTTTCTCACCCTTTGAATCGATCCGCGCCAGCAGGTCGAAATCGATGAAACTGTCGTTCAGCGGCGTGATCAACGTATCGGCCAGTGAATGTGCCACCTGACTGAGGCGTGTGTGTGAGCCGGGGCAGTCAATCAGGATAAAGTCGCTGTCGCTTTCCAACTCGGCCACCGCGGCCGACAGGCGGTGGTCATAGATATTCTCGCCAGGTTTCAGCGTGCTTGCGTCGATCTCGGGCAGGTCATGGTGGCGCGGGCTAGGCAGCCGTGCCTCCGAGCCGTTCATGAAGTTGCCGCGGTTTTCGAAATAGCGCCCGAGGCTGCGCTGCCGCAGATCCAGGTCCAATGTGCTTACCTTGTGGCCCAACCGTGCCAGAGCCGTGGCCACATGCATCGACACGGTCGATTTGCCTGCGCCGCCCTTCTCGTTCCCCACTACGATGATGTGTGCCATGCCTGTATTCCCATGTCCCGCCGTGTTTGCCCACACGTTGTTGCGACCCACTATATGTTGTGTAAGGCTAGAAGGGAAGAACCCCAAGCGTTGTTGCAGTCCGATAATAGGCTCTAAAATGGAAAACCAAGCCTTGGGCGCGGGTTAGGTTGCGTACTTGTCAAATGCAACGCCCTGTTTCACTGTCTGATGCAGGAAATTGCGAGTAGGGGCGGCCATTGGAGCACCTGTTTCTGAACGTTCTGAACGTGGTCCTGCCCGTGCTGATCTGCGCCGGAATCGGATATTGTCTGGCAGTGATAAAGGCACCTTTCGACAATAAGGTGATCGGGGGGATTGTCTCGCGGGTCGGTTATCCCACATTGATTATCTCGCACCTGTCCTCCACAAAGATTGCTGTTGGCACGTTTCTGGATGTGATGGCCGCGGCGGCGTTGACGATTATCGGATTTGGCCTGTTGGGTTTTGTCGCGCTCAAGGTGCTGCGTCTGCCGGTCCGGGCATTTTTGACGCCGCTGATGCATGGCAATGTGGGTAATATCGGTCTGCCAATAGCTCTGTTGGCGCTGGGTGATGCGGGGATGGCCTATACGATGGCGTTCGTCGTCGTCGTGTTGATCAGCATCTTTACCGTTGGCATGTGGATTCCGGCCGGAGAGTTCTCGCCCAAAAAGCTTGTCACATCGCCAATCATCTATGCCGTGATCCTGTCCCTAGTCCTAATGTCCACAGGATACAGCCTGCCGCAACCGGTGGCCAAGTCCTTTGACATTTTAGGTGGCCTGTCGATCCCGCTGATGCTGCTGACGTTGGGCCATACGCTTGCCGATCTACGAGTTAAAAGCATCGGTCGGGCCGTCACGTTGACCATACTTCACTTGGTGATGGCCATTCTGATCGCCAGCACTTTGGTCTGGGGGTTCGGCTTCTCCGGCGCCGAGCGAGGCGCGGTGATCCTGTGCTGCCTGATGCCATCTTCGGTTGCCACATATCTATTCATCGACCAGCACGTGCCGGAATATGGACCGGATGTGGCGGGGTTCATTCTAGTGTCCACGTTGACAACAATCGTCGTGTTGCCCGTCGCGCTATCTTACTGGATCTGACGCAAGCCTATGCGCAGTGACAAAAATCGCTTAACTTATTAAAAGTTAAGCGGAACAGCCACAGATGCGAGGCAGTGAGATGAGCGACCCAAGCGCAGCGGAACCTACGCAAAAAGGGCGCGCGCGTGTCGTGCTTGCGATGACGGCGATCTGTATGATGGTCGTGGGGTTCAATACCACTGCTGTGACCACTGTTCTGCCCAACTTGAAGGCCGAGTTCGATCTGACCCCGTCCGGGTTGCAGTGGGTGATGGCCACCTACACCGTTGCCAGCGCTACGCTTGTCACCATCGTTAGCCGCCTGGGGGATATCACCGGCAAGATGGGGGTGTTTTTCTTTGGCATGATCGTTTTTGCCATCGGATCTGCATCGGTCCTGTTTGCGCAGGACGGAGCAATGTTGCTGTTCGGTCGTGGCGCGCAGGGGGCCGGTGCGGCGGCGCTGTTCGGCACCTCTCTTTCCCTGCTGACTGCTGCCACACCCGAGGAACAACGCGCCAGCGTAACCGGTGCCTGGGGCGCTGTCGTTGGGTTGGCAATTGGTGTCGGTCCCATCGTGGGAGGCGCGCTTGGCCACTACGTCAGCTGGCGGGCGGTGTTTGCGGTCGACTTGCTTCTGCTGGTTGTAGCCTTTTTCATCGGGTTGCATGTCAGCAAGCGGAAATACGTGCCGGATACTCGCCTTGCCGGAGCGAAATTCGACTATCCGGGTGCGGTAGCCATCCTGTTTTTCCTGGGGCCGCTGTCCTTTGCGCTCAGCAACGGGGAAAGCGGCGGTTGGGCCACGCTCCTCACGCTGGTCCCGCTGGCCATAGCCGCGATGGCGACTGTCGCGCTGGTGATCGTTTCACGCCGCAGCGACGACCCGCTGATTGAATTGCGGTACTTCCGCCATCCACGCTATTTCATGGCCGCGGCAGGCATGTTCTTTACCGGCTTCACGCTGTTCTGCTTCTTTGTCTATTTCAATACCTTCGTACAGTCGCCAGATGCTTTCGGGTATACATCCATCGGAGCGGGGCTAGCGATTATGCCGCTCAGTCTCAGCATGTTCGTGATCTCCGTTACTGCGCCTCGGTTTCTGGCGCCCTACAGCTTTCAATGGCCGGTCGCGATTGGCCTCGGTGCGATGGCCTGCGGTTTCCTGTTACTGATGACGACCACGAACACCACGCAATATACCGAAATTTGGTGGAAGCTGCTGATTGTTGGCATTGGCATGGGCATCTGTTTCTCGCTGCTACCCCGTCTTGGTTTGCGCCTCCTGCCCGAAGAGCACGTGGGGCAGGGATCGGGTGTGATCAACGCCTGCCTCTATTTTGGCGCCACCCTTGGTGCAGTGGTCGGAGGTCTGGCCGAGTCTATTACCACCCGCCGGGGTCTTTCCGAGGTGATCGATGCGCTACCCGCTGGTTCCACCCAGCGCGAGGATCTGGCCCATGCGCTGACCCACGGCAGTCCCAGCCAAATCCAACAACTGATCGCGGGGATGGATCCTACGACCAGTACTGCTTTGGCAAAGGCACTAAGGGATCTGCAGGATAACGCATTTGACAGCGCCATGGTGGTCGCTGCGATCGCGGCTCTGGTTGGAATGGCGCTGGCGCTGATGTTGCTGCGCGGTCCTGTGCCACCGGTTCACAGTGCGGCAGAGTTAACGCGCCAACCGCGCTAAACAGCACATTTCTTCAACGTCAGTCCAAAAAATTAACCGCCAAGATACACGCCATCTCTGGGGCGATAAAAAACCTTCTGATCGTGTAGTTTACCAAGGAGATCGTGGACCCGGCGCAAGGTTTCCTCGCGCTCGGATTTGCTGTCGTCCGTCTCATCCAGCGCTGCCAGAGACAAAGAGGCCGCCGAACCACGTAACGCCGTTTCGATCAGGTCCATATCCTCGACCGATAGTTCGAACATATCATTGTACTGGGGCATATTCTGCTTCTCCGTGGGTTTTTGAACCTGCGTCTAGAACCAGTCTAGCATTTGTTGACGTCTTAAGAAATTGATCCGTGTCTGATAACATTCGTTGAAGCTGAAAGGGAGCTAACGTACAAATTCAGATACGAAACTGTGACTGTTAACTAGTGAAAAAGAAGTAAATATGCCAAGTTACGATCTTCTCGTTTATCGAATTGCCACCGGCGACGACACTTACCAAAATACAGGCAATTTCACTATTGAAGTTGCTGGTGAAGTCACAATCGAAGAAAACAACGGTGTCAACGATACAATATTCAACGACTTCACTCACGGACCCAATCAGGCAGATGCGTCAGACCAAGAGGTAATTGCTTCGTCTGTTTCCGGAATTGACGTGGGTGAAACCCTCGATGCGAGATATTCAATATCTTTTACAGGTAGCGATGGGAGTACCGGGACGGTTCATGTCCTCTTTCAAAATGAAGAATCTTGGGGGGGATCTACAACTTCATATCCGTTAATTGTTTCGGATACTCCACTAGATCCCACTGTAACTTATACCTTTGGCGCCAATAACGTTAATGGCTTCGTAGAGTATGACGATTTGTATATTTGTTTTGCCAAAGGCACCAAAATTCTGACAGTCGAGGGTGAAAAGCCGGTAGAAGAGCTAAAAACGGGCGACCGAATAAAAACCAAACACAACGGCGCGCAGCCAATAAAGTGGATTGGGTTCAGCACAGTAAATGCGTTGGGCAAAGCTGCGCCTATAGTGTTCGATCCTTATTCTATAAATAACACTGAGCAACTCGTTCTCTCTCCTTTGCATAGAATTGTTCGAGAAGGGTGGCGTGCAGAGCTCTTGTTCGGAGAGAAGGAAGTTTTTGTAGAAGCTAAGTCCATGGTTAATGGGGACTCGATACGGCAAGTTCCAAGACCCAGCATCACTTATTACCACGTCATGCTGGAACAGCATGAAGTGATTTATGCAAACGGCGCAGAGGCGGAAACGTTGTATCTTGGTGAAATTGCAAGGTCATTCATGACTGAAGAGCAACTGGATGAAGTGTCTTCGATTTTTCCTGAACTATTTTGCGAAACATCTACTCATGTTGGAGGGGTTTTATTGCGTTCTCTCACCAATAGAGAGGGAAAGCTGCTAGCCGAAAGATTCCAGTAAAACGCCTTAGAACCAGTCGAGGATGCTCTAGATATTCGTTTGACCACTGTCGGAAATCGTCACACTCGCGCGCTGTATTGAGCTTAGCGATTAGACGGCGCGCCTTTATAGGCTCTTAGCCTCCCATATCAGCAACAAAAAAGGCCGCCCCGAAGGACGGCCTTTCGCATTCGAACCAGGTCAGGCTTAGAAGCCCAGACCTTCGTATTTCTTTTTGAACTTCGACACGCGGCCGCCGGCGTCCATCAGGCGCGACGAGCCACCGGTCCACGCGGGGTGCGAGGAGGGGTCGATTTCCAAAGCCAACTGTTCGCCTTCGCTGCCCCAGGTGGACTTCATCTGAACCACGGTGCCATCGGTCATTTTGACGTTGATGACGTGATAATCGGGATGGATGTCTTTTTTCATCTTTCCGCTCCTTACGCCTCGGCGCCAGCCTTGGGCTTGTAGTTGGTGACTTCGGCGATACGCGCGGATTTACCACGGCGCGAGCGCAGGTAGTACAGTTTGGCGCGACGAACGCGGCCACGGCGGACAACGGTGATGCTGTCGATGTTGGTCGAATGCAGCGGGAACACACGCTCCACGCCTTCGCCAAACGAAATCTTGCGAACGGTGAACGAACCGGCGATGCCGCTACCACCTTTGCGCGCGATGCAGACGCCTTCGTAGTTCTGCACACGGGTACGCGACCCTTCGGTCACTTTAAAGCCGACACGGATAGTGTCACCGGCTTTGAAATCGGGGATGTCTTTCCCCAGGGCGGCAATCTGTTCCGCCTCAAGCTGTGCGATCAGGTCCATCGCAGTTACTCCTATCTGCTCGTGGTTGGTCCACGAAGTTAAGCACGGCCTGAGAGCTCTTGGTCTTCATCGGGTTCTGCGTACAGCCCGCCAGAGGTCAGATCGAATGTTCCTTTGGTCTGGTTCGCCCTGACACGCCGTGGCTGAAGAAAGCCGAGCGTTGCGCCATTTTGCAAACCAAAACACCGGAGACGCGCAGTTGCGGCACCGGATTGCGCCGCTTTACGGGGTTTGCGGTCAGGGATCAAGCCAAAAACGCCATATTTTTCAGGCTTGGGCGGTGGGTTTTCGCCGCTCGAAAACTGCACCGTTGCCTTGTGGCGCAGATCAGGCATGCTGGAGGCAATTATAAGAGCAGAAATTTGAAACAGGAACCGATCATGCGCATTGCATTGATGCTGGCCATCCTGGCCTTTGCGACCCTGTCCTGCGGTCGCAGCAGTCCTCTGCCCCAACAGGTCGAGGCTAAAGCTTTTCTGAGTACAACCTCACCTTCGGTCATTTACCCGGCCTTTGGTGATGCCGACCCGCATGACTGGAACGGAAGGCACCCGGGCCACTATCCGGTACACGGATTGGACGTATCGCGCTGGCAGGGGCCGATAGATTGGCATCGAGCCAAGGCATCGGGCGTCAGTTTCGTGTTCATCAAAGCGACCGAGGGTGGCGACGTGGCCGACCCCATGTTCGACGACCACCGACGCGGCGCGCAGGCCGCAGGGGTACCGTGGGGTGCGTATCACTACTACTATTTCTGCCGCCCAGCCCATGAACAGGCGCGTTGGTTCATCAAAAACGTCCCCAAGGGGGCTGACTTACCGCATGTGCTCGATATGGAATGGACCCCGCACTCCCGAACTTGCAGGTTGCGCCCTGATGGCACCACCGTTCGGGCCGAGGCGAAGCGTTTCCTCGATATTCTGGAACGCCACTACGGGCGCCGCCCGATTGTTTACACGACCGTCGATTTCCATGGTGATACGGATATCGGCCGTTTGCGCGGAACCGAATTCTGGCTGCGGTCCGTTGCCGGGCATCCGCACAAGGTCTATCCCAAGTCGCCTTGGAGGTTCTGGCAATACACCGGCACCGGATTGGTGCCGGGAGTGCAGGGTAAGGTGGACATCAACACCTTCAATGGCCACCCCGAGACCTGGGCTCGCTGGAAAGACGGCTAATCCTGCGACTTCTTATAGGCGTCCCACATATCGGGCCGCCGTTCGCGGGTAATCTGTTCCGACATCTCGTGCCGCCAGTTTGCGATGCGCCCGTGGTGGCCGGACATCAGGATGTCGGGGATAAGGCGCCCTTTCCATTCGGCGGGTCGGGTGTATTGCGGGTGTTCGAGTAGGCCGGACGAAAAGCTCTCCTCTTCGGCCGAGGCTTGGTTCCCAAGCACGCCAGGGATCAGCCGTACCGTGGCGTCGATCAGCGCCTGCGCTGCAATCTCGCCACCGGTCATGACGAAATCCCCTAGGCTGACTTCCTGCACGCCGTAATGTTCCAGCACCCGTTCATCAACACCTTCGAAACGACCACACAGCAAGGTCATACCGTCACAGCGTGCAAGGTTCTGCATCATGCGCTGATCCATCCGACGTCCACGGGGGCTGAGATAGATCAGCGGCCAATTGCCCTGTACTCCCGCCATCGTCTGTTCGATCGCTTCACCCAGCACATCGGCGCGCAGCACCATACCCGCACCCCCACCTGCGGGCGTATCGTCCACGTTGCGGTGCTTGCCGATCCCGAATTGGCGCAAATCGACCGTTTCCAGCTGCCAAAGACCCTCTTGCAGAGCCTTTCCCGTCAGGCTTTCTCCCAACACCCCGGGAAAGGCCGAGGGGAACAGTGTGATGATCTTGGCCTTCCACACACCATGCAGGTCCGGCGTGGGAGTCATCAGCTCACGCGGTTTCATTGTCGGACGGATCGCCTTACGGCCGTGGGATTTGCTGGGCTTGTCTGTCATGTCGTGCCGATCAGGGTGTCTTTTGCGCGTTCAATAATCGCGGTCTTTTGCTTGATTAGGGCAGCCTCGCCCAAGCGTGAGCGGTTTAGATCCAGCAGCTCGGCCAGAACATCCTCGGGCAGGCGGTTATTGACCTTAGAGGGCGGTATCAGAAGGTTGGCCTTGTCGCGCGGCAGGTCAAGATACTCGGCAAAGGGGGTGCCGGTGCCGTATCGGCGTAGTTGCAACTCTTCCAGCCAGTCCGAGGTCACAATGACCGAAGGTAATCGGTTCCGGATCTGATCCACCGTGTCCTCAAGCGGGGGCAACTGATCCATGTTTAACCGGTAGGTATCAAAATCATGTACCTGGCGCATCCGCTCCAGATCGTGCGCCCATAGACTGCGTAGCCATCCGTCGCGTTGGCGAAGGGACAGGTAGATCGTGATCTCGACCTCTTGGTTCGAAAAACGGTGACGGATCGCATCCACCAAACAAGCGGCAAGCTCAGGGGTGGCAGCATAGCCTTGTTCGATATTTCGACTGGGGCGCAGGCCCGCGAAGTTTTCCTCGCTAACGATGAGCCCGCGTTTGTCGCCGAAATCCAAGGTTTCAAGGAAGCCCCGCACTTGCGTGCCAAACTCTGCAAGCGTTCCAACGGTGCCATATACGGAATGGTTTGTAGCCGCCTGAGACAGGCCGGAATTGCGGGTTCGATAGGGCAACACCAGCGCAAAATGTGGCCAGATCAGTTCGCGATTTTCGTACAGAAAGGATTGCGCTGCGGTAGTACCGGTTTTGTGCAGGCCCAGATGCAGCAGAACGCGCCGCATCAGAGCAGCCCCTCGGGTGGGTCGGCGATGATGCGGCCTTTGTCCAGATCGACGGTTGGCACAGCCTCCAGCGTAAATGGTAGCAGGACGGTGGATTTCAGGCCCGGACCGTGCAGTTCCAAAAGATCGGTTGCGCCGTGGTTTTGCACCGATTTTACCCGTCCCAGCAGGGTGCCTCCGGTGTCATACACCTCAAGCCCGATCAGGTCGGTGTGATAGAATTCATCATCGGGAAGAGATGGCAACTGATCCCGACGCGCATAGAGGCGCAGGCCGTTGATTGCGTCTGCTTGCTCTTTGGTCTCAACGCCACCAAGACGGGCCGCGAACCCGTTCTTGATCGCACGCGTCAGCACAAGCGGATACCTTTCCGTACCAGCTTCGTCGGTCAGTGGAGAGTAGTTTTCGATGTCTTCAGGCACCGCGCAAAAGCTTTTCAGGCGCACTTCACCACGAACGCCGTATGCGCCTGCAACGCTGCCCACGCAGATCAGATCACTCATTTGGCCCTTCCACCGTCATACATATCCCGTCTTGCCAATTTCCGCGCGTCTCACAAGCCTCGCGCTGGTTCGAGCGTTCAAAAAACACGCCCACAATAAAGGCGATCATCAGAAGGATGGGAAGTCGAATAAGCCCGAACATCGTTAGCGTACCTCAACCGGCAAAGTGTCGTATCGGCGTTCCCAGCCGATGCGTTCCAGTTCCGGCGTGTCAGAGAACTCTTCGGGCCAGCCGACACAGAAATAGCCGATCAAGCGCCACTTCTCAGGGGCGTTCAGGTCACGCGCCAGCTGGTCAGGATCCAAAATTGAGACCCAACCCAGCCCCAACCCTTCGGTGCGCAGAGCCAGCCAGAACAGGGTAACAGCGGAAACGACCGAATAGCGCCGCATCTCGGGCATCGTACCCGCGCCCAGACCTTGCCCCTTGTCGGTGGCATCATCACAGAAAACAGCAAGCTGCACCGGGGCCTCTTGCATGCCAGACAGTTTCAACTGGCTGTATAGCTGCGCTTTCTCACCGGAATACCCCTCCAACGCCTGTGCGTTGGCGGCCTGAAAGTTCTCCAGCGCCGCTTTGCGCGCCGCCTCACTTTCGACGCGGATTACGCGCCAGGGTTCGCTCAGCCCCACCGAGGGGGCCAATCGAAACGCGTCGAGGCAGCGCGTCAGCACTGCCTCGTCAACAGGATCGGTGCGGAACCGGCGCACATCGCGCCGGAGCCGCATCAACAGATCGAACTGCGTGCGAAAATCGTGGGTGAAAGTCTGATCCTGCACGCGCCCGCCTGCTTATTCTTCTGCAGCAGCTTCTTCAGCCGGTGCAGCCGCTTCAGCAGCCTTGGCCGCTTTCTCTTCCGCGCGCTCCTGAGCTTTCTTGCCCGGAGTACCCTTGTTGGGGTTGTTGCGCTCGGCCTTGTCACGGGTGCCGGTAGCTTCCAGCATACGTGCGATACGGTCGGTGGGCTGTGCGCCCTGATCCAGCCAGTACTGAACGCGCTCCATGTTCATTTTCACGCGCTCTTCGCTGTCTTTCGGCAGCAGCGGGTTGTAGGTGCCCAGTTTTTCGATGAAACGGCCGTCGCGCGGCATGCGGCTGTCAGCAGCCACGATGCGGTAGAAGGGACGTTTTTTCGAGCCGCCGCGGGCGAGACGAATTTTCATTGCCATGGTGGTATCTCCTTTGGATGGCATCACGCCAGAGGCGTGTCTTTGTAGAGACCGGGATCGTTTCCGGCTATTCTTGGTATTCGTTGAACCGGAAAGTTACTCTTGGTGTTTCCGGTGGTGTCGGATGACTTCCTGAATGATGAAATTCAGGAAAGCCTTGGCGAAGTCGGGGTCCAGATCGGCCTCTTTCGCCAGGTCTTCGAGCCGTGCGATCTGCGCTGCTTCGCGCGAGGGATCGGACGGGGGAAGGTCGTGTTCGGCCTTGAGCTTGCCAACGGCCTGCGTGTGCTTGAATCGCTCGCCCAGCGTGTAGACAAGGATTGCGTCCAGCCGGTCGATGCTTTCGCGATGCTCTTTCAGCAGCATGGCAGCCTGCGCCACGGGGTTGGTCATTGGCCGGTCCTCTTGGTGCTCAAAGCGAAATTGGTCATGCGTAGGCCTCCATGCCGCCATTCACCAGATCGGCGGGGGCAGGGTGGCGCCAGATTTCGGTGGTGCCGAATTTTGGATGTTCGTAGTGGTAGTCGAGTTCAGCGTCCAACCGTTTGGCCACGGCTTTGCTTGCGTCGTTGTCAGGGTCGATCAGCGAAATCGCCGTGTCCCAGCCCAGCACGTCATAGGCATAGGCGCGCGCGGCCAGAGCGGCCTCGGTCGCATAGCCCTTACCGGTGGCATGGGTCATCAGGGTCCAACCTACTTCGGGCTCGGGCCAACCTTCGGGAAACCACAATCCGATCCGACCGACATAGGTGCCGGTGTCTTTTTCATCGACGCTCCAATACCCGTAGCCACGCAGAGCCCAATGACCAAAATGCAGGGCAATCACCCGCCACACTTCATCCCGGCGCAGAGGTCCGCCGACGTACTTCGCAGCATCACTGGCAAAGAACTCGGCGTCCGCGTCCAGATCAGTTTCGGACGGCGCGCGCAGGATCAGGCGCTCGGTCTCAAGCCGGGGGATATGTTGGGTGATCGGGTTCACTTCTTCTTACCGAACCCGCTGAGGCCCGGGGGCAGGGCCATGCCGCCGCCCATTCCAGGCATACCGGGCATCTTGCCGCCCATAGCCTTCGCCGCCTGTTCCAGCGCTTTGGGGTCCATACCCGCGGCCATTTCCTCAGGCGAGGGGCCACCTTTGCCGAACATGCCCTTCATGGCCTGTTTCAGCATCTTGCCTTTGCCCATCTTGCCCATCTTCTTCATCATGTCCGACATCTGCCGGTGCATCTTGAGCAGCTTGTTGAGGTCGCTGACCTCCATCCCCGAACCGGCCGCGATCCGCTTCTTGCGGCTGGCCTGCAGCAGCTGCGGGTTGGCGCGTTCACGCTTGGTCATCGACTGGATCATGGCGATCTGCTGGCGCAGGATCTTGTCGTCCAGTCCGGCCTGATCCATCTGCTTTGCCATTTTACCCATGCCCGGCATCATGCCCATCATGCCCTGCATGCCGCCCATCTGGATCATCTGCTCCAGCTGCATTTTCAGGTCGTTCATGTTGAACTGACCTTTGACCATGCGCTTCATCATGCGCTCGGTCTGTTCTATCTCCATCGTTTCCTGGGCCTTTTCGACCAGGGCAACGATGTCACCCATGCCCAGAATACGACCGGCGATCCGGTCCGGCTCGAATGTTTCGAGCGCGTCCATCTTTTCGCCCAGACCGACAAAGCGGATCGGCTTACCAGTCACGGCGCGCATCGACAGCGCCGCACCGCCGCGCCCGTCACCGTCCATCCGGGTCAGGACCACGCCCGAGATGCCGACCTTGGCGTCGAACTCTTCGGCGACCTCAACGGCGACCTGACCTGTCAGACCGTCAACCACCAGCAGGGTCTCGCGCGGATCAACCGCGTTGCGGACCTGTTCGACCTCATCCATCAGGACTTCGTCAATGTGCAGACGTCCCGCGGTATCCAGCATATAGACGTCGTAGCCGCCCAGCGTCGCCTGCTGCTTGGCGCGTTTGGCGATATCGACGGGTTTCTGTCCGGGCACGATCGGCAACGTATCGACGCCAACCTGCGTGCCCAGCACCGCCAGCTGATCCATCGCCGCCGGGCGATAAACGTCGAGCGAGGCCATAAGGACCTTCTTGCCCTCTTTCTCTTTCAGGCGTTTGGCAAGCTTACCGGTCGTGGTGGTCTTACCCGAACCCTGCAGGCCAACCATCAGGATCGGGGCAGGTGGGTTGTCGATCTTCAGCTTGCCGGGGTCTTCCTCGCCGCGCAAGGTATCGACCAGTGCGTCATGCACGATCTTGACGACCTGCTGGCCGGGGGTGATCGATTTGGTCACCGCCTGACCGGTCGCCTGTTCCTGCACTTTCTTAACGAATGCGCGGGCAACTGGCAGCGAGACGTCAGCCTCAAGCAGAGCGACCCGGACCTCACGCAGGGCGGTTTTTACGTCTTCCTCGGACAGGGCACCCTGTTTGGTCAGCCGGTCAAAGACGCCGGAAAGGCGTTCGGATAGATTTTCAAACATGCCTTCGGCCTCCTTAGCCGGTTATCTGGTGGCACTTCCTAGGTAGGAAACGCCGGTTAAATACACAATTGCCCCCACGGGCGAAACTCGCTGGTGGGGGGCGATCCCTGAACGACTCAAGGGACCGGAAGGTTAGACTCTTCCGGATGTTTGGCGCGGCGATACGCGAGGTGGTCTGAATTGTCAACACTGGCCGTTGTTGTGGAGCCCGGACTTCTGACCCTATCTTGAGCCTCATACAGCCCAAGGAATCGATCCATGACTTCACACAATCCTGCATCCCATCTGTCGGCTTTCGGCGCGGATAAGAAAAGGGCCAGCCCCCGAATGGCTGTAATTTCGGCCTTTGAACCCGAAATCGAGATTCTGCGCAAGCGGCTGGATGATCCCGAAGCCGTTCGGATCGTAAACACCGAGTTCGTGACCGGGCGCCTTTCAGGAAAGCCGGTCGTGGTGTTTTCCTCGGGCGTCTCCATGGTGAATGCGGCGATGAACACGCAGCTGGCTTTAGACCACTTTGACATAACGGGCATCGTTGTCTCGGGCGTGGCAGGCGGGGCTGATCCGGCCTTGTCGATTGGCGACATAACGGTGCCTGTACGTTGGGGTCAGTACATGGAAATGGCCTTTGCGCGCAAAGCCGGGGACGGATATCAGCTGCCGCCTTTCCTGAATTCGAACTTCCCGAATTTTGGCATGATGCACACGTTGAATATTGGCGTCTTCGAGGAACTTGCGGGGCATGGAAAAAGTCGGTTCTGGTTCCCCGCCGACGCGGGGCTTTTGGACGCGGCCCGGGCTGCCGCCGAGAAAGTTGCCCTGTCCGACACCGCTGCGGATGGAGGGACTCTGGCCCATACGCCCAAGGTCTATGTCGGCGGCGGAGGTGTGACCGGGACAGCCTTTGTGGACAATGCCGAGTTTCGCGAATGGGCGCATGACACGTTCGAGGCGCGGGTTCTGGATATGGAGACCGCGGCCATCGCACAAGTGGCGGACGCCAACGGGGTTCCACTTCTGGCCTTTCGGGCCCTGTCCGATCTGGCGGGCGGAGAAGCGGGCGCCAACCAGTTCGACACGTTCATAAAGCTAGCGGGCGGGAACCTGGCGAATATGGTCGAGGCTTTCCTGAAAGAGGTCGACTAGTAGTTTCGTCTTGATCCTGGGCGAACCTCCGCGTCTAAAGGCGCTGATTGACCAGGGCAGGAGAATCCATGGACGCCTCATCCGCTTTTCAAGACACATTGCCGCTCAGCTCTGATGCGCTGCTGGCCCAATTGGACGAATGGGGGCTGAGCTATCGCCTGCACACGCATGTGCCTTTGCGCACGGTGGAAGATGCCAAAGGGGTAGAAGATCAATTCATGGTGCCAGGCGAAAATGCGCTGCGGCTCAAGAACCTGTATCTGCGCGACAAAAAAAAGCGGAACTATCTGGTGACGCTGGAACAGAGCCGCGAGATTGATCTAAAGGCTCTGGGTGCAGAGTTGGGGATTGGCAACCTGTCCTTTGGCTCGGCTGATCGGTTGACGCAGAACCTTGGTATCCGACCGGGCGCGGTCAGCCCACTGGCGATGATCAACGGGGTACAGAACAACGTCCGCTTCTTCATGGACGGCGCGGCGCAACAGGCAGATGTCATCTATATGCACCCGCTGGTGAACGATCGGAGCGTGGCGATGGCGCGCGCCGATCTCATGGCCTTCTTCGACCGTATCGGCTGTGAAGTGACTTGGTTGCCCTGATCAGCCCTCCAACGCCTCTTTCAGTGCAGCAGTCACATGAGCCGCGGACGGGTTGATGAACAGATGCCCATCCGCCTCGAACACCGGGTCGTCCAGATGATCGGGGAAGGCCAGCGGCAATTCGGTACACGCGAGCAGAATGGCCGTGTCGGGTGCGGCGTGCTTGTTGCAAAACGCCAGCAAACGGGTGCGCGCGGCTTCAGAGGCCCCGCCATAAAACTCGCTGTCGATCATGGCCTGCATCTCGGCAATTTCGGTTTCGGGAAAACGATCATTGGCGGTGATGCCCTCTTTGGTCAGCCGGTCGGCGTAATCGGTTGCCTGCATGGTGACGGTCGTGCCCAAAACCAGCGCCCGGGAAGCGCCGGTTGTGGCGGTGACCTCGGCAGTGGCGTCGAAAATACTGAGAATGGGCATTGTGACGCCCTGCCGGATCGCGTGAAGCCGCGCGTGCGGAGTGTTCGAGGCGATGATGCCGAAATCGCAGCCTGCATGTTCCAACGTGAGCAGGGCTTCGCGAAACACAGCGTCGAACCCGGCCCAACTGGCCTCATCCTCCGCCACGCCGCGCAGGGCGCGGGTTTTGGCTTGCGTCACGGATTCGATGGTCATCGGCGGGATCGGTAGCGGAGAGCCGTGGCCGCGTTCGGCAAAATGCCGGCTCGCCCCTTCAGCAATCGCCCGGTAATAGTCAACGGTCGAGGCCCAGCCCACGCCGCCCAGAATTCCGATCTTTTTCATAACAAACGCCCAGTCTGCCAATTCCCGTTTCGGTGCAGACTGGACGTTTTGGATTGCAAAGGCCAGAGGTGATCAGGCCGCCAGTTCGGCCACGGCTTTGTGGGCGTTGTTCAGGGCCGCTTCTGCATCCAGCGCCATTTTGTCTGCAGCTACAACCTCAACATCTGTGATGCCGATGAAGCCCAGCACGTGGCGGACGTAGTCTGTTGCAAAGTCGATCTCGGATCCGACTGCCGTGCCACCCGATGCAATAGCCAGAACCACGCGTTTACCGTCCAGCAGCCCTTTGGGCCCGTTCTCGGTGTACGAAAATGTCAGGCCTGCACGGGCAACCAGATCAATCCAGGCCTTGAAGGCGGCAGGGACAGAGAAGTTATAGATCGGCAGGCCGATGACGATGGTGTCGGCGTCTTGCAATTCGCCCACCAGAGTATCTGACAGGGTCAACTGATTGCGCTGTGCGTCGCTACGTTGATCCGCAGGTGTAAAGTTGGCGTTTATCCAGCTTTCGGTCAGGAGGGGCAGGGGGGTTGCCAGATCGCGGCGAATAATACGAGCTGCGCCCAGGTGTTGAACGATCCGGTCAGACAGGTCACGGGTGGTCGATCCTTCGCGGCGGGCCGAGGCGTCGATATGCAGGATGGTTTTGGTCATTTCACTTGGTCCTTGTGATAGGGTTTTGCGTCTGCACCGAATATGGACGTTGCGTCTGTGAACAAAACTCGGATATATCAACATTGACTGTTGGAAATTGCACACAAGAAAATCGCCATGGACAATTGGGATGAAGTGAGAACCGCCTATCAGGTCGCCCGCATGGGGACAGTTAGCGGTGCGGCCGAAGTTCTGGGTGTGCACCACGCCACAGTGATCCGCCATATCGACGCGATCGAGGCGCGGTTGGGTGTTAAGCTGTTCCAACGCCATGCGCGCGGATACACACCGACCGAGGCGGGTGAAGACCTTTTACGTGTTGCGCAGGCGACCGAGGACCAGTTCAACCAATTGGTTGGTCGTATGAAAGGGCGGGGGGATGATGTCGCGGGCGAGCTTGTGGTCACTTCTCTGGCTTCGTTGGCGCCGCTTGTGGTTCCCGTTCTCAGTGAATTCCAGCAGCTCCACCCCGGCGTGATCGTGCGATATCTGACTGGAGACCGGCTGTTTCGCCTCGAATATGGCGAGGCGCATGTGGCGATCCGGGCCGGATCGGTGCCGGATCAACCGGACAATGTGGTTCAACCCTTCTGGAATCAGGAGGTTGGGCTATACGCCAGTAAGGAATATATCGCACGTCGGGGTGCCCCATCGGGCGTCGAAGATTTCGCCAATCACTCCTTTGTCGGTAATGACGACGAAAACAGCCGCGCCCCATTCTCGCAATGGCTGCGGGAGCACGCGCCAGACGAAGCGATCACTTTCCGATGCTCGAATAATTTCACAATGTATCAGGCGGTGCTGTCCGGGGCTGGGATCGGCTTCATGTCGCGCTGGGAGGCGGCGCGGAACCCTGAATTGCAGGAGGTCATGACCCATCTACCTGAATGGTCCGGTAAGCTGTGGCTGGTGACGCATGTGGATCTGCATCGCACGACCAAGGTGCAGGCCTTCCTGACCTTCCTCAAAGACCGCATGAAAGAGTGGATGGTGTGACGCCGCAGGCTCAAGGCCATCTGGCCATGCTTGCCTTTTCGGCGCTTGTGGCAGGCAGTTTTTCACTGGGCTCGATGATCGCAAATGAAATCGCGCCCGAAGCGATCACTGCGGCGCGCTTTCTGATTGCTTCTGTGTTGATTGGGGTCGCGGTGCTGTTGACCACTGGTTTGCCGCGCAGCGCGGCGCAAGCGCCGTGGCGTTATCTGGTGCTCGGCGGGCTGTTCGCCGCGTACTTTGTGTTGATGTTCCATGGCCTGAAAACCGCGCCGCCGGTTAGCGCGGCGGCCGTATTCACGCTGACTCCGGTGATGTCAGCCGTCGCCGGGTGGGTGTTGCTGCGACAAATCACAACGCCAAGAATGGCTCTGGCGCTTTCGGTGGGCGCATTTGGCGCTTTGTGGGTCATATTTCGCGCGGATTGGCAGGCTTTCAAAGCTTTTGAGATCGACCATGGCGAAGTCATCTATTTCTTTGGCTGCGTTGCGCACGCGGTCTATACGCCGATGGTGCGCAAGCTAAACCGAGGTGAGCCAGCGGTGGTATTTTCCTTTGGCACACTGGTCGCAGGCTGCCTGTTGTTGACACTTTACGGCTGGTCCGAAATTCGCTCGACAGATTGGGTCAACCTGCCGCTGATCGTTTGGGTTGGGCTTTTATATGTTTCGATCTTTGCAACGGCGGCGAGTTTCGTTCTCGTGCAGTTTTCAACGCTGCGACTGCCTTCGGCCAAGGTCATGGCCTACACATACCTGATCCCCAGTTGGGTGATCTTATGGGAGATTGCGCTGGGCCAGCAGCCACCCGCGTTGTTGGTGCTTGTCGGAGCAATTCTGACTGTCGTTGCACTTGTTCTATTGTTGAAAGTCGAAGATCAGCCACGCACCGCGACAAATCCCGTACCTAAATGAAGCTTGCTTTCCGGTCGGATTGTGCCAGCGTTGGCAGAGAAAACGCATAGGCAACTGACCATGAAACCAGTATTTTTTATGATCGCAGCGGCGGGTTTGTACGCCTGCACCCAAAATGTGCCCGACACCTCGGTGTCTGAAGCCGACCTGCAGGGTAGTTGTGAGGCGCTTGTTTCGGCCGAGACTGGGGTCGATCCCGATGGTGTAACAGCCGTTTCAACCCAGGCTAAACCAACAGGGTCGGTGACGACTTTGACAGTGGTCGGGGCACAAGCGCCCTGGCTGTGCCGCGCGGATCCGTTCGGTGTTATAACCGGCGTCGAGTATAGCCAGGAAGGGTAATTGCCTTTTCCTGTATTGGCCGAGCGTTGAGGTAGATCAAATCTCAAACATGCGAATATCTCTATTCTTGGGGCTGAGGAGGAATTCGCCATGTATACCCACATCATGTTCCCAGTTGACCTGCACCTGCCGCCCGAAGTGCGTAAGGCCGCAGACGTCGCAGCTGAGGTTGCCAAGTGGCAAGGAGCAAAGATTACAGTTGTCAGCGTAACCGGCACCCAGCCCGGTGACCCCGTTCAGACCGATGCAACAATCAACGAAGAGCTGCGCGTATTTGCTGAGCAACTAGCCAAGAATAGCGGGACCGATGTTGAGTTTCGCAATATCCATTCGGTCGATGTCGCGGCTGAGGTTGATGGCGATCTAAAGGGCGCCGCCGAAGAAATCGGCGCTGACTTGATAATTGTCGGCACCCACACTCCGCGGATAACCGACTATATCTTTTCAAGCCACGCGGGCTATTTGGCCAATCACGCCAACGTTTCCGTTTTCGTGGTGCGTTAATTTGGGTTAGGAGTCGTCGGACGCAGGCAGTTCGATTTCCAGGAACCGTTCGAACGCGTCCAGATTGACTGGTTCGAACTGTCCGAAACCCTGCATCCAAACCGATGCATTACGCAGAGCGTCCGGCTCCAGCTTGCACCACTTCACCCGACCGCGTTTTTCCTGGCTGATCAGCCCAGCCTTGGTCAGGATGACCAGGTGTTTCGAGATCGCAGCCAGCGACATCTCGAACGGTTCGGCTACGTCGGTCACGGCCATATCATCCTCAAGCAGCATTGCCAGAATAGCGCGGCGCGTGGGGTCGGCGAGGGCGGCGAATACGGTATCAAGGTCGTTTGACATGCAATCGCTGAACCACAGCCTTTGAGTTTGGTCAACCATTTGGTTGAATATGCGAAACCCGCGTTTTCAGCGTGAGGTATACTGATCGCGCGGTTTTTTGCTAGATCGATTCTGAAGTATTTTTCAATCAAAACAATATCTTGACGTGCGGCAATTCGGGCGCTCAATAGCGTTGACTCTGTGCGTCTTGGCCCTTAGCACCCTACCCAAGACTGTGCGAGGGATTTGCCCGTGACCGATGATGACCAAAAGCAGCGTATGGCGCAGCTGGAGGCCAAGATCGAGGCGGCGAAAAAGGCGAAAGTGCCTAAGCCCCGTGCAGATGCTGACGTGTCCGGGGGCGAGCTTGCCTGGAGGATGGTCATCGAAATGGTATCCGGTCTGGGGATCGGATTTGGCATCGGATACGGGCTGGACAGCCTGCTCGGGACGATCCCGATCTTTCTGGTGTTGTTCACATTGCTGGGCCTTGTCGCGGGCGTGAAGGTTATGCTCCGCAGCGCGAAAGAGGTTCAAGAGAAACAAGCGGCGGCTGAGGCGGCCGAGAAGGACGAGAGGGACTGAACGTGGCAACTGAGACCACCGCAGCAGAAGGCAGCAGCCTGGTTTTCCACCCGATGGACCAGTTCATCGTTAAGCCGTTGTTCGGTGACGGTGGCATTGCATGGTACACGCCCACCAACGTGACTCTGTGGCTGTTCCTGGCGATTGCGGCGATCTTTGGTTTGCTGGTGCTTAGCACCTCTAAGCGCGCGATTGTTCCGACCCGGATGCAGTCGATTGCCGAACTGGCCTATGGCTTCATCTACAAGATGCTGGAAGACATCTGCGGCAAGGAAGGCGTCAAGTACTTCCCCTATGTCATGACCCTGTTCATGTTCATCGTCTGCGCGAACTTCCTGGGCATGATCCCCATGTCCTTCACCACCACATCGCATTTCGCCGTAACCATCCCGCTGGCTCTGGCCGTGTTCCTGACCGTGACCGTTCTCGGTTTCGTCAAGAACGGCGCCGCGTTTTTGGGCCTGTTCTGGGTCTCAAGCGCGCCGCTGGCACTGCGTCCTGTTCTGGCGATCATCGAGCTGATCTCGTACTTCGTGCGCCCGGTCAGCCACTCCATTCGTCTTGCCGGTAACGTCATGGCTGGCCACGCCGTGATCAAGGTGTTCGCAGGCTTTGCCGCGATTGCCGTGATCTCACCCGTGTCCGTGCTGGCGATCACCGCAATGTACGGCCTCGAGGTCCTCGTGTCCTTCATCCAGGCGTACGTATTCACCATTCTGACCTGTGTTTACCTGAAAGATGCGCTGCATCCTTCGCACTAAGGTCCGATACCCCAACATCGAAACTTCCAATTCGTAAGGAGATACATCATGGAAGGCGATCTCGCACACATCGGCGCAGGCCTGGCAGCAATCGGTTCCGGCGCAGCCGCAATCGGGGTGGGCAACGTTGCAGGCAACTTCCTGGCCGGCGCTCTGCGCAACCCATCGGCGGCTGCTTCGCAGACCGCAACCCTCTTCATCGGTATCGCATTCGCAGAAGCGCTGGGCATCTTCGCATTCCTTGTCTCGCTGCTGCTGATGTTCGCCGTCTAATCTGCGGAACCTGATCCTTACGCGCAGGTGGGCCCAAGCCATAGCGGCCCACCTGTTGTAAAGACAACGTTCCGACGGAGGACATCATGGCGACTGAACCCATTAGCGAAGAAGTAGTAGGCTCGTGCGTCGATGCCGGTGGTTCGGCCATCGGGATGCCGCAGCTCTGCTTCGATTGGTTCCCCAACCAGATTTTCTGGCTGGTCATTACGCTGGTCGTCATCTTTCTGGTCCTGTCCCGCGTGGCTCTGCCCCGTATCGCGGCAATCCTGGCTGAACGTCAGGGGACCATTACAAATGACCTGGCTGCGGCCGAAGATCTGAAGGCCAAGGCGGTCGAGGCCGAAGAGGCCTATAACAAGGCGCTGGCCGATGCCCGTGCCGAAGCGCAGCGTATCGCTGCCGAAGCCCGTGCGGAAATCCAGGCGGACCTGGATGACGCGATTGCCAAGGCGGACGCGGAAATCGCTGCAAAGGCGGCTGAATCGGAGAAGGCAATTGCCGAAATCCGTGCCGGTGCGCTGGAAAGCATTCAAGTGGTTGCCAAGGATACGGCGGCTGAACTGGTCACTGCGCTGGGCGGCGAGGCGGATGCCAAAGCCATCGACGGTGCCGTTGACGCGCAGATGAAAGGATAAGTGACATGCGGAACACTCTTGCCCTTATCCTGACCTTCGGCGCAGCCAGCCCGGCATTGGCAGCTAAAGGCCCGTTCTTCTCGCTGGCCAATACGGACTTTGTGGTCTTCTTGGGCTTCATCGTCTTCATCGCGGTCTTGTTCTACTTCAAAGTCCCCGGCATGATCGGCGGCGCGCTGGACAACCGTGCCGAAGGCATCAAGGCTGAGCTGGACGAAGCTCGTGCCCTGCATGAAGAAGCGCGCACTCTGCTGGCCTCTTACGAGCGCAAGCAGCGTGAGGTGCAGACTCAGGCAGATGCTATCGTAGCCGCCGCGAAGGACGATGCCGTTCTGGCAGCTGAGCAAGCCAAAGCCGATCTGGAAAAATCCATCGCGCGCCGTCTGGCCGCTGCGCAGGATCAGATTGCATCGGCGGAAGCTTCGGCTGTGAAGGAAGTCCGTGATCAGGCCATCACTGTAGCCGTTTCGGCGGCTAATGCGGTCTTGGCCAAGCAGATGACGGCCACTCAGGCGAACAAGCTGATCGACGCGGCAATTGCCGATGTCGGAGAAAAGCTTCACTGATCGCCAGATACATGGTTTGAAAAACCCGAGGGCCCAAGGCTCTCGGGTTTTTTGTTTGTGACGTCAGGCGGTTTTTGTCGATTTACGCCAACTAACAAACCAGACGATCAGAGCGATCGACACAATTGCGATCTCAACCTTGAAGGTCCAATGGTTGAGAAAGGACAGGATCCAGTGGGAATGGGTCGCCTGCACAGTGACCAAAGGGTAAGTGGCATCCGTGAGGGGCCAAAGCCATGCAACTTGGCCCGTGATTGAATCCAGCATCATGTGGACCAACCCACCGGCACCAAAGAAGGTGACAACAGTGCCAGCTCGCGGCATCCAGAGTCGCAGTAGCGTGCCGCACAACAAAAATCCTGCCCATATGATCGGGCGGTGGGTCAGGTACGTGTGATGGTGGTACCCGCGATTATCGACAACATAGAACCAGAGGATGTCCACGTCCGGAGCGACCGCGCCCACCATTGCAGCCGCAAAGGCGAGTTTGCCCATATTTGGAGCCGCCGCCCGAAAGATCAGATAGGCGCCCGGCAGATGACCTATGAACATCAGGCCTCGCCGGTCTCGTGCTGCAACCGCTGCTGCGCGATTTCCTCGTTGCGAGTGGCTTTCTGCTGATCGGCCATGCAGCGTTCAACAAAGCTGAGGTGTTGTTCAACGGCCTGTCGCGCGCCTTTCGGGTCGCGGTCTTGCAACGCGGCGTTGATGGCGCGGTGCTGGTCCAATATGGCTCCGCGCGTTGTGCGCTGTTGGAACATCATCTGGCGATTGTAGAACACACCTTGTTGCAGCAGATCGTACATGGACCGCATCATGTGCAGCATTATTACGTTATGGCTGGCTTCAATAATTGCCATGTGGAACTGCGCGTCCAGATTGGCCTCGTCTTCCGAAGCATTTCGGGTATGGGCCGCTTCCATCTTATCAAAAATTGCCTGTACGACTTTCAGATCACTGTCTGAGCCCAGACGAGCGGCGCGTTCGGCGGCCAGTCCTTCCATGTCCCTGCGAAAGGACAGAAAGTCGAACACCGCTTCTTCTTGGCTGCTGAACAGCTGTACCAACGCTGGGGAAAAGGCCGACCCCAGAACCTCAGCGACATAGATGCCGGACCCGGCCTTTGCGGTCAGCAGGCCCTGATCCTGAAGGTTTGATATCGCCTCGCGCAGGGAAGGGCGGGATACGCCCAGCCTTTCGGCCAGTTCTCGTTCTGCCGGAAGCCGCTCGCCCGGTCGCAGGATGCCCCTCAGAATAAGCAGTTCGATCTGCTTCACCACAGCAATGGAGAGCTTCTCGGTCTGAATTTTTTGAAAAGGCATGCGAGTTAATCCGAAATTGGTCAAATCATATGACCACGTATTTCGGGCTTGTTCAAGAACACGGGTCTTTCATCTCTCACTTGATAGGTCAGAATTATTGACATTAATGGGGCAATGCCTAGGCTCCGGTGTATGAATGCGGAGGAGACTCATGTCGACGAAAGACCTGTTTGCTACGCGGACATCGCGGATGAAGGCGTCCGAGATACGCGAGTTGCTCAAGCTGCTAGACCAGCCGGGGATTATTTCCTTCGCTGGTGGCATTCCTGATCCGGCCCTGTTTCCGGCAGAAGGCTTCGCCACGGCGTTTCAGAATGCGTTGGGGGCGGACAGCCAGGCGCAGGCGCTGCAGTATTCGGTCAGCGAGGGTTACGTCCCCCTGCGTGAATGGCTGGTCGACCACATGCGCCAGATCGGCATCGAATGCGATCTCGACAACATCCTGATCACCTCGGGTTCGCAGCAGGCGCTAGACTATCTGGGCAAGCTCTACCTGTCGCCGGGCGATACCGCTCTGGTTGGTTGGCCAACCTATTTGGGTGCGCTGGCAGCGTTCAACGCTTATGAGCCGCGTTTTGATCGGCTTAGCATCTACGGCAACCGCAGGGCTGCAGAATACACTGCGGCCGCAGGCGAGGGGGCGGTTAAGTTTGCCTATCTCTCACCTGATTTCGCCAACCCCACCGGAGAGACCGTGGACCTGCGCGGTCGGGAGGCTCTGTTGGACCTGGCCGAAGAGTTGAACTGCGCAGTGATCGAGGACGGGGCTTATCAGGCCCTGCGCTATGACGGAGAGGCGATCCCCCCGGTTCTGGCGCTGGAACTGGCACGCAAGGGCTCGATCGAGTCCTGTCGGACGATCTATTGCGGTAGTTTTTCAAAGACACTGTCTCCGGGTTTGCGCGTCGGCTGGGTTGTGGCAGCCAAGCCGGTGATCTCGCAACTGGTGCTGATGAAGCAGGCGGCTGACCTGCATTCGGCGACAATCAATCAGATGGCCATCAATGAAGTGGCGCGGGCCTGTTTCGACACGCATATCCCCATGCTGCGCCGCGTCTACGGTGCGCGTCGCGATGCCATGCTAGAGGCACTGCAGGAACAAATGCTAGATGGTGTGGAATGGACTAAACCTGAGGGCGGCATGTTCGTCTGGGTGACACTGCCCAAAGGCATGGACGGGGCTGACTTGCTGGCCCGTGCGCTGGAGACGGTCAAAGTCGCATTCGTTCCCGGCGGGGCGTTCTTTCCAGACGAAACCGGGGCCAATACGATCCGGTTGAGCTTTTCCAACTCGGATGAAGCGACCATTCGCGAGGGTATTCGCCGGTTGGGAGAGGTTCTGCGCGCCTGATCGCAGGAAAGGATCTGTTAACCATATTGCGGCAAAGCTGGCCGCATGATCCGGTATCTGTTTTTCCTATCGGTGCTGGCTGCCTGTTCGGCCGGCACCACCTATTTTCGTGACTTACCAGCCACCCGTGTGGCGGTGAATGGCAGCGTCTTTGACGTGCGTGTGCGCGGGGAATTGGCGGAGGCCGTGCGGGTCAACACGCAATACGCGCCACGTCTTGGCCCAATCCGGGACCGGGCTGGGTTGGCGATGGCACAGGTTTCGGGTTGCCCCATTCTGGACGTGCTGGGCGATGCTGCAGTAACGGTCGGTGTCCTGGGCTGTGACCGGGCAGCAGGGGAGCGTTTGTTGCTGACCTCTATCTCGACCCGAAACTATGAATGCATCGACTATGGCGTTTATGAGGACCTTGGCTCTGACTATGGCTATCAGGTTTTTGAGTGTACGCCGTACTGAAGTGCGCGTTTTCCTGCGTATTTCGGCAAGATATTGTGGATAAGTAGGGGTGATATCCCATATCCTGCGTAACTCCGTTGACTCAACCCCAATCCCTTGCGCAGACTTCAAAGACACAGGAATCACAGGACTTGTCGCCTTTGCGCTTCAGCAAACTCAAACTCACCGGCTTTAAAAGCTTTGTTGATCCGACCGATCTGATTATCGCGGATGGGTTGACCGGCGTGGTGGGGCCGAATGGTTGCGGCAAGTCGAACCTTCTGGAAGCTTTGCGCTGGGTGATGGGCGAGAACCGCCCAAAATCCATGCGTGGCGGCGCGATGGAGGATGTGATATTTGCTGGCGCGGCCACGCGTCCGGCCCGCAACTTCGCCGAAGTTGTCCTGACCATGGACAACTCGGAACGGCTGGCTCCCTCGGGCTTTAACGACAGCGACCAATTGGAGATCGTGAGGCGCATCACTCGCGATGTTGGTAGCGCCTACAAGACCAACGGCAAGGATGTGCGTGCGCGCGATGTGCAGATGCTGTTCGCGGATGCCTCGACAGGGGCACATTCGCCCGCGTTGGTGGGACAGAACCGGATTGCCGAGCTTATCAACGCCAAACCGCGCGCCCGGCGTCGTATTTTGGAAGAGGCCGCAGGGATTTCGGGGCTCTATCAGCGTCGGCACGAGGCCGAGCTGAAACTCAAAGGCACCGAGGCCAACCTGACCCGCGTCGACGATGTGTTGGAGCAGTTGGGCACACAGCTGGCACAACTTGCCCGTCAGGCCCGTCAGGCCGCGCGCTATCGCGAGATTGGTGAACAACTGCGGCAGGCTGAGGGAATGTTGCTCTATCGCCGCTGGAAAGAGGCCGACATGGCCCGCCAACAGGCGGAAGAGAAGCTGCGTGAGCGGATCACCGAAGCGTCCCGCGCCGAGGCCGAGGCCCGCGCGGCCGCTGCCAAACGCGCTGAGATCGAAGAGACGCTCCCGCCTCTGCGCGAAGAAGAGGCCATCGCCGCCGCGGTCCTGCAACGCCAGCAAGTGCAGCGTGACCAATTGGCGGATCAGGAGACTCGCGCCCGCCAGACCATCGAAACCCTGACCAACCGTATTCAGCAGTTGGGCAACGACATCGAGCGCGAGGCGGGCCTGAACCGCGATGCGGGCCAGATGATCGAACGACTGGAGTGGGAAGCGCGCGAGCTGACCAAAGCTGCCGAGGGGCACGACGATAAGGTGGCCGAAGCCGCGGAGGTTGCTCGAGAAGCTGCAGCTGTACTGCAGGATCGCGAAGATCACCTTTCGCAGGAAACCGAGGATATGGCTCGTCTGGTGGCTCGACACCAGTCGGCGCAACGCTTGGTCGAAGACAGCCGCAAGACGCTGGCCCGGTCTGAAGGCGAAGAAGAAAAGGCGCGTGCGGCCGTAGCAGAAGCCAAAACAGCCCTGACCCACGCCAGCGAGGCATTCGAGACCGCGCAAGAGAATGAGGAAGAAGCCCGCGAAGCCGCTGAGGCGGCTGAAGAGGCGCTGGCCGCTGCCGACGAGTTGCGCAATGATACGCAAGCGCGCGAGGCCGAGGCCCGGGCGCAACGATCTGAAGCCGAGGGTGAATTGGGCGCGATCCGCGCGGAAACCTCCGCTCTGGCCAAGTTGGTTGAACGCGATACCGCAGAAGGCGGGCAAGTGCTCGATATGCTGCGTGTTGCGCCGGGTTATGAGAAGGCGTTGGGTGCAGCTTTGGCCGATGACCTGCGCGCACCGCTAGTCGAAGGGGACGGTCCCTCGGGCTGGGTTCCGGTGGACGGCTATGACAGCGATCAACCATTGCCTGATGGGGCAGAGCCTTTGGCGCTGCATGTCTCGGGGCCGGATCGCCTGAGCCGCCGCATAGCGCAAATTGGATTGGTAGGCGCAGATCAGGGCGCGCGGCTACAGGCCTCGTTGAAACCGGGCCAGAGATTGGTATCGCGATCCGGTGACTTGTGGCGCTGGGACGGGTTCCGCGCCTGGGCCGAGGAT
The DNA here is from genome assembly GCF_040329455.1 of Ruegeria sp. SCP11. Taxonomy (NCBI): domain Bacteria; kingdom Pseudomonadati; phylum Pseudomonadota; class Alphaproteobacteria; order Rhodobacterales; family Roseobacteraceae; genus Ruegeria; species Ruegeria sp. SCP11. The sequence continues at coordinate 46,855 of NZ_JBDZYG010000017.1, read as the reverse complement.
GCACCGAGCGCTGCCGCCCTGCGGTTGGAACAGCTCAACAAGCTTGAAGCACTGAAACAGGAACTCACACGTGCCGAGGCGCAAGCTGGCGGTGCCCGTGCGGCGCATGAGGCGTTGTCTCAGCAATTGGCTGATGTCACCGAAGCTGACCGCCGTGCGCGCGAGGCCCGCCGGGCTGCTGATCAGCGCATGGCCGAGACAGCACGCCAGCTTAGCCGGGCTGAGGCCGATCGCAATCTGGCGCAGGGCAAGCTTGAAACCCTGACCCTCGCCGTAGATCGCCATAAAGAAGACGCCATGTCCGCTCGTGCCCAGTTGCGCGAAGCCGAAGGCGCGCTGGCAGACCTAGGCAATCTCGACAGTGCCCGCGCGCAGGTTGAGGATATCAAGCAGACCGTCGAGGCCGCGCGGATCACCATGCTGACTCACCGTTCGACCCATGACGAATTGCGGCGAGAGGGCGAGGCGCGGACACGTCGCTCGCAAGAAGTGACAAAGGATCTTAGCGGGTGGCGGCACCGTTTGGACAGTGCAGAAAATCGGATTTCTGAACTGGCTGAGCGCAAGGAAAGCTCGGAAGAAGAACTGACCGAGGCCATGGCGGCCCCCGGCGAAATCGCTGAAGCTCGCGAAGAACTGAACGAGCTGATCGAAGCCGCTGAGACCCGCCGCGCCGAGGCCGCCGACAAGCTTGCCGAGGCTGAAACCCAGCAGCGCGAGGTCGTGTTAGCAGAACGCGACGCCGAGCGGCTTGCCTCGGAAGCGCGTGAATCACGTGCGGCGGCTGAGGCGCGCTGTGATGCGGCGAAGGAAAGTGTGACCGCGGCTGCCGAACGCATTGCCGAGGACCAGCAGCTGACCCCGAACCAGCTGCTGAATCAACTGGATGTGAACCCCGACCAGATGCCTGCTGCCGATGCGCTTGAAGCCGAGGTCAACCGCCACAAGCGTCAGCGTGACGCGATGGGTGCGGTGAACCTGCGTGCCGAGGAAGATGCCAAGGAAGTTCAAGAAGAATTCGACACGCTGAACAGCGAAAAGGCCGATCTTGAAGAGGCGATCAAGGCCTTGCGCAGTGGTATCGCCAGTCTCAACCGTGAAGGGCGTGAGCGGCTTTTGACCGCGTTCGAACAGGTGAATTCAAACTTCGCGATGCTGTTCAAACATCTCTTTGGCGGCGGTGAGGCCAATCTGGTGATGGTCGAAAGCGACGACCCGCTGGACGCAGGGCTTGAGATCATGTGCCAACCTCCAGGCAAGAAGCTGTCCACCCTCAGCCTGTTGTCGGGTGGTGAACAGACCTTGACGGCGACGGCGTTGATCTTTGGTGTCTTCCTCGCCAATCCGGCGCCGATCTGTGTGCTGGATGAGGTAGACGCGCCACTGGATGACGCCAACGTTACCCGTTTCTGCGACTTGCTGGACGAAATGTGCCGCCAGACTGATACGCGCTTCCTGATCATCACCCACCATGCTGTGACAATGGCACGGATGGATCGTTTGTTTGGTGTGACCATGCAGGAGCAGGGTGTCAGTCAGCTGGTATCGGTCGACCTGAAAAAGGCTGAGCAGATGGTCGCTTGACCCATCACCGCAACGTTATGCCTGTTTCAGCGCCATTCGAGTTAGGGTGGCTGTATGAAGCGACTATTGATCCTGGCCTTTCTGACCGCGAGTTCGGCTTGGGCCGCAGAATGGCCAACCAAACCCGGTGACGTGCCGCTGACGCCTGCGGAACTGGACGCGCTGGCCGGGCGCACGCTGACGTTCTACGATGATGGTCAGTCGAAATTCTCGGCAGGCGGAGCATATTCTTATACCTATGCCAGCGGAGAGTCCGCGTTTGGCACCTATTCGATTGCCGAGGATGGCAGCGTCTGCATTCAGTATAGAAACGGGTTTAGTCGTTGCGATCTATACGTACGCAGTGGCGAACGTTTGATCCTGATTGACAAGAAGGGGCACCGTTACCCGGTGCGGCCCGACTGAAGTCACGCTTTCTTAGCGGTATGTCTCTGCAGGTCTTTTCCCGGCGGATTACAGCGCAATGTTTCAGATTTGATTGCAGCACATTAAAATCACGGAAGACTACACCCTAAACCAACAGCAACGATCCATCAGTGGAGAAGTCAAGTGAGCGACGAAACCGAAAAAAATCTGGCCCTAGGTAAACAGCGCAGCTCACACGGTCGTCAGCAGGAAGAGGGCGTTCTCGTGATCCGCACCGTAGCGATGCCTGCGGATACGAATCCGTCCGGTGATATTTTCGGAGGTTGGCTGATGTCGCAAATGGACCTTGCTGCGGGGAATATGGCGGGCCGGGTCTCGCAAGGGCGCGGGGCTACGGTTGCGGTTGAAGCGATGCAGTTCTTGCGTCCGGTCAAGGTGGGAGACGAGGTGACCCTTTATGCAACCTTGCGCAAGGTCGGGCACACGTCCATACGCATCCATGTCGATGTGTGGGCGCGCCCGAGATATTCCGAAAAGGCCCAAAAGGTCACGGATGCGGATTTCGTGTTTGTCGCTCTGGATGACGAGGGCGCGCCACGGCCTGTCTTCGCAGACATGTAACGCCTAGTCCGGCGATCATTGGGCGCGGCATTAGACATTCGAAACGGAGTTTAAACTTCACAGTTGGGACATTTGTGAGCGCAGCAGCGAAGGACTGAACCAGATTGTTGATTACACGCCGATTGGAAGGGTTTTTGCACCGCTCAGATGCATGAAATGGGTCGCGAAGCCCATGTTAAAGTCGGCGCTTGCAGTCCAATTCAAGTATTCATCCAGGGCTTTGGCGTTGTTTTGCATTCAGGAAGCGCTTGTGCTTCCAAAACTTCGGCAGGTTGGGCTTCGTGTTCAAGATTGGCGCCGCCAATTTGGCGTTGTCGGGGAGCACTGAAGTCTGGTCAAGTCGTGCTCGAAGTGCATCAGTTCGATGCCAATGCCAATGCCAATGCCAATCATGGCCAGAGTGGCCACGAAGCCAACCAGAACAAAGATAGTGAATGATTTGTCTTCTCAAGCCGCTAAGAACTTGTTTTTCTGCCTGTTCTAAATGAGTTGAATTTAGCTGCTAACAGAAAGTGGCATAGGGTTGATCTACAGCTTATTCAGAAGTTCAGCCGTCGGCCATGCATCTGCAGGTAGTCCAAGGCGAGCCTGCTCGGCCTGAACCGCGGCCCGTGTTCCTGCCCCTAAAATACCGTCGATTTTGCCAACGTCATAGCCACGCGCCTGCAATTTGCTTTGCAGTTGTTTCATTTGCGCTCCTGACAGTCCGGGCGCTGGGTTGCCTGCGTTGTAAATCTGGGCGCCCTCAAGCCTTGTCCCGAAATAAGCGGCGGTCAGAACATAGACAAAACTCTGGTTCCATTCGAAATAGACGTCAAAATTTGGATAAGCCAAAAAAGCTGGACCATTGTGGCCCTGCGGCAAGATCAGCGAAGCGGGCAGGTCTGCTAGATCTCCGTTTCGGGCCTGAACACCCATCCCCTGCCAATCTGATATCGGGCGCGGTTTGCCGGGGCCGGACAAAGACCAATCCATTTGCGCGGGCACCGCCACCTCTTGCAGCCACGGCTGGCCCGCTTGCCAGCCCAGATGCGACAACATTTTGGCCCCCGACAGCAGAGCATCGGGTGCCGAGGTTTTCAATGAGACTTTGCCATCGCCATCTCCGTCGACCCCGTTTTCAAGAATGTCACGAGGCAGCATTTGGACCATGCCGATCTCTCCGGCCCAAGCACCTGTAGTGCGTGAGGGATCGAAATTGCCTTGGCTGTAAAGCTCAATGGCCGCGAAGATTTGCGGCCGGAACAACTCGGGTCGACGGCAGTCATGGGCCAACGTCACCAGCGCGTTGCGGGTGTTGAAATCGCCCTGAAAGGCGCCGTAGTCGGTCTCGAACGCCCAGAAGGCCAAAAGTACCCCGCGCGAGACGCCATATTCGGCCTCGACCCGATCGAACACCGCGTCGTATTTGCGCGACATGGCTTGGCCGCGTTCGATCCGATTTTGTGAGATCAGGTGGCGAGAAAAGTCGATGAAAGGTTTCTGGAAGACACCTTGCGCGCGGTCGGCTTTCAGTACAGCGCCGTCTTGTTGCACGCCTTTGAAGAATGCGTTGACGGTGGCTTTGTCGAAACCCTGTTGCACAGCCTCTGCCTTCAACCCTTTGACGAAGGAGTTGAACCCGCCGCCACATTGGGCCAAGGCGGGAGAGGCGAATAGGGCGGCGACGACAAAACCGGGAAGAAAGCGCATGAACGGGTCCATCAGATTATAAAGCTGACCCCAACCCACACTGACAGAAGGCCAAGTGCAAGCCCCCACACAGTCCATAGCATGTCACATGCGCGGAAAACCTCCGGCGCACCGATTTCGCGCGGAGCATTGCCGTTCACCCAAGCAAGATCACGGATCTGTCCGTCATAGCTGCGCGGACCCGCAAGCGCCACGTTCAGAGCGCGCGCCATGGCGGCCTCGGGCCATCCAGCGTTGGGGGAGACATGGCGGCGCGCATCCGCTACCATCTCGGACCAGCGCGCCCACTGCCCGGATAGCGCAACGATCATTACGCAGGTCAGGCGTGCGGGGATCAGGTTTAGAAAATCGTCCAGACGTGCGGCGGCCCAGCCGAAGTCACGATATTTTTCGGTGCGGTAGCCGATCATACTGTCAGCCGTATTAATGGCTTTGTACACGAGCAATCCAGGCACACCCGCGATCAGAAACCAAAAAGCGGGTGCGATGACCCCATCGCTGAGGTTCTCAGCGGCGCTTTCGATTGCCGATCTGGCGACCTGAGCCTCGGTCATGTCGCGCGTGTCGCGAGAGACAATCATCGCCACTTTGGTCCGCCCCTCGGTCAATGAGGTGCGCAACCCGTCGCCCACGTCGCGCACATGCGCCACCAGCGATTTCTGTGCCAGCAATATGGCGCAGATAATAATCTCGATCACCGGCCCCAATAGCGACAGCACACGCCCGAGGGTCAATGAACCAATCACCAGCACCAACACTACGGCAAGACCTTTCAACCGTCGCTGCGCCCCGTGGTTCAGGCGCTTGTCCAGCCACCCGATCACGTTGCCTATCATCACGGCGGGATGTCGGACCCGCGACCACAGCCAGTCAGGCTCGCCGAGTGCCGCGTCCAGGCTCATGGCGCAAATCAGCAGGAATGTGGTGCTCACAAAGCGGCCTCCAACCTGTTCCAGCCACCCGCAGGCGGCAGACCCAGACGCAAATAGGTTCGCGAGTAGGGAAAGACCCGGCTCCAGATATGGGCGCGAGCTAAACGGTCTTGCCACGCGGCGGCGTCATCGACTTCATACAGCCGGAACAGAGTGGTTCCGCCCACAAGGCTGGCGCCATTGGTAGTCAGAAGGTTGTCCATCCGGTCTGCTTCCAAGCTTAGGCGCTGTCGTGTACCGTTCGCCCAGTCAGTGTCTCGCAGGGCTTTTTCGCCAATCCGCAGCGCGGGGCCAGAAACACTCCACGGTCCGGTCAGATCGTTGAGCCGAGCGATCAGGTCGGGATGACCAATGGCAAAACCCAGCCTCAGGCCAGCCAGTCCCCAGAATTTACCAAAGCTCTTCAAGATGACCACGCCAGGCTGATTGGCGAGGTGAATCAGAGAAAATTCTGGACTGACATCGCAAAAGCTCTCGTCGATCACGGTCAACGATGCGTTGGCATCGGATTCCTGCCAGACACGGCCGTCCGGATTGTTCGGATGCACGATGACACGGGCTTCAGCTGGGCCATTGGGTTGAACAGACCAGTCTTGGGCCACAAAGGCGGCCGCGTGTTCATTGTAGGTTGGCGTGGTGATCTGAACCCGGGCTGGTGTGGCGAGTGCTGGAATACGAGCAATAACAGCAGACGCGCCAGGTGCGGGCAGGATCGCCGCCTCCTCCGGCACGGACCAGAACCGGCGCGCGGCATCTGTCAGCCGTTCAAACGCGCCGTGATCGGGCAATTCCGTCCAGTCTGAAGGGGTCAGCCCTGAAACCTCATAAGGATGCGGGTTGATGCCGGTCGACAGATCAACCCAGTCATCGCGTGATCCGCCGTAGGTCGCGATGGCCCCGTCCAGCCCTCCGCCGTGGTCGCGCGCCGCGCGGGGGTTTAAGTTTTCGTCATGGCTCGCCATCGGATTCTCGTCGGAATTGCCTGTTTGAGCCCGTATCAAGCGGATTTTCGCCGTTTACACAAGCAAATCTGCGGGATGTGGGGCCGGGACAGGCGGCGTTAACACTTTGTTAAGGAAATGGCGTGATCACAATTTACGGGGGTCGGCACCACGCGTTCTATCAAGTGCCGAGGTTATTGCAAATGAATGTTTTGATTGTTGAGAGTAACCCCGATCTGGGGCGGGTTTGGAAAAGGCATCTGGAGCGGCACGGTGCTGAAGTAACTTTGGTGGCCGGGCAGGAAGCAGCTATTCTTGCGCTGTATGGCCAGGAATTTGAGATCATCGTGCTGGATTTGGTGCTTGAGACCGGCAGCGCATTGGCGGTGGCCGATTTCGCTAGCTACCGCCGCCCCGAGGCGCGGGTGATCTTTGTCACCAACACCACCTTTTTTTCGGACGGGTCGATCTTTGCCCATAGCCCGAATGCCTGCGCCTACGTGCAAAGCGCAACACCGCCAGAGGATCTGGCGGCGATGGTGGAACACTACGCAGCGGGCCGTTGATCGCGGCCATGGGCCGCCATGTAGTCCAGTTCGGGGTTCACCGGGATGATCCGGTTCGGGTTAATCGTCTCGTGACTGTAGTGATAGTGACGCACGATGTGACTCATGTTCACGGTCTGCGTTACACCGGGCCACTGGTATAGTTCGCGGGTGTAGGCCCACAGGTTCGGGTAGTCGATCAGGCGCCGTTTGTTGCATTTGAAGTGCAGGTGATAGACCGGGTCGAACCGGATCAGCGTGGTGAACAGGCGCCAGTCGGCCTCGGTCACGCGATCACCCATCAGATAACGGTTGCCGCTAAGGCGGTCTTCAAGCCAATCCAGTGTTTCGAACAGGGGATGAACGGCTGCGTCATAGGCCTCTTGCGTGGTGGCAAAACCGCATTTGTATACACCGTTATTGACGTTGGAATAGATACGCGCGTTGACCTCTTCGATCTCGCCTCGCAAATCCTCAGGCCAGTAATCATCGGTGTTGCCCGTGATCCCATCGAAGGCCGAGTTGAACATCCGGATAATTTCCGAGCTTTCGTTCGAGACGATGATCTCTTGCCGCTTGTCCCACAGGATCGGCACGGTCACGCGGCCGGAATAACTGGGGTCGGCCTTAGTATAGATCTGATGGGCGAAGTCTAAACCATACAACCCGTCGCCCGTTGCACCATGATCATCTGCCTCAAACGTCCAACCTTTGTCCAACATGTCCGGATGGACCACCGAGACCGAGATCAAGGCAGTCAGCCCCTTCAACTCACGGAAGATCAGCGTCCGATGGGCCCAAGGGCAGGCGAGACTGACATAAAGGTGATAGCGCCCAGGTTCGGCTTTGAAGCCGCCCTTACCGGACGGACCTGCGCTGCCATCAGCGGTTAGCCAGTTGCGAAACTGCGCTGCGCTGCGCTTGAAGGCGCCGCCTGTGGATTCAGTGTCATACCAGGTGTCGTGCCATTTGCCTTCGACCAACAGGCCCATTGGAATTCCTCCGCATTGCGTTTCCGCAAACATAGGCGCTAGAGCCGCGCCTTCCCACATGGTCCACCGCGCAGTAACCCTGCGCTTGCGCACAGGGCGGATTGAGATTTCCGCGCAACAGACGGCACGCGCGCGGATTTATGTGGCTGCCTTCACTGGATTTTTACAGTCAGCACGGCACAATGGAGTCCATTGCACGGGGGACTAATTGCTATGACGACCTATGTTTCAAAGGAAATAAGCGCTGAATTGGATGCAGCGCGAATCGCTGGATTGAAAAAGACAAGCCGCCTTCGTGTCGAGGTTGGCGACAATGCCTTTAAAATCCTCAGATTGTGGAAAGACGGCTTTACGGTTGAGGCGGCCACGACGCCCCAATTGCGCGGCCTTGTCGATATCTACGACGGCGCGCGTCATCTGTACCAATGCCTGATTATCGCGGATGATGAAGAGGCGGGCGAGATGCGCTACGAGTTCAAGCGCAGTACCGCCGCAGCCGACAAGGCTCCGTTAGATTTTTATCGCGCACCCAACGCGCCAATTGCCCTGTTGGGGCACGAGGATTAAGGGCGGATTTCGACGACAGTTCCGTTGGGTGTCAGGCTCCAAAGCCGCGCCATTTCTGTGTTAGAGAGCGCAACGCACCCTTCGGTCCAATCTCCGGGAAGGGTCAGGCCGACCACACCATTTGGTTGACCGTGGATGAAAATATCACCACCCGGGTCAATGCCCAAAGCGTTTGCGCGCTCAACGTCCTCGGGCTGTGGGTAGTCGATACCTAGTGACAGGTGAAAGGCGCTCTGCGGATTGCGTCGGTCGATCGTAAACGTCCCGATTGGTGTTTTGCCGTCCCCTTCCTGTTGTTTGTCACCCTCGGGCGCGAAGCCCAGTGCAATATCCTCCTGCATAACAACCGCGCCGTCCAAAGTTGCGGTAAGACGGCGCGCAGATTTCTCAATGAGAATGTGGTCAATCTGCGCAGCTTCGGGCGCCAGAGGAGGTGCAGGTTGGCGAGGGCCAAAGTGATGCCAGCTAATCCATGCCGCAGCCGTTAGAAGGACCACCAATGTTATGAGGGTGAACCTCCGCATCATTATTGGAGATCAGCAAACGCCTGCTTCAAACGGGCGCATGCCTCTTCAACACGTGCGCGTTGGGTGGCCAGATTGAACCGCTCGAAGCTCTCTCCGCCCGTGCCAAAGCCGGGGCCGGAAGAAGTGGCGATCTTGGCCTCTTCACGCAGGCGTCGGACAAACTCGTCGTGATCCATGCCAGTGCCCGAAAAATCGACCCATGCAAGATAGGTAGCCTGCAAAGGCATCGACCACAGGCCGGGAATGTCGGCGATAGTCACGTCGAACAGTTTGCGATTGCCCTCAAGGTGGGCAACCTGTTCATCGACCCACGCAGCACCTTCCGGTGTGTAGGCAGCCGTGATCATGGTCACTCCCAACGCGCTGGGGGCATAGTCCAGCGTGTGCAGACGATACCGCATCGCTGCGCGCAACTCGGAATCGGGAATGACCATGTTGCCGGTGCGCTGGCCTGCGATGTTGAACGTCTTGGACGCGGCCGTCAGCGTTACCGTCCACGGTCGCGCATCGGGCGCGGCCACATCCATCGGCACATACTTGTGACCAGGATAAACCAGATCGTGGTGAATCTCGTCCGAGACTAGGATTAGCCCGTTCCGCTCGGCAAACGCGGCTACCGCACGTAACTCGTCCGGCGTCCAGACCCGCCCCGAGGGGTTTTGCGGCGAACACCACAGCAGCATCTTCTCGGACCCGTCCAGCCGCGATTGTGCGTCGTCCAGATCAATACCATAGCTGTCGCCTTCACGAACCAGCGGGCATTCCACAACGCGACGGCCGGATTTGTCTACCTTATACGCAAACTCATGGTAGACGGGGGTGAAGATCACCACACCGTCTCCTGGTTCGGTCCAAACGTCCAGACACAGGGCGATTGCATTGCCCAGCCCCTGCGAAGTCAGCACCCAGTCGGTGTCGATTTCCCAGTTATGGCGGTTTTTCATCCACCACTGGACCGACGACAGATAATTTGGATGCGTCCAGGAATAGCCAAAGACGCCGTGATCGGCCGCTTCGCGAACCGCCTCGATCACGCAAGGTGCGGTGGGATAGTCAGAATCTGCGGTCCACATGGCCAAGCCGTCCTGCGGCGAGACGCCATACAGCTGTTCCATCTTGTCCCATTTTGAACTGTTGGTTCCCCGGCGGTCGATCAAGTCGTTGAAAGTCATGTCTGCTCCATCTGTCCGGACGAAAGCTAGCCACAATTCCAGCAGGCGCAAGGGGGGGCGTTGCGGCGGGGGGCGGGATGGCCTAAATCAACCTCATGAAACGCAATATCCTGATCCATCCCGACCCACGTTTGAAAAAGGTCTGTGCCCCGGTCACCGACCTGTCGGACGAGCTGCGCACATTGGCCGACGACATGCTTGAGACCATGTATGACGCGCCTGGTATTGGCCTTGCCGCGCCACAGATCGGTGTGCTGGATCGGCTGATCGTACTGGACTGCGTCAAGGAAGAGGGCGAAGCTGCCCGCCCGCTGGTCATGTTCAACCCCGAGGTCATTGCGTCGTCGGACGAAACCAATGTCTACGAGGAAGGCTGTCTGTCGATTCCCGAGCAATTCGCAGAAGTCACCCGCCCCAAAGTGGTGGACGTGACGTGGATGGATCGCGACGGCAACCTGCAGCAAGAAACCTTTGACGGGCTCTGGGCGACTTGCGTGCAGCATGAGATCGACCACCTAAACGGCAAGCTGTTCATTGATTACCTCAAGCCACTGAAACGCCAAATGATCACGCGCAAAATGCAGAAGTTGAAACGCGAGCGGGCTCGCGCATGACCGTTCGTACTTGTCTGCCTTGGCCTGATAAGCGCCTACGATCCGAGGCCGAAGACGTCGCCGAGATCACCGATGAAATCCGCGCCATCTGGGACGATATGATTGACACGATGGAGGCGATGCCCGGCGTCGGCCTCGCCGCCCCGCAGATTGGGGTGATGTTGCGATTGGCGGTTGTGGATGGATCGACCGAGCGGGGCCGTGCGGTGCGACTGGCCAACCCCGAGGTCCTTCATAGCTCGATTGAGTTGCGCGAACACGAAGAAGCCAGCCCGAACTTGCCAGGTGTTTCGGCCAAGGTGAAGCGTCCGCGCGCAGTCACGGTGAAGTACCTGAACGAGCAAGGCATGATCGACCGCCGTGATTTCGTGGGTATCGAGGCCACAAGCGTGCAACACCAGATCGACCATTTGAACGGCCGGATGTATTTTGACCGTCTCAGCAAGGTTAAGCGCGACATGCTGCTGCGCAAAGCCAAGAAGCAGGGATAGATATGCGCGTCGTCTTCATGGGTACGCCCGATTTCTCAGTCCCGGTGCTGGATGCGCTGGTTGAGGCCGGGCATGAGATTGCTGCTGTCTATTGTCAGCCGCCACGGCCGGCGGGTCGGGGCAAAAAGGATCGTCCAACACCGGTTCACGCAAGGGCGGAGGCGCTGGGCCTAGAGGTTCGTCACCCGGTCTCGCTGAAATCGCCTGAGGAGCAAAACGCCTTCGCGTCGCTGAACGCCGATGTGGCTGTCGTCGTTGCGTATGGCCTATTGCTGCCGCAACCTGTTCTGGATGCACCCGTGCAAGGTTGCCTGAACATCCATGCAAGCCTGCTGCCGCGCTGGCGCGGGGCTGCGCCGATCCATCGGGCGATCATGTCGGGCGATCACGAAACGGGCATCTGCATCATGCAGATGGAGGCCGGGCTGGACACCGGCCCGGTGCTGCTGCGTCAGGCGACACCTATCAAGTCCGAAGAAACCACCGCGCAGCTGCATGACCGACTGTCGGAGATGGGAGCTGATCTGATCGTCGAGGCGTTGAACCGCCTGCCCGAAATGACGCCAGAACCACAGCCTGACGACGGCGTGACCTATGCCTCCAAAATCGACAAGGCCGAGGCGCGGGTGGACTGGACCCGCCCGGCGGCAGAGGTGGATCGCCAGATCCGTGGCCTGTCTCCGTTCCCCGGAGCCTGGACCATGATCGAAGGCGACCGTGTCAAGTTGCTCGCCTCGCGTCTGGCCGAGGGGCAGGGTGCGCCGGGAGAGGTTCTGAATGACACACTCCGGGTGACCTGTGGCGAAGGGGCAATTGACCTGCTGCGCCTGCAACGGGCCGGGAAAGGGGCACAGGATACGGAAACCTTCCTGCGGGGTTGGCCAGTTGTGGCAGGAACCCGCCTGAGATCGGAGTAAGCCTGATGTTCATGATCCTGATGGGCACCGTCGTGATTGCAGGGATCGTCGGTTACCTCTCCGAAAAAACCGGCTTTACCCACAATGGATACCTTCCCTCGGTCATCATTTGCGTGGGCGGTGCGTTCCTGTTCTACTTTGTCCGCATCATGTTTGGCGTTAGCTTTGGCCCGCCCGGTTTGGACGCCGTCCTGTCGTCCATCGGCGCGCTGATCATCGTGCCGACGCATTGGAGGAAATAGCTTGCCCGTCATCGCCCTGATCGTTATCGGAGCCGCCGCCGGATTTCTGGCCACCCGGTTGATGCGGATCGAGGCGGACATTCCCACCACCATGTTGATCGGCATCGTGGGTGCTCTGGTCGGCGGGTTCCTGTTGCGTGCGCTGATAACCGTGTCCGGATGGCTGTCGGGCTTTGTCGGTGCGGTGCTGGGCGCTTTGCTGGTGATCTGGATTTGGCAGACCTACGTCCGCCGCTAACCTCTTGACCTTTGGGTAGGTTCACGGCCAGATCGCCGGAACGCTCGACCCGAAAGGTGCCCCATGTCACATGATCTGAATCCCGGAGACGTCGCCCTGATGGGGGTGCCGCTGGATTTGCATTCGTCCTTTTTGCAAGGGCCAGCATTTGCCCCGGGCCGCATCCGCGAGGCGCTGCATTCCGGGGCGGCCAACCTGACTGCCGAGGATGGCACCGATCTGGGGGCAACTGATCGATTCAAGGACACTGGCGATCTGGATGTGTTTGAGATGGTGGGACAAGAACCCATCGACCGGATCGAAGCTGGTGCCGTCGATCGGATCGCAAGCGGCGCGCGGTTGTTGTCACTGGGGGGCGATCACTCGGTGGCCCATCCGCTTATCAAGGCGCATTCAGAACGATATAAGGGGCTGAATATCCTGCATATCGACTCGCACCCTGACCTCTACGACAGCCAGCAGATCGGTCCGCTGGGGCATGGCTGCCCGTTCGCACGAGTGATGGAGACATGCCGGATCAACCGTCTGGTGCAGGTTGGCATCCGCACTATGAACAAGCACCAGCAGGAGCAAGCCGACAAGTTCGGGGTCGAGGTGATCGACATGCGCAATTGGCGCCCAGATCTTGAAATTCGCTTTGACGGTCCGGTTTACCTTTCGCTGGATTTGGACGCGTTGGACCCGGCGTTTGCACCGGGCGTCTCGCATCACGAACCCGGCGGCCTCAGCACGCGTGAGGTGATTGACCTGATCCACAGGTTTGAAGGCCAGTTGGTCGGTGCGGATATTGTCGAGCTGAACCCCCATCGCGATCCCTATGGCATGACTGCCATGGTGGCAGCGAAATTCGTCAAAGAGATCGGCGCGCGGCTGCTGACCCGCTAGCGTTCGTCGCAGATTGCAGCAGTCCCAAGTCGAGGGGTTGCGCGGGTGGTCATATCGTACCGGTTCGCCTCGGCCGAGGTCATCCAGTGCATCTCGCCTTCCGGGGCGGCATCCAGCGAGAACCAATAAAAGTCAGGATCGACGCCGATGTCCTCGAAATAGTCGAGGTATCGGCCATGTTCGGGGTGACCTTCGGGCAATTCTGTGGCGACATAACCGCCACCGCTCCAACTGTGCACCCCCACGCACGCGCCGGGTTCCAGCACGCGCCGGTTGCCTGCCAAAAACAGATCTGTCCCGCCCGAGGCCACCAGCCCGTTTGACGGCACCACCGTATCGAACCTCTCCTCTCGCACCACGCGGCTGAAAACCACATTCGAGTCATCATCGACCGAGCCTTCGATATTTTGCAGCACTAGCGTCTTGATGTCGGGATTCTCATCCATGACCTCTTCAAACGCGCTGAGCGTTGTGTGGTCGATCGTGCCCGATGCAACGATCTGATCCCCTTCGGCGATGAAGCTGACAGGAGTGTATTGGTCCGCACACGCTGCCAGCAGCAGTGCCGCGGCCAAAAATGAAACTCGGAGGGTCATCGCGATCTATTGCCCGTTTCTGCCCTATTGCCGTGGCGGTCGGGCCTTGTAAACAGGCAATTGCCAGCCAAACAGCAGCGACCCGGCGCGTAAGGCCCAACAAACCAAGGCGCATAAACCCAATGCCAGCAGACCCTCAAGCCCGAGACGAGTTGCAAAGACTGCGGTCAAAGCTCCGGCAAAGGCACAAGAGACATAAAGCTCGCCCTGTTTCAGCACCAGCGGCACCTCGTTGCAGACCACATCGCGCATCAGCCCGCCCAGACAGCCGGTGGTAACACCCATCAACACGACGATGATGCCGGACTGGCCCAGCGACAGAGCCGCGCCCGTGCCAGCGGCCACCGCGATCGACAAGGCGAAGCTATCCAGCCAGACCAGCCAATTGTACCGGCTTTCCATCAGATGGGCAGTGAAAAACACCAACATCGCCGCCCCGCAGGCAATCAGGATGTAATCGGGTTGACCGACCCAGAACACGGGATGCCGGTTCAGCAGCAAGTCCCGTACCGTGCCGCCACCCACGGCCGTCAGGCAGGCGATGAAGGCGAACCCCACCAAATCCAACTGCGCCCGGCTGGCGACCAGCGCGCCGGTCAGGGCAAATACCAGAACCGAGGCATAGTCCAGCAGAGCCAGGCCGCTCAAGATTTTGCCTTTTTCGGCTTGAACGGGGCCATGCCCGCACGGGCAAGTTCGTCGGCCTTTTCGTTTTCGGGGTGACCAGCGTGGCCCTTGACCCATTCCCAGGTCACATCGTGCCGGGTTTGCGCCTCATCCAACCGCTGCCACAGATCGACATTCTTAACGGACTTCTTGTTCGAGGTCTTCCAGCCGTTCCGCTTCCAGCCGAAAATCCAGCCGGTCACGCCGTTCTTCACATAGGCGCTGTCTGTGACGACGGTGATCTTCGAGGCCCTCTCCAGTGTCTCCAGCGCGCTGATAGCGGCCAGCAGTTCCATGCGGTTGTTGGTGGTCTCGGCCTCACCGCCTTTCAACTCTCGTTCTTTCAGGACGGTTTCGCCATCGACCGCGCGCAGCAGCACGCCCCAGCCTCCGGGGCCGGGATTGCCGGAACAAGCGCCGTCGGTATAGGCAAACAGTTCAGGCATGGGCCAGCACCAGAATGAACCCGTCGTAATTCCCGGCCAGACCCGCTCCCATGCCGGTAGTGATCCGGTCGATGGTGAATCCGGCCTGGGTCAAAGCTTCTTCGATCTCGGTCTGCGAGAAATAAGTGTAGTAGCGCTCCAGATCATCGCGATGGTCACCAGTGCCCAGTTTCAAGCCGAGGAAAAAGGTGCCCTCGGGTTTCAGCGCCCGGTGAATGGAGGCCAGATGGCGCGGGAACTCCGCGCGTGTGGCGTGCAGAAGAGAAAAGCTGGCATATACACCATCGTACTCCTCCTCCTCGGTCACGTCGTCAAACGTACCCAGATGCGCATCGACGCCGTTTTCCCGCGCATACTCCACAAAGGCGGGGGTGGGATCCAGCGCCCTCACTGTCAGACCCTCGCGCATGAAAAAGGCGCTGTCCGATCCGGGGCCAGAGCCGAGATCCAGAACATGACCTGTGCCGACAGCCTCGGTAAAGGCCATGCGGGCTTCAATCTGCTCCGGCGGCAGCGGGACTTGTAGGTACTCGGCCACGCGTGTCGCATAAGCGTTGATCGTTTTTTCGTCGGTCATAGGTATACTCCAACAGCCAGACAGGCGAGCACAATGGCCGTCAGCGTTACACGCAATCGAAGCCACCAGATCGGGGTCAGCCGCCAATAGGCAAAGATGGCGTCCAGCACCAGCAGTCCGGCAAAACCATACATCAGGTTGATCCCGGCGCTGATTGGTCCTCCGCCGGTTTTGAAAAACGCCCAGAGCGCAGGCAGAACGGACAGCGTATAGAAGGTCGCGGCCTTGCTACCAGAGGTCTTAGTGGCGAACCCCCACAAAACACCTGACATAAAGCTGAGGATCACCGAGCCGTAGAACAGTTGGACATAAGGCCCCACAAAGCGCGAGCCAAATGCTTGTGTGCCCCATGCGTGCAGGTCATCGCTCAGATAAGTCAACGCGCCCCAGATGAACGGGATCAGCCCTGCCAAACCTAGGATCAGCGGAGCCCTTGGAACTCCGTTCATGCGGGTACTCTCAATACACGCGGGACCTTGAACTCGACATTCTCGACGGCGGTTTCGACCAGTTCCACGGTCACTTCGTAGTGGTCCCGGAAAGCGTCGATCACCTCGTTGACAAGCACTTCGGGAGCCGAAGCCCCGGCGGTGATGGCGACGGACGATATGCCTTCCAGCGCCCGCCAGTCAATCTCGGTCGCGCGCTGCACAAGTTGCGCATAGTCACATCCTGCGCGCGAGGCGACTTCGACCAGGCGGCGCGAGTTCGAAGAATTTGGCGCACCGACGACCAGCAAAGCATCTGACTTCGGCGCTACGGCTTTGACCGCCTCTTGTCGGTTGGTGGTAGCGTAGCAGATGTCTTCCTTGTGCGGACCGACGATGGCAGGGAAACGTGTCTCGAGCGCAGCAATAATGTCCTTGGTGTCATCCACCGACAGGGTCGTCTGGGTGACAAAGGCTAACTTTTCCGGATCGCGCACCTGCACGGCAGCAACATCCTCCACCGTTTCGACCAGAAGAACCTCGCCCTCTGGCAACTGTCCCATAGTGCCGACGGTTTCAGGATGGCCCTTGTGGCCGATCATGATCATTTGCAGACCGGCATCGGCGTGACGCTGCGCTTCCACATGGACCTTGGAGACCAGCGGGCAGGTGGCATCGACATAGATCATCTCGCGCTGGGCGGCTGTGGCGGGTACAGATTTCGGAACGCCATGAGCCGAGAAAATCACCGGTCGGTCATCGGGGCATTCGTCCAGCTCTTCGACAAAGACCGCACCTTTTGCGCGCAGACCGTCGACGACGAATTTATTGTGCACGATCTCATGGCGCACATAGACGGGTGCGCCCCATTTTTGCAGCGCCATTTCGACGATCTTGATGGCGCGGTCGACGCCGGCGCAGAATCCACGCGGGGCGGCAAGGTACAGAGTCAAAGGGGGCTTGGTCATGTCACGGTCTCCATAGGCCACAGGTAAGTCTTTTCTCAGCCTTGGTCCAGACGAGACCTTGTCATTAACCTGACATGAATCAGTGCTAGCCAGTAGATGTTTCAGCACCTGCTCATAGTTAAAAAGGCGCGGTCAGGAACATCCGTCCTGACCGCGCCGATTTCTTCCCCCGGTTTGTTGAGTGGCCGGGGTCTTATTGTCCACCGGCGGCCGCAACGCTGCGCGGTTCCATCGGCATTTCTCGCGGAGGCCGCCCGATCACATCGCGCAGGTCTTCCAACTCGATGAAGTTGTCGGCCTGGCGGCGCAGCTCATCCGAGATCATCGGCGGCTGGCTACGGATGGTCGATACGACGGACACACGTACGCCCTGACGCTGCAGGCTGGCAATCAGCGGGCGGAAATCCCCATCGCCCGAGAACAGCACGATATGATCGACGCGCGGCGCCAGTTCCATGGCATCGACGGTCAGTTCGATATCCATGTTTCCTTTGACTTTCCGACGCCCCATGCTGTCAGTGTATTCCTTGGCGGGTTTGGTCACCATGGTGAAGCCATTGTAATGCAGCCAGTCAACCAAAGGACGGATCGGCGAATACTCGTCGTTTTCAAGTAGCGCTGTGTAGTAAAAGGCCCGGAGCATCTTACCGCGGCGCATGAACTCCTGGCGCAGCAGTTTGTAGTCGATGTCAAACCCCAGTGCTTTAGCGGCCGCATAAAGATTCGAGCCGTCGATGAACAGCGCTAGCCGTTCGTCTTTATAAAACATAAATACTTCCTTCCGGTACAAACCAGCGGCGCCGGGTGTTAGGTGAGTGAGCTAGTAAATAAGCGACGCGCTGATACCTCTATAATTAGGACTTTTAATGTGTATCGCAAGCATGCAATTCGCCGAATGTGGGGGGTAAAATGAGCAATTCTTCGTTAAAAGCGGTGATTGCGCTGGGCGCAAATCTCAGTTTGAGAGAGTCGGGGCCCAAGGTGACACTTCAAAGGGGTATTGACGCGATTTCGCGTCATGGGGTGGTGATTCGCGCCGTTAGCCGCTTTTTTGAGACACCGTGTTTCCCGGTCGGAGCCGGGCCGGACTATGTGAATGCGGCTGCGCTGATTGAAACAGACAAGAGCCCGCAAGAATTGCTGCACTTGCTGCATGAGGTCGAGCATGAGTTTGGCCGCGAACGGGTGCAGCGCTGGGGTATGCGAACACTGGATTTGGATCTTGTTTGTTACGACGATCTCATCCTGCCCAATCGGGCAGAATATGACCGGTGGCTGGCACTGGCACCAGAAGCGCAGAAACAGCAAGCGCCAGATCAACTGATCCTGCCGCACCCACGCCTTCAGGACAGGGCATTTGTATTGGTTCCGATGGCGGATGTGGCCCCGGATTGGCGTCATCCAGTGCTAGGGCAGTCCGTCACCGAGATGCTGGCGGACCTGCCCGCTGCTGATATTGAGGCGGTCACCCCACTGTGAACCGCAGCACCGTGCCATTTCCTGCTTGTCAAGGCGGGGATTCGCGCTTAGATAAACGTCTTCCTGACATGGATTCAGTAACGGAGAGCGCCCAATGGCCCGCGTGACGGTTGAAGATTGCGTAGACAAGGTTCCAAACCGGTTCGAACTGGTGATGCTTGCCGCCCATCGTGCGCGTGAGATTTCTGCTGGTGCATCGATCACCGTCGACCGTGACAACGACAAAAACCCCGTCGTGTCTCTGCGTGAGATCGCCGATGAGACCCAGAGTGCTGACGAACTGCGCGAGCGCCTGATCGAGGCCAACCAGACTCAGATCGAGGTCGATGAGCCGGAAGAAGATCAGATGGCTCTGCTGATGGGCGCAGAATCGGACAAGCCTGTCGAGGATGACATGTCTGAAGAGAAGCTCCTGCGCGCTCTGATGGAGGCTCAAGGCCAGGGGTAACCCAAGCTACACAAGGTGCGGACCGGATGATTTCTGCTGACGACCTGATTGCGCTGGTCCGCAACTACAACCCCAAAACCAATGCTGAGCGAATTGCCCGAGCCTATGAGTTCGGGATGCAGATGCATGAGGGGCAATTCCGCCATTCCGGCGAACCCTATTTCACCCATCCCGTTGCGGTTGCCGCCATCCTGACCGAACAGCGTCTGGATGACGCGACCATTATCACAGCCCTGCTGCATGACACGATTGAGGACACCAAAGCCAGCTATGGCAAGGTATCAGAGCTGTTTGGGGATGAGGTCGCAAAGCTTGTCGATGGTGTTACCAAGCTGACCAATCTGCAGCTCTCCAGTCGTGAAACGAAACAGGCGGAGAATTTCCGCAAGCTGTTCATGGCCATGTCCAAGGACCTGCGGGTTATCCTCGTCAAGCTGGCCGACCGTCTGCACAACATGCGCACCATCAAGGCGATGCGCCCGGAAAAGCAGGTGATCAAGGCGCGCGAGACGATGGATATCTATGCGCCGTTGGCGGGCCGGATGGGTATGCAATGGATGCGCGAGGAACTGGAAGACCTTGCCTTCCGTGTGTTGAACCCCGAAGGCCGTCAGTCGATCATCCGCCGCTTTATCACCCTGCAACGTGAAACCGGCGATGTGATCCATCGGATCACCGGAGACATGCGGCACGAGTTGGAAAAGGCTGGGATCGACGCCGAGGTTTTTGGACGCGCCAAGAAACCCTATTCGATCTGGCGCAAGATGCAGGAAAAGGATCAGGGCTTTTCGCGCCTGTCCGACATCTACGGTTTCCGCATCATCACCCAGACCGAGGAAGACTGCTATCGGACGCTAGGCGCGATTCACCAGCGCTGGCGCGCGGTGCCGGGGCGTTTCAAGGATTATATCAGCCAGCCGAAATCGAACGGGTATCGTTCGATCCACACCACCGTCTCAGGGCGTGACGGTAAACGAGTAGAAGTTCAGATCCGCACCCGTCAGATGCATGACGTAGCCGAAACCGGCGTTGCCGCGCATTGGTCGTACCGGGACGGTGTCCGCTCGGAAAACCCATTTGCTGTCGACCCGGCCAAGTGGATTGCCAACCTGACCGAACAGTTCGACAGCGAGGACGATCACGAGGATTTCCTCGAGGCCGTGAAACTCGAAATGTATTCGGACCAGGTGTTCTGCTTCACGCCCAAGGGTGATGTGGTGAAGTTGCCGCGCGGTGCGACGCCAATTGATTTCGCCTATGCTATCCACACTCGTATTGGGCACGCCTGTGTTGGGGCCAAAGTGGATGGCATTCGTGTGCCACTATGGACTCGCCTCAAAAATGGCCAATCGGTGGATATCATCACTGCCGACGGTCAGACACCGCAAGTGACGTGGCTTGAGATTGCGGTCACCGGCAAAGCCCGGACCTCGATCCGTCGTGCGCTGCGCGAGGTGGATCGTGAACGCTTTATCAAGCTTGGCAAGGAACTGGCCCGTGCAGGATTCGAGCACGTGGGCCGCAAGGCTACGGACAAGGCGCTGGATACGGCCGCAAAACACTTGCGCCTGAAAGACCGGCATGAGCTGCTGGCTCGTCTGGGCAGCGCGGAACTGACCGCGCATGACGTGGTCGAGGCCGTGTATCCCGAACTCACCAAGGATGAGGGTGACGCAATACCACTGCGCCGCGCGGTGATCGGCCTTGAGCCGGGGCAGAAATTCGAACGCGCGCCTTGTTGTCAGCCCCTGCCAGGTGAACGCATCGTTGGTATCACCTATCGTGGCAAGGGTGTGGTCGTTCATGCCATCGACTGTGACCGGCTGTCCGACTATGAAAGTGAGCCTGATCGCTGGGTCGACCTGCATTGGCATTCGGGCACGCACCCCGCCGTCTATGGGGTGACGCTGGATCTGACCATCGGCAATGACGCAGGCGTCTTGGGGCGCATTTGCACATTGATCGGAGAGAAAAAGGCCAATATCTCGAACCTGGAATTCGTTGACCGCAAACCGGATTTTTACCGTCTGCTGATCAGTGTTGAGCTGCGCGATCTGGAACAGTTGCATTCGCTGATGCTGATGCTTGAGGCCGAAAGCGACGTCGCTGCGGTCGAACGTTACAGAGACAGGGAAAAAACCGCGGTTGCGGCTGGCTGAGAAGGGGTGATCAGGAGTGGTTTTCAAGCGCCGAGACCGACGCTCGCCCATTCAGATCGCTTCGGAATTCGTCTATCCGCGCGGTGGCTGGACCCGTGCCTTTCACTACGTTAAACACCGCATCCGGCGCTTGCCGGATTCACCTGAACGCATAGCGCGCGGGGTTGGTGCGGGCGTATTCGCCGCGTTCACGCCCTTTTATGGCTTCCACTTCTTTATCGCGGCGTTCCTCAGCCGTTTGATCAACGGCAACTTTCTGGCTTCGCTCAGTGGTACTTTTTTCGGAAATCCGCTGACCTATGTGCCCATTGCTGTGGTGTGTCTGCAGACCGGTCATTTCCTTCTGGGCGATGATTTTGAAGAAGGCGAGACCCACGGGCTGATGGACAGTTTTGCCAAGGCCTTTGGCGATCTGAAAAACAACTTTCTCGCTATGTTCACGGATCGCGTCGCTGATTGGCGGGGGCTGAGCATATTCTATGAAGAAGTGTTCTTTCCCTACCTGATCGGAGGCATATTTCCGGGGCTCATAGCCGGGTTCATCTGCTACTACCTCAGCCTTCCAGTGGTGCGCACCTACCAGCAGCGTCGTCGTGCCCGGATCAAGGCGAAATTCGACGAAATCAAACGTTTGGCCGAAACCAAGACTGCCGTTCCGGTGGCAAACCCATTAGGCTCAGGGCCGAATTCGGGAAAGGAATCAAGCGATGTCTGACAACCACCTGCGTCTGGGCGTAAATATTGACCATGTGGCAACCGTGCGTAACGCACGTGGTGGAGCCTATCCCGACCCGCTGCGCGCCGCCAAGCTGGCCGAAGAGGCTGGTGCCGATGGCATCACGGCACACCTGCGTGAAGACCGTCGCCATATCTCTGACGCCGATATCGACGGGCTGATGGAGGTTCTGTCAGTGCCGTTGAATTTCGAGATGGCCGCCACGCCCGAGATGCAGCAGATCGCCCTGCGCCACAAACCCCACGCGGTCTGCATCGTTCCCGAAAAGCGTGAGGAACGGACGACAGAAGGGGGGCTTGAGGTCGCGCGCGAGGAAAACAAGCTGGCCCATTACATCGCCCCGCTGCGCAAGGCGGGTTGCCGCGTCTCCATTTTCATCGCTGCCG
The DNA here is from genome assembly GCF_040329455.1 of Ruegeria sp. SCP11. NCBI lineage: Bacteria > Pseudomonadati > Pseudomonadota > Alphaproteobacteria > Rhodobacterales > Roseobacteraceae > Ruegeria > Ruegeria sp. SCP11. The sequence goes on along the minus strand of NZ_JBDZYG010000017.1, from coordinate 24,640 downwards.
ACCAGCGCCAGATCGAAGCCGCGCACCGCATTGGAGCAGAGGTTATAGAACTTCACACCGGAGCCTATTGCGACGCCCATGCCGAAGGCCGGATGGACGAGGCCGAGCGTGAGTTGGAAAGCTTGCGTGAAATGTCTGCATTCGCACATTCGCTGGGATTGGAGGTCCATGCAGGTCACGGCCTGACCTATGACACGGTGCAACCGATTGCGTCCTTCCCCGAGGTGCGAGAGCTGAATATCGGCCACTTTCTGATCGGCGAGTCGATTTTCCGTGGGCTGACCCCCGCCATTGCCGAGATGCGCCGACTGATGGATGAGGCGCGCGCATGATAACGCCTGCGTTCATCGCCATCTGGTTCGCTTGGCTCATGGCCGGCGGATCGCCGGGACCAGCAACGATGGGTATTGCGGGCACCGCGATGAACGAAGGCCGTAAGGCGGGTTTGACTTTCGCCTTGGGTATTTGCGCTGGTTCAGCTGCTTGGGGCTTTGCTGCAGCGCTTGGGCTTTCGGCTATTATGCTGGCAAATATCTGGGTCTTTGAAGTCATCCGCTATATCGGTGTGGCGTACTTGGGGTGGCTGGCACTCAAGGCATTGAGAAGGGCTATGACATCGGATGAGGTGGCGCTGGGCAAACCAGTCACAGGATCGTTGCCAACGATCTTCACCAAAGGTGCGGCTATACACGTGACCAACCCCAAAGCCATCCTCAGCTGGGGGTCTATCTACGCCATCGTCGCGCCTAGTGATGCCAGTCTGTCGATGCTACTGGGCTATTTTGCAATGCTCTACGCGGGATCGCTTTTGATCTTCATCGGGTATGCCTTCCTGTTCTCGTCCGAGCGCATGGTCCGCACCTATCGCCGCGCGCGCCGTTGGTTTGATTTTGCATTTGCAGGATTTTTCGGGGTAGCGAGTTATAAGATTCTGACGGTGCGGCTGCAATGATCCTCGGCATCGGTACAGACCTCGCGAATATCGACCGCATCCAAGGTACGCTCGACCGGTTCGGCGACCGGTTCCGCAACCGCGTTTTCACCGAGACCGAGCAGAGCAAAGCCGAGCGCCGCGCCGACACGGCAGGCACCTATGCCAAACGCTGGGCCGCGAAAGAGGCGTGCTCCAAGGCTCTGGGTACCGGGTTGCGGATGGGGATCGCGTGGAAGGATATGGCGGTCACCAACCTGCGCACCGGCCAGCCCGTGATGCACGTCACCGGCTGGGCCGCTGAGCGCCTGAAAGAGATGACGCCTGAAGGGTACGAGGCAATCATCCATGTCACCCTGACCGACGACCATCCTTGGGCGCAGGCCTTCGTGGTGATCGAAGCGCGCCCGCTTCAAGATCGCGCCGCGCAGCCTTGACTTGCCCCCCTCGGCCCCGCATGTAGCACCCCAACAACCAAAGGACCGGAGAGCAGTATGGCCGAGGACGTCAAAACCGGAAATCCCGTGTGGGAGACGATCAAAACCATTGTTTACGCCCTGTTGATTGCGGGCGTTTTTCGCACCCTGTTCTTTCAGCCGTTCTGGATCCCCTCAGGCTCAATGAAACAGACCCTGCTGATCGGTGATTTCCTGTTCGTCAACAAGATGGCCTATGGCTATTCCTACGCTTCGTGCCCCAGCCTGATTGTTCCCAGCGTCGGTCTGAACATCGATGCCGAGGATATCTGTGGCTGGATGAAAGGCGACAATAGCCGCATCTGGGGTGGCGAGCCCGAGCGAGGCGACGTCATTGTTTTCCGCCATCCGGTCACCGGACGCGACTATATCAAACGTCTGATCGGCTTGCCGGGTGACCGCATTCAGGTTCGCGAGGGGCAGATCATCCTGAACGGCACCCCGGTTCCGCAGAAACCCGATGGTGTATTCACCGAGATTGCCGAACCGCAGGGGCCGCAACGTTTGCGCCCGCGCTGCGAGAATGGTCCTGTGGGAATTGGCGGTGTGTGCGAAAAATCCCGCTCCATCGAAACCCTGCCCAACGGTGTCTCGTATGATGTCCTGAATATCGGCAATCAAGGCGCGGACAACACGGGCATCTACACTGTGCCCGAAGGCCACTATTTCTTCATGGGTGACAACCGCGATAACTCCAGCGACAGTCGCCTGCCGCAATCGGCTGGGGGGGTCGGTTATGTGCCTTATGAAAACCTGATCGGACGCGCCGATCGGATCATGTTCTCGTCCGCGGGTCGGTCGATGCTGTTCTTCTGGACCTGGCGCGGCGACCGTTTCTTTAAGGCAATCAATTGAAGCTTTCAGCTGAGATAAAAGCGTTCCAGAAACGTTTGGGGTATGAGTTCGCCAACCCCGAACTGCTTGTGCGCGCGCTGACGCATGGCTCGGTTTCCTCTGCCACTCGGCCGGACAACCAGCGGCTGGAGTTTCTTGGGGATCGTGTTCTGGGCCTTGTCATGGCGACCGCGCTGTTGGAGGCTGACAAACAGGCGTCTGAAGGTCAGCTTGCCCCCCGATTTAACGCTCTGGTCCGTAAAGAGGCGTGCGCCGATGTTGCCCGTCAGATCGACGTTGGGGCCGTTCTGAAACTCGGGCGGTCCGAGATGCTGTCTGGCGGCCGACGAAAACAGGCGCTTTTGGGTGACGCGATGGAAGCCGTCATCGCAGCTATCTACCGCGACGCCGGGTTTGAAGCCGCGCGCGACGTGATCTTGGCGCTCTGGGGTGATCGCATTCACACCGTCGAAGCTGACGCGCGCGACGCTAAAACTTCCCTTCAGGAATGGGCGCAGGCGCGAGGGCAGAAGCCGCCATCCTACGTGGAAATCAAGCGCAGTGGTCCCGACCACGCACCGGTATTCACCATTGCCGCCCGTCTGCAAGACGGCACCGAGGCACAGGCAACAGCCGGATCAAAACGACAAGCTGAACAGGCAGCCGCAAAAGCCTTGCTGAACGATCTGCCAAAGTAACTCGGATCTGCTTTTCATCTGGAGAATAATCTCGGGATGCTGGCCCCCTCACGGTCGAATTGCCACTAATTCGAAACTTAGACCACGCGAATAAATCCGGTCAGCCCGGTTTTCTGGTGTTCAATCACGTGGCAATGAAACGCCCAGTCGCCGGGATTGTCGGCGACCAGAGCGATCTCGACCACTTCGTCCTTCAGCAACAGCATTGTATCTGTCAGCAAGGGGGGCAATCTGCGCAAGTTAGACTTCAAAGGTACAAAAACCAGACCGTGCAGGTGGATCGGGTGCAAGTTCGGTGACTCGTTGCGTAAACGTAGCACATAGCTTTTGCCCTGTTCCAACGTCGCTAAGGGGCCGACCCCTTGAGCCGCATCGCCGGGCCACGGTGTTCGATTTATCGACCAGAAGTTATATCCCAGAGATCCACAAAACCCGTTGTTTGGTTGCCCGCCCTCGGGCGTCCAGCCAAAGACGAATTCATGAACTTCGGCCTTTGTCAGGTCGGGTTTGGCCGCCGGATTTGCTGGCAGGGGGCGCAGTTCGCGCAGATCGCGTGCAACCGAAGCTCCTACTGCACGCAGGCGGGTCATAGCCCTATGCTTTTGACCGGGGAACTTGGCCACGAGATCAACGGTTTGCCCCTCATCAGTTGGCATCTTCACCGCAAAGTCCACCCGCTGACCGGGGCCGATCAGCAAAGGCTCATCGGCACTCGGCATCGGGACTTCAACCTCAACCGGGTGACCGTCCCAAGCGATTATTCGAGCCTTAGCGCTGTTCAGATGAACCTTGTAGATGCGGGTAGTGTCGGTATTGACCACCCGCAACCGTACCAGACTGCCCGCCGCGTGTTCGTAATGCGGCTCGGTCAGCCAGTTCGCTGTCTGTACGTTGCCAAATGTCCCTGCTCGGGCCGCGCCGCGCGCCGTATAGGCGGGCAGGAATTGATCCGCGTCATCCAACCGGAAATCGCGCAGGTTGACCACCTGTTCACTGTCGAAGCCGGGGTCGTCGGCCTCGGCAATCACCATCACACCGGTCAGTCCATGGGCCATCTGGTCCATTGTCATGCAATGCGGGTGATACCAATAAGTCCCCGCGTCCGGAGATGTGAACTCATAGTCGAACACTTCCTCCGATCCGATCGGCATCTGTGTCAGATAGGGCACCCCGTCCATCCCATTGGGGATACGCATCCCATGCCAGTGCATCGCGGTATAATCAGGTAGAGTGTTGCGCACCGGCAGACGCATGACTTCACCCTGCTTTCCATACAGAACCGGAGGTGGGGCGTTCGGTGTCAGGCTGACCATGCCGGAGGTCATCTGACCTCGTAAGGCAAAGCTGGCGGGTTGGACAACCAGTTCTGGGGCACCCTCAGCCAGCCCCAAACCGCCCAGACCCAGTGCTCCGGCAGTGGCACCGCTGCCCAGTAGAAACTCACGTCGTTTCATATCGACCTCATGGAAGGGTGATCGCCTGGCTAGTTTTGGCGTGGCACCCAATGGTGCTTGCATCTTTGACGCATGGCCGCAATGCGACAAATCCCTCTGGCCCGCCGTGGCTTTCTGCTATAGGGGTGCGCACTTGCAAACAGGATCGCAGGACACATGACCACACGCGCCGGATTTATCGCCCTGATCGGAGAGCCCAACGCAGGCAAATCCACCCTTTTGAACCGCATGGTTGGGGCCAAGGTCTCAATCGTGACGCACAAGGTTCAGACCACCCGCGCCCGCATCCGCGGCGTGGCGATGGAGGGCGATGCGCAACTGGTCTTTGTTGATACGCCGGGCCTCTTCAAACCTCGCCGCCGTCTGGATCGCGCCATGGTGGCCGCAGCGTGGGGTGGGGCTGCGGATGCCGATATCGTCGTGCTGATGGTCGAAGCGCACCGCGGCATAACCGAAGGGGTTGAGCGTATCCTCGAAGGCCTGGAAGAGATCGGGCAGGGCCGCACCATCGCGTTGGCCATCAACAAGATCGACAAGGTGCCGAGCGAGAAATTGTTGGCTCTGACCAGTGACCTGAACGCACGCTACCCGTTTGCCGAAACCTTCATGATTTCGGCCGAGAAGGGCCACGGCGTTGATGATCTTCGCAAGTGGCTGGCCTCGGAACTGCCCGAAAGTCCGTGGTTGTATCCCGAAGATCAGATCGCTGACTTGCCGCTGCGCATGATTGCCGCAGAGATGACTCGCGAAAAACTGACCCTGCGCCTGCATCAGGAACTGCCCTATCAACTCACTGTTGAGACTGAGAATTGGGAAGAGCGCAAGGATGGATCGGCCAAGATCGATCAGATCATCTATGTTATGCGCGACGGTCACAAAGGTATCGTGCTGGGAAAACGCGGAGAGACCATCAAGGCGGTCAGTCAGGCGGCTCGGGCCGAGCTGGAAGAGTTCCTCGACCGCAAGGTTCACCTGTTCCTGCAGGTGAAAGTCCGGCCAAACTGGCTGGAAGAATCCGAGCGTTATTCGGAAATGGGGCTGGATTTCAAAGACGGCAACGCATGACGCGCCTAACGGCTGAATTCTGGGTCCACGCCTATCTGGCGCGGCTGCGGTTTCAGGACATCCCGGCCTTTGTCTTAGCACACGGCGATGACACGGCAGGCGCGGTGCTTGTCAAATTGAACACGCTGGACGGGCAGGCGGTCGCGTTCCAGCGCAGCTTTGACTTGATGAGCGGCGAGCGCAAATGGGTCGAACTCTCCAGCGGCCCCGAGGCCGAGGTGGACGGCGCCATCCGACGCCAGCGCAGCTTTGATCCTGACCTCTGGGTGATCGAAGTCGAAGACCGACTGGGACGGCATCTGCTGGGGGAAGAGGGGTTGGAGTAGAAACCCTGTGAAGGGCTGCTCTGAGCCCAAAGCGGAATGTAAGATCAAATATCTATTTCACACATCACTCGATCACATCAGAACCTTTTGCAATCAGAGTTTTCAAGAGACATGCCTGTCGATCCAGAAGCACGGTTACATAACTGTTGAAGGTAGCAATGACATCCTCGTGCTAGAGGTTCTGCGACCAAGCTTTCATATCTTCTGGGGTGCTGCAAATTTCAGTGACTAGACGTTCCCTTTAATATTGTTTGCGAAACGTGGTCGGGTGAAAATGAAGTTTTCCAGTTCGATGTCGCCCAAGCCTACCTTAAAGAGGGGGACAAACGTGTTGGACGTCTCGACCAAGATGAGTGTGTTCTGATCCGACATCGGGGGCAGAGCATCTTTATATTGACCAATATTATCGGGTGTCAGCTTTTCGGTATATCCACCGCGAATTGCAGACCAACTCACCGAGTGGCTGTCTTCGGCCTCATCGTAAAGTACTAACGAAATTCGGATATTCAGATCGTCCTGATTGTTCACCATCAATCTGAACATTTCTTCCATCGAGTCGATGTAGGCGCTGTTGATTTCCCGGGTTTCGCGGGAAATCAGGTCACCAATCGTATGCGCCGCTTTGATGTTCGACGCGCTCTGCCTGTAGGCGTCGAAATACGTATATCCCGCCGCGAGCGCCCAAAAGAGCATTGGGGTAATGAGGATTGCCTCTACGGCAATCGAGCCGTCTTCCCGTGACCGGAAACGTTTCGGGCGGTGGGTCAAAAATCGCTTGATCATCATACTAGTTAGGCTCCTGCACGAAGACGGTTGTAGCGGTCAGGGCATACTGACCTTCTTCGTTGACCAATGCCTTGCCCATTGCGGATGTTGGGAAAAAGGGGTTGATCTTGGCGCAGGCCCGAAGGACCATCAACTCGTTCTCAAGGCCGTTTTGGAAAGTCCGCACGGGGCGGGCCACTTCCGAGAGGTCAGTGCAGTCAGGGACAGAAGGCACTGTGATGGCGGCAAAAGGATCCTGCCGGATCATTTCCAGGCGCACGCTGGTTTCGCAATTTTTGATAAAACTGGCGCGGCTACAGATGAGAGCCTTGATGTCGTTATGTTGTGGATCGACGCCAGTGTTCAGCCGAATGTCGCGCACGGTCAGATCAACGGCACGCTCTAGCTGCGCGTGTTTCAGCGTTACCATGCCAAGCTCCAATCCCGAGAGCACCAAAAACATGATGGCCGGGAAGACGAGAGCAAACTCGAGGGTCACATTTCCGTCTTCTTGTCGACGGAGCTTGGCCAGAGCGGAAATCAACTTACGTGTCATTGTGTCAACCTCAGCATACGGACGGAGGACGAGATCGAGGTAAATGCATCCGTGAGTTGAACGGCCGACGCTTCATAATAATGACTGGCGGAGCTTGCGCAATTTTCCAGTACATCTTGGCCATTCGCCGGGGCATTGACGCTTACACTAAAGACAATCACCCCCTCATCCTTGGCGGCCTTGCACACGTGTTTGAGGCGCTGATCCTTGGCGACCGCGCTTTTCTTGCTGAACGCCTTGCCTTCCCACTGTCCATAGGCGCTATTCGACTGGGTAAAGATGTTGTGTTCGATGTGTTCCAAGGAAACGAGGTTCAGCAGTTCGACGTAGGACAACTGCACAGCGTTGCCGGGTTCGGCTTCTTCCACGCATGTCGTTTTACTGCCTTTGCTCGTACAACGCGAGTTTCCATTGCCGTAGGGGTGATCCTGCCAGCTATTGTCGTGCGGCCACCAGTAGTTGGGGTTGCCATTTGACTGGTAGACCGAGAAACTATCGGCGTCCTCGTTGTACCAGATATCTGACATGGTGGTGCGCATCGAAGGGTTCAGCATGTGCTGATCAGTATTGTCCCCGTCGGAAACCAGGATCAGAACCTTGAGAGCTTTACCTTTGTAATCCATGGGGCGGTCGTTGAATGATTCCGGAACGATACCGTCACCACCTTTGTCTTTGGGGGTGGCGAGTTTCTGGATGACCGGTCGTGTGCCGGGATCCAGCAGGATAAGGCCCCAATTCGCCCCATTGTCCAGGCCGGAGTCTTCGTCCACCACGGGAGTGCTGAGCTTGGTTAAGCCATTGACGTAGGCATGAAGCACTGCTTCATCGTTTTGGAATGGTAGAATCGCCGATCCAGGGCGGATTGGGCAGACAGGATGCCCAATCGGTTCTTTCGTCATTGTGTAAGGGTCGAAATGTGCCGTTTGTTCCAGCACACTGGTCAGAGAAAGATCAGGTTTGCTGAATTCGTTGTCGACAAAGTTGACACAGTGCGAGTAGCCATGGAAGCGGTCGAGATTGTAGTATTTCAGCAAGTCTTCGCCAGCGTTAACTTGGCTGGAATATGGGATCAGAGAGAATGAAACACCTTTGTTCCAGTCCCCGGCTTTAGATCCCATCTGTGTGATCATGCTTTTCGTCGCGGTTTTCAGTGCTGGCAGATCAATCGAGGTCGAGAAGTCCATGACAATTGAGATTTCGGCCAAACTGAGGCTTTCCTCGGCGGCGCTTGCCGCGGGGGCGGCCAGTGTATCGACACCGGACATGTGCATGAATTGGGTCGGTATCTCGTACGTGGCTGTCGCCGACACCTCTCGATAACCAGTGCTGCTAACCACTTCGATGCTGTCCTCATGTTCCAGAAGGCCTGCCTTTTCTAGGTATGAACGGACGACGGACTTTGGTTCCATCTTTTGATCAAGGTCCGTTGCGGCCAGAACAGACCGGTCCAGCGTGTACTGCAAGTTTGCTCGTTCCCGCTCATAGCGCATGTAATCTATGCCGATGCCCACACAAGCGACGATGGCCAGAAACATAAAGAGGGCGAAAATGGTTAGAGAACCATTCTCCTCACGGCGAAATTGCCGTGCACCTTTCGGAGGCAGAATATCGGTCATGGTGTTCTCCAGGTAGCAGCCAAGAATGAGGGGATAACGTAGCGGAGAATTTCGTCTTTATTTTGGTGCAAAATAGGCGGTTAAATTACCGGAGATAAACCAATTATTAACTCAAAATAAACAGTTTTGAGTTCGATAAGATGGATTTGGAAAGGGGTGAGTAGAGTGATTCAGAAAAATGTTTAATTCTATTTTTTGTTTTTTGTTTCTGACGAGCAGACCGGATCCTTTTTACTCTCAATAAGAGAAAACACAAAAACACCAAGAGACCACACAGCGCATTGGGTTATCGTCCGCCCCCACCAGAAACTATTGTCCCGATGGACCAGTGACCAGTCATGCACTAACAATCAAACCGGACTAGTAAAATCGGGCCAACCACTCCAACTGGGTCGCTCTCAGTAATTACCACACTAACTGCCGGGGCACCTGCTACCAACTCACCAATCGACCGGTATAATTTTTGTAAGTAAATTACCTTCCATGGCCATGACCAGGATGACGACTTTGTCCGCTGAGCAGGCTTTGCGCCGCACCTTCGAACCTACCTGTTGACTCAACGCCTTTCGATAAACACGTTTAAGGCTTGCAGAATGGTGGTCAGCACGATCTGGTAGTGGAGGTTGATTACAATCACCAACAGGACCCACTCTTGGACTGGCGAGATCACGGCATACTTCTGACTTCTCGCAGGCACGGCGAGACGGCGGCAATTATCGAAGTCTTTACCGAAAGCCACGGTCGCCATGCTGGCGTGGTTCGAGGTGGGACCAGTCGCAAGATCGCGCCCATCCTGCAACCGGGCGCTCAGTTGGATGTTCTCTGGCGGGCTCGGCTGGAGGAGCATATTGGGACCTTTCAGGTTGAACCCCTGCGGTCCCGCGCGGCGGCGGCGTTTTCCGGGCGGATGGCGCTGGCGGGGCTGAATGCTGTGGTGGCCTTGCTGTCCTTCTGTCTGCCAGAACGAGAACCTCATCCGGCGATCTACAAACAGACGGAACAGCTAATGGACCTGCTGGGACAAGACGAAATCTGGCCGCTGGCCTATTTGCGCTGGGAACTGGCGCTGCTTGAGGAACTTGGGTTTGGCCTCGATCTGTCTGCCTGCGCGGTTACAGGAGCTACCAGTGGACTTATCTATGTCTCGCCCAAGACCGGACGGGCGGTCAGCACTGACGGCGCGGGAGAGTGGGCAGACAAGCTGTTGCCACTGCCCCCCTGTCTACGTGGAGAGGGCTCGGCGCCGGATGTGGAAATCGCACAAGGGCTACAAACCACCGGTTATTTTCTGGAACATCGCCTGGCCCCCTCACTGGGCCACAATCCCTTGCCCGAGGCACGAGCGCGGTATGTGGATCAATTTACTCGGCGGCTGTGAACACCATCTCATGTCCTGCCTCGTTGCGCAGGATCAGCACATCGCCTGACACTTCGGACTGGGTCATGGCCATGAGGGCGGCAAAGTAGATCCCTTCGGCCTCAAGCCCGGCACAGGCGGCACGGGTTGCGGTCAAATTCTGTATCCCGAACCAAGGGTAAGGCGCGTCCAGAGTGCCGCTGTAGCTATTGCAGGGGGCGTTACCTGAGATCTTACCCTCTTCCGGGAAATGTAGCAGCGCGCTGGCCTCAAAGGGCTGTCCGTCGATTTCCTGCAGTGCCCAAGTTTGGTCTGCAGCGCCATAGGCGGCGACTGTTTCGTCCTTGTTGCATTGGAACAGGGCTAGCAAAGGCAGGGTCAGTATCAGGCGTGACATTTCCCGCTCTTAGCGTATTCGAACGGCAGCCGAAAGCGATGCGTTAGTAGGGCAGCTTTCCGTTCAGCAACTCTTCACGGACTTCTAGGCGGGGACGCCAGTTGTATTTGGTGTCTTCCCGCACGGGCGCCCAGTGCAACGCGCCGCTGTTGCGCCACGGATCAAGGATGATCCCGTCATACATTGAATCCCCCTTGGCGCTGACCGAGGCCGAGTGGTGGATGATCCGGAATTGCGTCGGCGGTGAGGTCGCCCAGTGAAGGTCCAGTGTGCGGAAGTTTTCCTGTTTCAGGCGCGTGGTCATGGCCTGAGCCCAGTCATTGCAGAGGCCATATTCCCGAAATCCGTTGATGACCTTGGCGTTGTGGATGATGGCCGGGTCGGAGACATTCCACTCTTGCGCCAGACGCTGGGAATAGGAGTACGAGATGGCTGCGGCCTCTTGCGCTTCGGCCGGGTCAACCTCTGGTCCAAGGGCTTGGATGGCTTGGGCCAAAGCGTCGATATCGTTCTGGCTGGCGGTTGGCAGTGTGGTGGTGCAGGCGCCAAGGGTGAGGGCTGCAAGTGTCGCCCAAAGTACGAGTAGTTTTCTGCTCATTCTGCTGCCAACCGTGTGTATCGCGCCTGTTTTGTTGGCTGCTGTATCCGGGTTAAGGGCGAATTCAAAGGGAAAGTTTCAGTGTCGGCGGATCACAACTGATCGAGGTGCAACTGCTGCTTCAAGCTGGCTTAGACCAACTATTCAAAGAAAATGACCCGGCGCGAAGCCGGGTCAGTTGGGGAAACAGGAGCGCCGAAATCGGTCAGCCCAGCAAGCGCCGTGCAATGACCTGTGCCTGAATCTCAGCAGCCCCTTCGAAAATGTTAAGAATGCGCGCGTCGCACAGGACGCGGCTGATCTTGTATTCCAGCGCAAAGCCGTTACCGCCGTGGATCTGCAGACCGTTATCCGCAGCTGCCCAGGCCACGCGCGCGCCCAGCAGTTTGGCCATACCAGCCTCAAGGTCGCAACGCTGGCCGTGATCCTTTTCCCAGGCCGAGAAATAGGTCAACTGGCGCGCAATCATGATCTCAACCGCCATCATTGCCAGTTTGCCGGAAACGCGTGGGAAGTTGATCAGAGATTTGCCGAACTGCTTGCGATCCTGCGCGTATTGCATGGCGATATCCAGCGCGCTTTGGGCCACACCGATGGCGCGGGCAGCGGTCTGGATGCGTGCGGATTCAAAGGTCTCCATCAGCTGTTTGAAGCCTTTGCCCTCTTCGCCACCAAGCAGGTTCTCACCTTTAACGTGGAAGCCGTCAAAACCCAGTTCGTATTCCTTCATACCGCGATAGCCCAGAACCTCGATCTCGCCACCGGTCATGCCGGGGGTGGGGAACGGATTTTCGTCCGTGCCCGGTGTCTTTTCAGCCAGGAACATGGACAGGCCACGGTGATCCGTGGTGTCGGGATTGGTGCGGGCCAGCAGGGTCATCACGTGGGTCCGCGCCGCATGGGTGATCCACGTCTTATTGCCGGTGATTTCATAGTCACCATCTGCATTTTTGACCGCGCGGGTGCGCAGTCTGCCAAGGTCTGATCCGGTGTTGGGTTCCGTGAACACGGCAGTGGGCAGAATCTCGGCACTGGCCAGTTTCGGCAGCCAATTGGCTTTTTGCTCATCAGTGCCGCCTGCGATGATTAGTTCGGCCGCGATCTCGGACCGGGTGCCCAACGAGCCGACGCCGATATAGCCGCGCGACAACTCCTCGGAGACCACGCACATCGAGGCCTTGGACAGGCCGAAGCCGCCGAACTCCTCCGGAATGGTCAGGCCGAAGACACCCATCTCAGCCAATTCCTCGATAATCTCGATCGGGATCAGCTCGTCCTTGAGGTGCCATTCATGGGCGTTGGGTTCGACCTTTTCCTGAGCATAGCGGCGGAACTGGTCACGGATCATCTCAAGCTCTTCATCCAGACCTGATGCGCCGAACATGGTAGCACCGGCCTGATCCTCCATCAGAGCCACCAGACGGGTGCGCGCGGCCTGAGAATTGGCCTGTGCCATCAGCGTCTGTACTTCGCTACTCTGGAAGCCGGCCAGCGCGTCCCAGCCGAGGCCCATATCCTGTAGGCGCACGACCTCGCCCTGGTTCATTGGTATGCCGCCCGCGACCTGATGCAGGTATTCGCCAAACGCGATCTGGTGCAGGAGTTGCTCGATCTCACCGAACTTACCTTCAGTGTCCAGAGCGTCGGCCCAGCGTTGCATCTGTTGCAGAGACTGGTTGTATGTCGCCAGCCAAGCCAGACCATGGGCTGCCGTCTGATGCGCTTCGATCAGCGCGCCAGAGACACGGCCGTCTTCGGTAACCATCTCACGGACGGAAGCGCGGGCGCGTTCGAACACTGTTTCCACCGCGGGCAGGACCGCACGCGTCATTGTCAGAAGGTCGGGCAAAATCGCGGATGTCGTCATCTGGGTCATATCCTGTCCGTCATGGGCCATGAATCGGGTCCTTCTCTGGTGTCGTCTGGTCATATCATGCTGCACGTGCAGCGCAACAAAAATACGAATTACGCCACGAAATAGTTCGAAAATTTCTTTTGCGATTTTGCGGTGCAGCGTTCGCTAAGAGTGCTATCACGTTCGCATGACTTTGTTTTCACTACTAACTCCGCAAGACATTTTGCTTGCCGCCCTGGTCGCCTTTTTGGCGGGATGGGTCAAAGGCATGGTCGGGTTTGCCATGCCGATGGTTTTTGTCTCGGGGCTGAGCATGTTCCTGCCGCCCGATCTAGCGATTGCCGGGTTGATCCTGCCGACACTGGCGACAAACAGTGTCCAGGCCCTGCGTGAGGGTGTTCCGGCTGCCGTGTCAGCGATCAAGCAGTTTCGTATCTACTTGATTGTGGGGCTGGTGTTCCTGTTGCTGGGGGCTCAGTTTGTCAGCGTCGTGCCCGCTCGAACTTTTCTGCTGATTATTGGCGTAGCGGTTACGTTCTTCGCGCTGATACAGGTCTTGGGTGTTCGGCTGAGCCTTAGCGGTCCTTCTGTACGAATCGAAGCAACGATTGGCGTGATTGCAGGATTTGTCGGCGGTATGTCCGGCATTTGGGGGCCGCCGACAGTTGCCTACCTAACCGCGTTGAACACACCCAAAGCGTCGCAGATGCGTTTGCAGGGAGTGATCTATGGGTTGGGAGCCGTCGCGCTTATGCTGGCGCATCTTGGTTCCGGCATTCTACGAGCAGAAACAGCACCGTTCTCGGCTGTTTTGATCGCCCCGGCCCTTGCGGGAATGTGGGGTGGTTTGAGGTTGCAATCGCGAATTGATCAAGAGGTGTTTCGCAAGGTGACGCTGCTTGTTTTGCTGGTCGCGGGTGTGAACCTTTTGAGGCGTAGCCTGATGGGTTAACCGCGCTTGTCCGCGATCCGGAAAGTGAAATACAACCCAAGCATCAGGAAAAACAGGCCTGAGATATCGCCGATCAGATAGGCTACATATTCCACTCTTGCACTGCCAAAGGCGAGATTGGTCAGGCCTGCAACCAAGAAGGACGTGATGATCCCGACCCCCATGACACAGGACCAGCACGGCTTGCGATCCGACCGTGGGAACAGGTCCCATCCCGCCCACTTGCACAGGTAGAACACGGCAGGAACCGTTGTTACGGCAATCACCATGGCCAGCAACCGGCTGGGCAGGAACACGTCGCTGCCGCCTAAGAAGGCAAAGACCAGAAAGACGCCAGGTAACAGTGCGAATATTGCTCGCCAACCCAACAGCCATGCCGATAGAACCCGCACACCATGCGGCAGGAACAGCAGGCTTGCCCGACTGGGATATTCAGGAAAGAACACATTCTGCAGCGGCATCAAAACCTGAAACGTGAGGTAAGATGCAACGACATAGGCCAAAGAGGCATAGAGCGTGTCAGTAGCCCAACTGCGCACGAGTATCAGCCACCACTGCGCAGGTTAGAGGCGTTACCTGGGGGCATGAACGATATACCGACCCCGGTTGGCGGTGCCGCTTTGCGACAGATACCCTTTTTGAACCAGTGATTTCAGCGCGCGGAAAAATGTCGGCCGCGAGACACTTTGAACTAAAGTGTGTTCGATCAGCCCGAATGTACGTACTTCTTCGTCGGATTTCGAAAGTTCTTCGGCCGCGTAATAAATATCGCGCTCTACCGGAGAAAGCTGCTCAAGCCCCAGCGTTCGCTCCATGCTCTGCATCAGTTTGCGCAATTCAGTCAGTTTTGAGATTTCGGTCATAGTCTACCTGTTAATAACGTGCCCTTTGTCCCTGTCAGGCGACAAAGTATGAGGTATCGCTTCCCTAGTGGTCGTCGAAAAGTCTCATATTGACACAGATCCCCTTTGCCTTACACTACTCATCTCATTAGGTGGTTCAATTTGCTGATGTGAGAGTTTGCTCGAGCCACCCAAAGGTCTTTTCAGTTCCTGCCCGGTGCGATAGCGCCGGGCTTATTGCGTTTAATGGTGTCGGAAAATATCCGAACCAAGCATGCCGAGCAACGTATTTGTCACGCTTTTCGCATTATGCAACTATGGCGGGAAGTCGACCCAATGAGTCGCTTCAAAAGAATGGGGGGCGAAGGCGCCCCCCCTTTTCCGTTTAGCCGATTGCCACAGCTTTGATGTCTTCGTCGATGAAGGGCAGGTATTGCTCAAAGTTTTCAGCGAACATCTGTACCAACTTCTCGGCTTGTTTGTCGAACGCGGCCTGATCATCCCAGGTGCGGCGTGGATCAAGCAGAACCTCGGCTACTCCGGGCACCGAAACCGGTACGTCAAAGCCAAAGTTTGCGTCCTTGCGGAACTCGGCATCGCGCAGCGACCCTTCCAGAGCTGCCGTCAGCAGCCCGCGGGTGGCCTTGATCGGCATCCGTGAGCCAACGCCATAGGCGCCACCAGTCCAGCCGGTGTTGACCAGCCAGCAGGTTGCACCGTGCTGAGCGATCTTGTCCCGCAGCAGGTTGCCATAGGCCTCGGGGCGACGCGGCATGAACGGCGCACCGAAACAGGTCGAGAAGGTCGGCTGGGGCTCGGTGATACCACGCTCGGTGCCGGCTACCTTCGAGGTGAAGCCCGACAGGAAATGGTACATAGCCTGTGCCGGGGTCAGCCGTGCGATCGGAGGCAGAACACCGAACGCATCACAGGTTAGCATGATGATGTTTTTGGGATGGCCACCCAGCGCGGATTTGGACGCGTTCGAGATATACTCCAACGGGTAGGCACAACGCATGTTAGCGGTCAGCGAGTCGTCGTCGAAATCCAGTTCCTTGGTTTCGGGATCGAAGACCATGTTCTCGATCACAGTGCCGAACTTGCTGGTAGTCGCGTAGATTTCCGGTTCGGCCTCGGCGTTCAGGTTGATCGTCTTTGCGTAGCAACCGCCTTCGAAGTTGAAGGTGCCGCGATCCGACCATCCGTGCTCGTCATCCCCGATCAGGGTTCGCGAAGGGTCAGCCGACAGGGTAGTTTTGCCGGTGCCGGACAAGCCGAAGAACACAGCGGTGTCGACCGGGTTTCCAACAGCGTGGTTGGCCGAGCAGTGCATCGGCATCACGCCTTTTTCCGGCAGCATGTAGTTCAGCAGGGTGAAGACAGATTTCTTGTTTTCGCCTGCGTACTCGGTACCGCCGATCAGTATCAGTTTGCGGTCAAAGTTCAGCGCGATCACTGTTTCGCTGCGGCAGCCGTGCTTTTTCGGGTCGGCCTGGAAGCTGGGGCAGTTGATGACGGTAAAGTCGGCGATGAACTCGTTCAGATCCTCACGATCCGGACGGCGCAACAGATGGCGGATGAACAGATTGTGCCAAGCCAGCTCGGTGACCATGCGTACGTTGATCGAATAGGCCGGATCGGCTCCGCCGACGAGGTCCTGCACGAAATAGTCGCGGCCTTTCATATGAGCCAGCATGTCTTCATACAGCGCGTCAAAGCCTTCCGGGCTCATCTCGGCGTTGTTTTCCCACCAGATGGTGTCGACGACGCTGTCGGTCTTGACGACGTGTTTATCCTTGGGGGAGCGGCCTGTGAACTTGCCGGTGGTGACCAGAAAGGCTCCGCCGTTGCCAAGTGTGCCTTCGCCGCGCTTCAGCGCCTCTTCGATCAGCGCCGGTTCCATGAAGTTGTAATAGACATTGCCCAGACCCTCGATGCCCTGATCTTCGAGGCGGAATTGCGGGTTAACCCGTCCAGATGTCATGCGTTTCTTCTCCTGTGGCGGCGCGTCGGCGATCTGGCCAGATGCGCTCTTGGGGCAGTGTGCCGGGAAAATCCGGCGGCTGGGCGCGTCTTATCACGGTCGTTTGGGGCATGAACAGGTAGGTTTGGCTTAGTTAGCGCAACCAAGTTCAAGTTTAGCGCCACCAACAATTTCCTGCTGGAAATCAAGGCTCTTTTCCGAGCGCATTAACGGCTTTTTTGCCGCAGCTGTGTGACAACAATCGCACGATTCGCAGATACGGATTGATTCGCAGACATAAAAACGCCAAAAATGCCCTACTAATAAGCGAAATATTGCATGAGTGAGCAGGAATAGGGGTAATCCCGATGTCAAAAATTGCATTGGTGGACGACGACAGAAACATTCTGACGTCCGTGTCCATGACACTCGAAGCCGAGGGATTCGAGGTCGAAACCTATAACGACGGGCAAGCGGCCCTGGACGCATTCAACAAAAAACTGCCGGATATGGCTGTGCTGGATATCAAGATGCCGCGTATGGATGGCATGGACCTGTTGCAGCGGCTGCGGCAGAAAACCCAGATGCCGGTGATCTTTCTAACCTCGAAAGATGATGAGATCGACGAGGTGCTGGGCTTACGCATGGGGGCGGATGACTATGTCAAAAAGCCCTTTTCTCAACGTTTGCTGGTGGAACGCATCCGAGCGCTGCTGCGTCGGCAAGAGGCAACTGCGGGTGATGTAACCAGCGCCAATACCGGCGACACCAAAGTGATGGAGCGTGGTGAGTTGCGAATGGATCCCCTGCGCCACGCGGTTAGTTGGAAAGGTACTGATGTTTCGCTGACCGTAACCGAGTTTTTGTTGCTTCAGGCGCTTGCGCAACGACCTGGATTTGTCAAAAGCCGGGACCAGTTGATGGACGTTGCCTATGACGATCAGGTCTATGTCGACGACCGGACCATCGACAGCCACATCAAACGTCTTCGCAAGAAGATGCGTGCGGCAGATCCTGAGTTCTCGGCCATCGAAACGCTTTATGGTATCGGATACAGGTACAACGAAGAATAAGCGTGGCCGCTTAAAAGGGGTATTCGGGTCTCGTGCGCGATACGGAACAAGCCAGCGAATTGCGGGACGGTGATATCGTTCTTGGGGATGACTGGGTCATCCCGCAAGATCCCGAGTCAGCCGAATTGCGCGCCTCGCGCCGCCGTAACCTGTTTTCGTTGCGCGGCTCACCGCTGGCGCGCAAGATCATCACCTTTAATCTGGCGGCACTGATCATTCTCGTAATGGGGCTGCTGTACCTTGACGATTCCCGCGGTGAGCAGGTCCAGCAGGCTGCGCGCAACTTGATCGGAGACGCGCGGCTGGTCACCAACGTGTTTGAGGCTCAACTGCGCCAGAAACAGTCGGGGGTCGCCCAAGACGCGACAGCGCTGGACGTGAAAGACACGCTTGCGGGCCTCAGCCTTCCCGACGGTGGTGAAGTCTTTGTCTATGATGCCAGTGGTACGTTGATTGGCTGGACGCGCGGGGCATCTGCCTCATCTCCAATGCCGATTCTCATACAAACCGAGGCTGAGGTTCCGACCGGCAGTACGTTGATCAGTGACGCCCTGAACGCGGTCTGGACAGGGCTGTCCCGGATTTTCGCCGGATCTGTTCGCGGTGACACGCCAACACTGGCCCAGCGGGTGCAAGAGATCGTTCCGTTGACTTTGAAGGGCCATATGCAGGTACGGGCCGTTCAGGACGAAAT
Source organism: Ruegeria sp. SCP11 (assembly GCF_040329455.1). NCBI lineage: Bacteria > Pseudomonadati > Pseudomonadota > Alphaproteobacteria > Rhodobacterales > Roseobacteraceae > Ruegeria > Ruegeria sp. SCP11. The sequence continues at coordinate 6,188 of NZ_JBDZYG010000017.1, read as the reverse complement.
TGGCCAGACTGTCATCGTCGCTGCAGCACCCGTGCTTTTGGACGGAAAAACTGTAGGTGCAGTGGCTATGTCCGGACCCGCGGGTGAGGTCGATGCCATTGCCCGGCGCGAGCAAGAGCGCATTCTGCAGATGTTTGTCGTGGCGCTGTTGGTCTCCATTGGCTTAAGCCTCGTACTGGCGTCGACAATCGCCAATCCTCTGGCCGATCTCGCGTCGGCTGCGGAAATGGGCAAAGATCGCGGCGCGGGCGTTAATCCGGGTCGAATTCGTATTCCGGACCTCAGCGCAAGGCCGGATGAAATCGGCCGTTTGAGTCGTGCTTTACGGGGGATGGTGACAGCGCTCTATAACCGTATTGACTCCAACGAACAGTTCGCCGCCGACGTGGCGCATGAGATTAAGAACCCTCTGGCCAGCCTTCAATCGGCGGTTGGTACACTACGCATGGTCAAGCGGGACGACCAACGCGAAAAGCTTTTGAGTGTGATTGAGCATGACGTGCGGCGTCTGGACCGCCTGGTCAGCGACATTTCCAACGCGTCGCGCTTGGATGCTGAGTTGGTTAAAGAAGACGAACAGCCCTTCGATTTGCTGAAGTTGCTGGGTAATATCGGCCAGTATCTGGGCGAAGATGCCCGTTCGAAGGGGATCGAATACATCACCGATTTGCCGCCTCAACCGATTATCGTGAACGGGCTGGAGGCGCGCCTGGCACAGGTCTTTGTCAATCTGGTCACTAACGCCATCTCCTTTTGCGAGGAGGGTGACGCCATTCGCGTCTGGGTGCGGCGGCGCGAAGACCGGGTATTGGTTGTGGTCGAAGACACTGGCCCCGGCATCCCGGAACAGGCATTGACCAAAGTGTTCAAGCGCTTTTATTCGCAGCGGCCAGCCGAACATTTCGGTAACAATTCGGGCCTGGGGTTGGCGATTTCAAAGCAGATTGTCGAGGCTCACGGTGGCGTAATCTGGGCCGAGAATATCCGCCCGACCGAAGCAGATATCACGTCCGACCCGCAAGGCGCGCGCTTTGTCGTGGGATTGCCCGTGTAATCGCATGAGTGGTCAGACCCTCTCGGATAGTCGACAACAGGACAGTGCCATTCTCCACGCAACATGTGTTGCCGTTGATGGGCAGGGTGCGCTGATCCTGGGGCGTTCTGGGGCAGGGAAATCCGCGCTGGCGCTGCGGATGATGGCGCTTGGAGCGGGGTTGGTTGCTGATGACCGGGTGGCTCTTCGGATGGACAAAGGTAGGATCATGGCAGACGCAGCCCCCAACATCCGCGGCCTGATCGAAGCGCGTGGCGTTGGGTTGCTTCGTGCGGACCCCGCAGGTGAAACGCCGGTCAGCTATGTGGTGGATCTTGATCAAACCGAAACGGAACGCCTGCCTGAACCGATAACGACTGAGGTGCTGAGGCAAACTGTTCCCTTGCTAAGGGCGGCGGGCATCCCCAATTTGGCAGAAGCACTCATGCAGTTATTAAAGATGGGACGTGTAGATCCGGAATGGCCCAGCACATGACCTCGCAACGGCGCATTGTTCTGGTTACCGGCCCGTCGGGCGCAGGTCGGTCAACGGCGATCCGGGTTCTTGAAGATTTGGGCTTTGAAGCCATCGACAACCTTCCCATGGGTCTATTGGCGCGTCTGCTAGATGGCCCACAAAGTGATCGCCCCATGGCGCTGGGCATCGACGCACGTAACCGCGATTTCTCAACCACCGGCTTCATCGAACTCGCAATCCGGCTGCGACGGATGGAGCATGTCGATCTGGCGACGCTATACCTTGATTGCAGTGATGAGGTGCTGCTACGCCGCTTCTCTGAAACCCGACGGAGGCACCCTGTGGCCTCTGATGCCAGCCCGGAAACCGGCGTACGGCAAGAAAAAGAGCTGCTGGCGCCGATCCGAGAGATTGCGGATACTCTGATCGACACCAGCCCGTTGAATGTCCATCAGCTGCGCGAAGAGGTCGAGCGCTGGTTCGCTCCACAAGGCGGGCGGCACCTGGCAGTCTCGATCGAGTCTTTCTCGTATAAACGTGGCCTTCCGCGCGGGTTGGACATGGTGTTCGATTGCCGGTTTTTGGCCAATCCGTACTGGCGTCCGGAATTGCGGGCAGAAGATGGTCGAAACCCGAATGTGGCGCACTACGTTCAGTCGGATAAAAATTACGCGCCGTTTTTTGAACGGGTGGTCGATTTACTTACGCTGCTGTTGCCGGCCTTCCGAGCCGAAGGCAAGGCGCACCTGTCCGTGGCTTTTGGTTGTACCGGCGGACAACACAGATCGGTGACCATGGCCGAGGCGGTTGCAAAGGCTCTTGCGGAAGGGGGGCAGCAAGTGGCAATTAGGCACCGCGAAATGGAACGTCGATCGTTGAATGTGAGGCCGGAGTGATCGGGATCGTACTCGTAGCACATGGTGGGCTGGCCAAGGAATACTTGGCTGCTATGCAACATGTGGTCGGACAGCAAACCGGTTTGGCTGCGATCTCGATCGAAGCAGATCATGATCGAGATGCCAAACAGGCCGAGATTTGTGCAGCGGCCGACAGTGTAGATGTCGGGGATGGCGTGGTCGTCGTGACCGATCTATTCGGGGGCAGCCCTTCGAATCTGAGCCTACGCGCCTGCGCGCCACAGGATCGTCGTATCCTTTACGGTGCAAATCTGCCTATGCTTATTAAACTGGCTAAATCTCGCCACTTGCCCATCGCGGATGCCGTTCGGCAGGCGATGGAAGCTGGACGCAAATACATCAATGCGCAAAATGTGACATTAGAAGAAGACCGGACAGATTAAGAATGACCATTCGAAGCTTGAAAATCATTAACGAAAAGGGCCTGCACGCCCGTGCGTCGGCCAAGCTGGTTGAGGTGGTCGAGGGCTTTGATGCGCAGGCCGAAGTGTCCAAAGACGGATTTTCCGCATCGGGCGACAGCATAATGGGCCTTTTGATGTTGGCAGCATCGCGCGGAACGACTATTGACGTCGAGACGTCCGGACCGGATGCTGAGGCGTTGGCTGATGCGTTGGAAACCTTGGTGAACGACAAGTTCGGGGAAGGGTACTGACCCCATCAGCAGCGCGGTGAAGAACGGGAAGACCAGGAATTGGCGGAAACTACGCACGAGACCAAGACAGGCCCGATAGTGGATGGGACAGCGGATCAGGGCGAAATCTACGACCGTAGAACTCTGACCTATGCGAACTCGTTCGATGATGCCTGGACTTCGACGGCCATCCGCGCCATCGAATGGTGCACTGGCAAGTTGACCATTCTCCGCATGGTCAACAAGTTCGAAAAGAAAAACGAATATTATCGTGGTCAGCGGTTCTGGGGCGGTGCTCTTGCAACGATGGGCATCGACCTGACCACGCCGCAAGAGCAGATCGCGCGTATACCGAAAACTGGCCCCGTGGTCGTGGTTGCGAACCATCCGCACGGTATGGTCGACGGCATGATTCTCGCCGAGCTGATCGGGCAAGTGCGCAGCGACTATCGTATCCTGACCCGATCCGTCCTGACTGGGCTGGATGAGGCAGCGACCTCTTTCATGATCCCGGTGCCGTTCCCCCATGACCCCGAGGCGCAGAGCAAGATGCTTGAAATGCGCGGCAAGGCGATGGAACACCTGAAGGAAGGGGGCGTCGTGGCCCTGTTCCCGTCGGGGGTCGTGATGTCCTCGGATGACTGGTTCGGCCCCGCGCTTGAGCGTGAATGGAACGTGTTCACGGCCAAGATGATCCGCCGCTCTGGTGCCCGCGTGGTGCCGATCTTCTTCCCAGGTCGTAACTCGCGCGCCTACCAGATCGCCAACAAGCTGTCTCCGATCCTGCGGCAGGGACTTCTGCTGCACGAGATCGTTCGCTCCTGCAACAAACCACAGTCGCCAGTAATCGGTGATCCAATCTCCGACGAGGACATGCAGTTGCTGGAACGCGACCCGCGCGGCTTTATGGTCTGGCTCAGAAAGCACACGATGGCACTGGGCGAAACGCTTAAACGCTGATCCGGCTCTTCACCGGGCCAAAATATCTCGTGGGTGAACCCGGATGAAATCCGGGCGAGGGGGGGCTCCTACCGGGTCGGAACCGGTACCTCGCCACGGTAGTCATAGAATCCGCGGTCAGTCTTGCGGCCCAGCCATCCAGCCTCGACATATTTGGTCAGCAACGGGCAGGGTCGATACTTGGTGTCCGCCAAACCGTCATGCAGCACGTTCATGATCGCCAGACAAGTGTCCAGGCCAATGAAGTCCGCCAGCTCCAGCGGACCCATTGGGTGGTTCGCACCTAGTTTCATCGACTGGTCGATGGACTGCACGTTCCCGACACCTTCATAGAGGGTATAGACCGCCTCGTTGATCATCGGCATCAGAATGCGATTCACGATGAAAGCGGGGAAATCCTCGGCGCTGGCGGCCGTTTTTCCAAGGCGATCGACTACGGACTTGCAGGTTTTAAAGGTTTCTTCGTCTGTGGCGATTCCGCGGATCAGCTCGACCAATTGCATGACCGGCACCGGGTTCATGAAGTGAAAACCCATGAATCGTTCTGGCCGGTCCGTACGGCTGGCAAGCCGGGTGATCGAGATCGACGAGGTGTTCGATGTCAGAATTGTATGCGGTTGTAGATGTGGCTGCAGGTCCTCGAAAATCGCCTGTTTGATCGTTTCGCGCTCGGTGGCGGCTTCGATCACCAGATCCGTCTGCCCAAGCTCTGGCAGCGCCAGAGTGGTTTGAATCCGTTTGAGCGCGGCCTGCATCGCCTCATCTGTGATTTTCCCACGCGAGGCCTGACGTGCCATATTGCCTTCGATCGTGGCCACGGCCGCATCCAGTGCGTCCTGGTTTACGTCATTCAGCAGAACGTCATACTCCGCCAAGGCCAGAACATGGGCGATACCGTTGCCCATTTGGCCTGCGCCGATCACTCCGACTGATTTTACGTCCATGTTTGATGCCTCTGTGTCTCGGGACTGGGGGGACACTACCGGCAGATTGGTGGGGGCGGCAAGGGGATCAGGCCCATCGAATTTGCTTCAAATGCGCACATTAGGACTTTCTCAAGACAATGGGCTGCAAGATGGCAACCGGGTGAAAAATGGGTGAGTGATATGAGCTATCATCAAACAGGCTCGGCTGGTGCCGGGCATGCCGTTTGTCAATACGGTGAATCACGTCTTTGGTTTCGTGGGCCGGAGCGGTCCTTGGATTCGGGCTATATGGTCTGTACCGGTGGGGACGAGACTTACGGACGATTTGTCGAGCGTCCCTACGCTGCGATTCTCGAAGAGCGATTGGATCGGCGTTGTCTAAACCTGGGCAGCCTTTTCTGTGGTGTTGAAGCGTTGTGTCGCGACGAAGGCCTCTTCAAGCTGCTGAATGGGGCCGAGCTTTGCATTCTGCAGGCACCCGATGTTCTGCGTCAGTCGAATCATTTTTACCAGGTCCACCCCCGTCGCAATGATCGGGTGTTGGCCCCCAGATCGGATCTCATCGATCTTTATCCCGAGGTAGATTTTACCGACGTACACTTTGTGTGCCACCTGATGCGCCTGTTACAGGGACATCAGGACGCTCGTTTCGAAGCTGTGGTCGAGGAGTTGCGCCGCAATTGGGTGCTGCAAATCAGTAACTTGCTGCAGAGGTTGCATACACCGGTCATTCTGCTGGCGCTGAGAGTTTTGGAGAATAAAGACGGTGGCGATCCGGTCGAGAGGAGCGGAGTCGCGATCACTCAGCAGATGGTAGAAGCCATTCGTCCGTTCAGCGCAGAATGTGTCGACCTGCCCACCTATGTATCCGGCCAATCTGACGCGCTGGAGGACATGTTATTCGGCACCCTGCAACAGCCAATGGCCGAACATATGATTGGTCCGGCTGCGCATAGAAGCATCGCGGACGCGCTGCTGGGGCCGATTCAGGACGTGAACTGAAAAAGGCCCGCGTTTTGGCGGGCCTTTGTAGCTTTCCGTCGAAACGACATAACCTATGCTCAGCCGAGTTTTTCGGTGAGTTCCGGGACGGCCTGGAACAGGTCTGCGACCAGTCCGAAGTCTGCGACCTGGAAGATCGGGGCTTCTTCGTCCTTGTTGATCGCAACGATGACCTTCGAGTCCTTCATGCCCGCCAGGTGCTGGATTGCGCCCGAGATGCCGACGGCGACATACAGAT
>NZ_JBDZYG010000016.1:0-112727 GCF_040329455.1 Ruegeria sp. SCP11 | reverse complement strand
GGCTACAAACAATCCGGCTTCGGCGGCCGCGACAACTCCGTCCATGCCCACGACCAGTACACCCAGCTGAAAACCATCTGGATCGACCTCGCCGACGACGCCAACGAGGCCATCGAGTGACGGCATACACAGCAAAACGACTGCCTCGGCAGACAGGTACGGCTGGATGGAACGCGATCCTGCCGCTGCAGCAGGCATTGCCCGAACTGACCGAGGATCACACCGCCGATGTCACCATCATCGGTGGTGGGTTTGCCGGTCTCTCCGCTGCGCGACGCCTGGAGCAGCTTGATCCCACCCTGAAGATCACTTTGCTAGAGGCCGGGCAGTTCGCCGAGAGTTCCGCCGGGCGCAATTCTGGCTTTATGATCGACCTGCCGCATGATCTGGCCTCCGACAATTACGCCGGGGCTGGGTTTGATGCGGACCGTGCCGCAATTACGCTGAACCGCCAAGCCATCGCGTTTGCTTCAGACGTCGCTGCCGAGTGTGATCTACCGCAAGAAATGTTCGACCCCTGCGGCAAGTTCAACGCTGCTGCGACGCGTTCGGGCGACCGGCATAACCGGGACTTTGCCGCGCATCTCGACCGACTGGGCGAGCCGCACACGCTGTATGATCGACAGCAAATGCAGGAGATCACTGGCAGCCCGCACTATACGTCGGGTCTCTTTGCACCCGGTACGGTAATGATCCAGCCTGCCGCGTTTGTCCGAGCTCTGTCGTCGCGGCTGGCACAGAATATCGGTGTCTACGAAAACTCCCCCGTCATAGGCTTTGAGCGTCAGGGGAACGGATGGGTCGTGAAGACGACCAAGGCCAAGGTGACGACCGGACGCATTATTCTGGCCAATAACGGCCATCTCGAAAGCTTTGGGTTCTACCAGCGGCGACTGATGCATATCTGCCTTTATGCATCGATGACAGAACCGCTGACGCCTGTGCAGATCAAAACACTGGGCGGTCAACCGCGCTGGTCGGTCACACCAGCCAATCCCATGGGCACGTCGGTCCGGCGCATTTCGGGCAGCTATGGGGATCGCATCCTGATCCGGACATGCTCCAGCTTTCACCCCACAATTGAAACCAGCCCAATGCGACTGCGCAATGCGGGTTGGGTGCACGACCGCAAGTTCCGCGAACGTTTCCCGCATCTGGCAGACGTGCGGATGGAGCATCGCTGGGCAGGAATGCTGTGCCTCAGCCGCAATGGTTCTGCAGCCTTTGGGGAATTGGATGACGGTGTTTTCTCAGCCTGCTGTCAGAACGGTCTTGGCATCGCGCGCGGCACTTTGCAGGGCATGGGGATCGCCGAGTTGTTGGCGCAGGGCGGGTCACAGATAGCTGATCATTTCTTAGCACAGCCAATGCCGCCACGCCTGCCGCCAGAACCATTCGCGTCGTTGGGGGCAAACAGCTATTTGATCTGGAAAGAGTGGCGCTCGGGCAAGGAATGAGCCGCCCCTCAGGGCAGGCTCAACTTGGCCATGCGGCCTCCATCGACTGTATAGACTTGCCCAGTGATGAAGCTGGCATCATCCGAGGCGAGAAAGGCCACCAATGCGGCCACTTCTTCCGGAGAGCCGGTGCGGGCAACCGGATGGATGCGTTTGATGTCTTCCTGAAACGCCTGTGGGTCCGGCATCGACGCAATGAAATCCAGGTTCAGCTCGGTATCAATCCAGCCTGGCGCGACCGCGTTGCACCGGACACCCTCAGCTCCGTGATCCACTGCCACCGCACGGGTCAGACCGTGCAGGCCCGCCTTGGACGCGCAATAGGCGGCGTGACCGGGATTGCTCGCCAGCCCTTCGATGGATCCGATATTAACTATCGCTCCGCCCGCTTGTCTCAGGTGCGGCAGCGCCGCCTTTATCAAAAGGAACGGCGCAGTGAGATTGACGGTCAGATTGCGGTGCCAATCCGTCAGGCTCATCTCTTCGACCGAGGCCTCCTGCATCATACCTGCATTGTTGATCAGCATATCCAACCGCCCTGCCCGGTTGATTACCTGATCGACAACAGATTGCGGGCTGTCAGGAGAGGTGAAATCAGCTTCGATCCCATCAAAATCAGGGTCTGGTCCGCGTTGGGCGGTGAACACCTGCGCACCGTCGTCTCGCAGCCGCTGCGCAAGGGCGCGGCCGATACCGCTGCGCCCACCGGTCACAAGGGCGGTTTTGCCATCAAACTGGGTCATGAGACAGGCTTGCCTCCGTTTACTTCCAGCAGCGCACCGCAGATATAGCGTGAAGCGTCTGAGACCAGAAACATCACCACATCAGCAATGTCCTCGGGTTCGGCAATGCGGCCCAACGGGACGGTCTGGCCCAGTTCCGCCACCGCCGTGTCGGGGTCGAAACCACGTTTTGCGAAACCCGACCGCAGCATCGGCGTGTTCACCTCATTCGGACAGACGGCGTTGATGCGGACACCCTGATGAGCATGATCCATGCCCATGCATTGGGTCAGCGAGGCAATCGCGGCCTTGGTCATGCAATAAACCGCGTGGTTTGGGCCGGGACTTAAACCCCAGCACGACGCAGTGTTGACGATCGCACCTCCACCGTTTTCGGCAATAATCGGGATCGCGGCACGACAAATGCGGAACGGAGCCTCGACATTCACGCCCATCGACAGTGCCCAATCCTGGTCCATCGTTTCGGTCACCGAACCCCGTGTGATGACTCCGGCGTTGTTGACGACGATATCCAGCCTGCCCAGCGCATCTGCGGCGGCCCGGGGCAACTCGTCCGCATAAGAAGCGTCCAGCAGATCCCCCGGCAGATGTGCGTCCGCCTCAATACCATCGACCGAGCGATCTGCGACGGCCACACGGGCACCCTCCGCTCGCAGACGCTGCACCAGAGATGCACCTATGCCGCCAGCGGCACCGGTGACCAACGCTGTTTTCCCTTCGAATTTCATGCAATCTCCCATCAAAACGATGCCACTGGTGCGCCGAACTGGGTTTCGTCGGGCACGACGCCCAGGCCCGGTCCAGTTGGCAAGCGGATATGACCATCCTCGATCCGAATTCCGTTCTGCTTGTCGTAGTGCCCTTCGATATATGGCGCAGCCAACCAGACGCCTTCACAAAGATCAGGCCGCACAGTCGCGCCGATATGCGTGCAGGCTGCAGCAATGATATCTCCACCCCAACTGTCATCGCAGGTATGAGGCAGGTTGCGGGTCTCGCAAATGTCGCGGAAGGCGCGCATCGGGTGTAGCCCGCCGATACGGGTGACCTTCATACCGAACCCGTCCACCAGACCAGTGCCCGCGGCGGTGATGACCGTGTTGAGGCTGGTGCTGTTTTCATCCATGTAGATCGGATGCGAAACCTGCGGGCGAATTTTCTGCAGGTCTTCAATCGTGTTGCAGGGCTGTTCCATCACGAAAGGGATGTCCGGGCATTCGCGGCTGACCCGCAGCGCATCCCGCGTGTTCCAGCCGCGGTTTCCGTCCACAGCAAGCCGCATGCCGGATCCGTGCACGACCTCCCACACCTTGTGGATTGTTTCGATGTCGATCTCGACCGGACGCCCGCCGACCTTGATCTGCAAACGAGGGTAGCCCTCGGCCAGTTTCTCGGTCGCCAGCCGCGCGATATCCTCCGGAGCCCCAACCCCGGTCGCGTAATAAGACGGCACCCTGTCCGTCTCGGCCCCGCCCAGAAGGTCCGAAACGCTGACACCATATTGCTTGCCCAACAGGTCATGAGCCGCAATGTCGATAGCCGCCTTGGCATAGTTGTGGCCGTTCAGCAGGCTATCCATATGGCGATGCAATATTGCAGGTAAAACCTGGGTCCCGATCAGGTCAGGCGCCATCAACGCCAATGCGGCGCGAGCGCCCGTAGCATGCGACTCGGCGTAGGTGGGACCAACAGGGCAGGTTTCGCCCCAACCAATCAGGCCGTTGTCCGCCACCAGCTTGACCACGGTGGAATCCAGAGACCAGACTTCCGCCTTTGCCATGGTGTACGGGCCGTTTTTCACCGGCAAGTCGTGGCTGAAAATGTGTATTTCGGCGATTTTCACTGCGAGTGTCCCATTACGTGTAAGAAAGCAAAAAGCCCGCCCGATGGTCCGGGCGGGTGAGTTTCGGGGGAGTTTTTCTCAGTAACTTTGGTTCAGTTCGTCCGCCGCCGGAATTTCCCTTTCGCGTCTGGCGATGTAGTCCAGCAACTGTTCGTTTTTAGCTTCGTCCAGTTTGGGCTCTTGGTATTCAGCCAGCAGTTTCTTGGCATGTTTCAAAGCGCGTTCGGTGATCTCCACCTCGCCTTCCGCCGTCCATTGCTCGATCGAGTTATTGTCGAACAGTTCCGGCATGAAGAACGCGGTTTGGAAATTGTCCTGCGTGTGCGGGTGGCCCAGATAGTGGCCGCCGGGCCCCACATCAGGCACCGCGGCAAGTGCCTGATCAAAATCGTGCCATTTCGGCCCTTCGGCCATGCGGTAGGCCATGGCGCATTGTTCTGCATCGACCACGAACTTGGCGACCGAGCAATGCATGCCTGCCTCGTTCCAGCCGGCCGAATGCCAGATATAGTTGGCCCCTGCATGCACAACCGCGCTGAGCGTGGTGGCGGATTCGTATCCCGCCTGCGCATCGAATGTCTTTGCACCGCCCAGCGTATTGGACGTGCGCCACGGCACATCGTAGAACCGCGCCATTTGGCCAATCATGAAGTTCATCAGGCTGATCTCAGGTGTACCTGCCATCGGTGCGCCGGACTTCATCGACACCGTCGACAGATAGTGACCCCAAATCGCAGGCGCGCCCTTGCGGATGACCTGCGTATAGGCCAGTGCCGATAGGGCTTCAGCAGTCAGCTGCGCAACCGTAGCAGGCACCGAAGCGGGTGTATTTGCCCCTCCCAGAACGAAGGGTGAGCACAATACAGGCTGATTGCGGCGGCAGAAGGCGCGCATCGCGCCCAGCATTGTCTCATCCCAAACCAGCGGGCTGTTTCCGTTGCAATTGCCGGTGGTCACCGGATGGTCGTCGATGAAACCCTCGCCGAACAGGATGTCGCACATGTCCATGACATCTTCGGCATTCTTGGGCGAGGTGGTCATGCCCATGAACATCTTGTCCGAGTATTTCATCGACGAATAGGTGATACGCAAGTGTCGCTGGCTGATCGGGTGATCGTACGGTTCGACAATATGGTGGGCTGAGCTGTGCAGCGCCGGCATCATGTGCGACAGCTTGTGGAACATTGCCAGATCTTCCAGCAGCGGGTTGCGGCGTACATCCTCAAGGTCGCGCAGGAACGGCGCGCCCGTCATTGGCACAAACACCGAATGCTTGCCGCCCAGCTTGACGTTATTGGCCGGGTTGCGCGCGTGATAGGTGAACTGCGCCGGAATGGTCGAAATCAGCTCACGTACCAGATTGCGGTCCAGATAGACCAACTCGCCGTCCACTTTGGCGCCGGCTTTTTTCCAGTCCTCCAACGCGATCGGGTCGCGGAACTGAACGCCAACATTCTCGAGAATGTCCATCGCGGCGCTGTCAATGCGTTCCACCTGGCTACCATTCATAACCTCGCAATCGGGGATGTTTCGGGTCAGGCCAGGCAGCATTTCAAAGTTCGGGGCGGTGCGTTTGGCGCGGCGGGCTGAGCGTCCGCCAGCGCGGGTCGCAGTACGAATGTTCACGGGGCAATCCTCCAATCTTGTTTTCAAAATGGGGGATTCGCGGGCGTCACACGTCACCAATTGCGATATCTGATTGCAGGAAGCGACACCGGCATTGAACGAAAAACGCCGCCCCGGGTGGGGCGGCGTCGGTTTCGGATTGGCCAGTCTTATTCGGCGGCTTGCGCTGCGACACCTTGCTTTTCGCGTTGACTGTCGCGGAACAAGGCCTTGCCCAGCGCGATACACATCAGCCCCATAACCATGGTAAAGGGCAACGCGCCGATGATCATCGCGTTGCGCAGCGCATCCATGGGGTTGTTTTCCCCCGCCGCAAGGATCAGCGCACCAATCACCGCAGTCAGGATCACACCCCAGATGATGCGGTGCTTGACGCCGGTTTCCTGGCTGCCGCCTGACATGATGGTGTTCATCACAAGAATGCCCGAGTCTGCAGACGTCACCAAGAACGTCATGATGAGGATCACGCACATCACGTTCAGCATGGACAGCAACCCACCGTCGATCATGTAGGACAGCGTCACGAACAGTTTGTTGGTGTTCGATGCGCCGATGATCGCGCCTTCGGCGGCGCCTGCCAGCTCCAGATCAATCGCGGTGCCACCCAGAACAGTCATCCAGGCAAAGCACACCAGCGCTGGTGCGAAAACACAGCCCAGAATGAACTCACGCACTGTACGACCTTTGGAGATACGCGCAAGGAACAGGCCCACGAAGGGCGAGAACGCGATCCACCAGGCCCAGTAGAAGGTGGTCCAGCCTGCCTGCCAGCCAAACTGACGACCTTGCTCACCCGCTGCGTAGGCAGCCGTCAGGGTCGCCTCGTCCAGTTCAGCCGCGGCACCGGTCAGACCTTCACGGAAACCGTCGAAGCTGCCCCAGGCATTGGTTGCTCCGCCCATCAGGTCATTCGCATGCGCCTGCGCTTCGGCAGGCAGAGCCGCCGCGAACGCCTCGGCCGAGAGCGGGCCGTATGCGTTAAAGCTGAGCGACAGGAAGTGCAGGATGTAGTCCACCATCGCGGTGCCATAGGTGGTCATGGCAAAGACGAACGAACCGAACACAACAAAAGTGCCCAGCAGGATGATCGACAGTACCAGGTTCAGGTTCGACAGGTATTTCACGCCGCGGCCAACACCCGACACAGCCGAGATGATGGACAACCCCATGATGACAACCAGACCTGAAATCAGACCCACTTTGCTGGGGGTCGGCACTTCGCCACCCAGATCCATGATCCAGCCCATCCCGGTGATGGCATAAAGTCCATCAATGAACTGGCTGACGCCGTAGCCGATGGTCACGGACACACCAAGGATCGTTGCGACAACGCCCAGAACGTCGACCACATGGCCGAAGAAGCCATTGACGAAACGACCGAACAGAGGTGTCAGAGCCGAGCGGATCGTCAGAGGCATGTTACGGGTATAAGCGTAGTAGGCCAGCGACAGGCCGGTGACGACATAGATTGCCCAGGCGTGGAAACCGTAGTGCAGGTAAGTGAAACGGTAGGCTGATTGCAACGCTTCTGGCGAGTTGCCCTCGACCGCGCCGGACACGACCACGGGGTTCGAACCCCAAAGGCCCAGCGGCTCGGCAGTAGCGAAAACCATCAGACCCACACCCAGACCGGCACCGAACATCATCGAGAACCAAGAGAAGTTCGAGAACTCGGGCTTTTCGCCTGGCGTCCCCATGATCCGGCGACCGGTCGCCGGAATGATGGCGACCGCGGCAAGGAAGAAGAAAAACACACCGACAATCACAACGTAAAAGCTGTTGAAAATCTCAAGCAGCTTGCCGTTCAGACTGCCCAGCGTGCTGTTCGCATTGGCTGGAAACACAAGCGCCCATAGCACCAGCCCGACCATAATGGCCTTGCTGATCAGGGCAATGGGAACACTGTAGTTTTCATAGAAGCCGGCATCCGCCGTTTCTATTTCAACATCCGTAAAGGGTTCGGGTACCGACATATTCTCCTCCGTGTTGACGGTATGCGTTGGGTTGAGCTTGCCTAAACACGCTTCCCCAATTCTTGGCTTAGTTTCGACCCGGTCCTTTGGTACTCCGCACCATTCCTCCGTCGGAGCGAGTCTTAGAAAGTTGCGTCAGGCGCAATGCCCGGGCCGCCGCAGGAACGCGGCTTCTGATGGTTTTCCTGCGTATCGCTAGTGTTTTGCGTTGATCTGACTAGAACCGACACATTCTGTTGATTTGCGACACGAACCCGAAAACTTGACCGACATATGCACCTTTTGCGCAACCAGTTCTGGCCTTCAACCGCAAAAATCCTAATACTGGGGTGAAACAGACTCACCCGAAACTGTATTGCGACTCCCGAACCACCATGTCCAGACGCCACTACAACCTGCCACCGTTGACCACCCTCTCGGCCTTTGAAGCCGCCGCACGGCATCTGAGTTTCAAGAATGCAGCCGAAGAGCTTTCCGTCACGCCGGGCGCAGTCAGCCACCAGATAAAGGCGCTTGAGGGCGATCTGGACACCACGCTGTTCCAGCGCAAACATCGCGGCGTAGAGTTGACCGAGGACGGCAAGGCGCTGCACGAAGCACTGTCTTCGTCCTTTGGACGGATTTCAAAAGCACTGGCCACGATTCGAGATCGCAAATCGGGTGGCAAAGTCACGGTCGGGTCGACAACAGCGGTCGCAGCTTTGTGGTTGTCACCGGCCGTGATCCGCTTCTGGCGCGAGATGCCGGACGTCAATGTGGATCAGTTGTCGCAAGACCGCCCGTTCCGCGATCGCCCGGATGTGGATTTTTTTATTCGCTATGGACGCGACAGCGACCCCAACCTGACGCACACCCCTCTGTTTCGAGACCACCTTGTTCCGGTCGCCAGCCCTGAGTTGGCCGACCGGCTTATGGGCTCCAGCCTTGAGGTGCTGGCGGCTGAGCGGCTGATTCATCTGGATTCTGAGGATCGTAGCTGGACCACATGGCCTGAATGGTTTCAGCAATTGGGGTACAAGGGTAAGATTCCGATTGAATCGCGCGTCAACAGCTATTCGGTCGCTCTGCAATTGGCCCGCAAGGGGACGGGGTTGACCCTGGGTTGGCAGCGCCTGATCCAGCCGATGCTACAATCGGGCAAGCTGGTGGCCATTGGCCCGCATCACCTGACAGCGCCGAACCAGTTTTATCTCGTCGGACGCCCGGATGAGGAACTGTCAGACAGCGCCCGCGCCCTAAAAGATTGGATCATTCAAGAGGTTCAGGAAGGATCGGTTTAGATCAGATCACCCTTCGATGAGGATTTCTGATATTGAGAGGAGGCCTCCCCATTGCCAATAGGAAAAGGAACGCATCCAGCAACCTTTAGGAGAGCCCGATGAACAAGCATAGCACGCTTTCATCCGTATTGGCCGATGTGACTGTCGCCAATGGTCTGCCGAACGAACATTATGTCGACCCGGCCGTTTTTGCCGAGGAAAAGAAATCCGTGCTCTATGCCAATTGGTCCGGGATCGGGTTCGGCAAGGACGTGCCCGAGGAAGGCGATGCCAAACCCGTCGATTTT
Organism: Ruegeria sp. SCP11; assembly: GCF_040329455.1. Classification (NCBI taxonomy): domain Bacteria; kingdom Pseudomonadati; phylum Pseudomonadota; class Alphaproteobacteria; order Rhodobacterales; family Roseobacteraceae; genus Ruegeria; species Ruegeria sp. SCP11. Next base: position 103,518 of record NZ_JBDZYG010000016.1, on the reverse strand, counting down.
TTGGGCATGCCCCTGCTGATCGTCCGCGACCGGGATGGAGAAATCGGAGTATTCCAAAACACCTGCCGTCACCGCGGCATGATCCTTGTGGACACGCCTCGCAAGATCGGCGGGGCGATCCGCTGCCCCTATCACAGCTGGTGCTACAGCCTGAAGGGAGAGCTGCGCGCTACCCCCCATGTGGGCGGCCCCGGTCAGAACAAACATGAAGACGTAAATCGCGACGACCTTGGTCTGGTGCGAGTCCGCTCGCATGTCTGGCGCGATGTGATCTTTGTGAATGTGGACGGCAACGCGCCCGCCTTCGAAGAGGCTCACGGCGCCCTGCTGGAGCGCTGGAAGGAATTCGAACAGCCTCTGCATCACGGTGGTGAGACATCCTCGTTCAAGCTGGAGGTGAAAACCAACTGGAAGCTGGCGGTCGAAAACTACTGTGAAAGCTACCACCTGCCATGGGTGCACCCCGGCCTGAACAGCTATTCCCGGTTGGAGGATCACTATAACATCGAAGCCCGTGGGCACTACTCCGGTCAAGGTACGCTGGTCTACCGCCAACTGACCGATCAGGACGGAGCAACCTTTCCGGATTTCGAAGGCCTCAGCGACAAATGGGACGAAGGTGCAGAATACGTAGCGTTGTATCCGAACGTCCTGCTGGGTGTGCAGCGCGACCACGCCTTCGCCATCGTGCTGGAGCCGGTGGATCACGAAAACACCGTCGAACATATCGAACTTTATTACGCCAAAAGCGTTGAAGACACGCCTCAGCATGACGGGCTTCGGGCTTCGAACGCGCAGCTTTGGAAGACCGTGTTCGAAGAGGATGTCTTCGTCGTCGAGGGTATGCAGAAAGGTCGCCACGGGATGCTGTTCGACGGTGGCCGGTTTTCTCCCGCGATGGACGGGCCAACGCATAACTTCCACCATTGGGTCGCGACCCAGATCGAATCTGGTCGCGCGGAATAGTATTGATGAGCGGCCCTTCCAGACAGAATACCAATGAATAAGAACGAGCTGGACCGCCTATTGCTCGAGGCCCATGATCGCGACGATCATGAGGCCTTGATCCGTTATTACACCCAGGCCGCGGATGAACGCGAAGCAGCGCATGACATTGACGCGGCCTGTTTCTATCTGACCCATGCCTTTGTCTTCGCCTTGGAAGCCGGCGCACCCGAAGCTGATGCGCTAAATGCACGGCTCGCCGCTCATGGGCGGGCGCATCGCCTGGAGTTTTGACGCCCTCGGTTTCGCGCGCGTCAAACGCTTACTGCTCGCATTCCGAAACGCTCCTCCTTCCCCCGCACAACCTTTAGGGCCTACACACACCTTTCGGGCTGGGCGTTCAGCACAGGCATCTGTTCCGTTCAGTCGCACTGAATTCGCAAAACTGTTGACCGTTTTACTTTCTTCCAACGAACCGCACCTGATTTTCGAGCCGCTGGGGGCCATATCATCTGCGTATTGGGCCAGGTTCAAAACGCCGATTTGAAGGCAGCAATTCAACGCTTTGGCCGGGTAAGGTATCCGAGTATGACAAACGCATGGCCCAATTCGGCCTTGATCAATGCCAACCTGCCATAGCCCAAGCCGGAGGCCCTTGAAATGACCACAATTATGACCCTCACTTTGGTGATCGTCGCAATTTTTGTTGCCATGAACCTGTGGACCCACAAACTGACCCGCGAAGGCCTCAAGAGGGTTCCTCAACTGGGAAGCATTACTCCCGTTAAAGGCGGTAGTATCCACTATGTGCAAAAAGGCGATCCATCGAAACAGGCCATCGTCATGATCCACGGGCTAACCGGGCAGTTACAGCACTTCACCTATGCCCTGGTCGATATGCTTGCCGATGACTATCACGTCATCGCAGTCGACAGGCCTGGCTGCGGTTACTCGACTCGCGACAGTGCCGAACTGGGTCGCCTGCCAGAGCAGGCTCGCATGGTTCAGGAGTTTCTGGACGCCAAAGGCATCAAAGACGCGGTCTTGGTAGGGCATTCTCTGGGAGGCGCAGTAGCACTGGCCATGGCGCTGGATCATCCTGAAAAGACCAAGGCGCTGGCCCTACTGTCACCACTGACGCACAAGCTGCCCTCTTCACCACAGGTCTTCAAACCGTTGGAGATCAGAGCAGAGTGGTTGCGCAGCCTGATCGCCAATACACTGGCTGTGCCGTTGGCCGCCAAAACCGCGCCCTACGCCTTGGGTGCCGTCTTCGACCCAGAGCCGGCGCCTGCCGACTTTCTGGACCGCGCGGGCGGCGCGTTAGGGCTACGCCCCTCTGCGTTCATTACAGGCTCGCAGGATGTTGTAGGTGTCGATGGTTCCATCGCGGCGCAAGTCGCCCGGTATGAAGAACTGACCGTCCCTGGCGGCATTCTGTTTGGCGCCCAAGATGCAATCTTGTCCCCGGACTCGCATGGCGATCCTATGCAGCAGTTTGGCCTCACCATCGAGCGGCTGGAGGGGACTGGCCACATGATTCTAATCACCGCCCCGGACATCTGTGCCGCGTTCATACGACGTGTCGCCGAGGCGGCCCGCTCCGAGCCCGCGATGGCTTAATTGCAGCCTAAAATAATCTGCCTTTGACCGTGTTTTCCCTCTTGACCCTTCTCAGCCCCTCCCTTAAATCGCCTCTCACTCATGGCGGAGTAGCTCAGTTGGTTAGAGCAGCGGAATCATAATCCGCGTGTCGGGGGTTCAAGTCCCTCCTCCGCTACCACCAACCCCCCCACTTTATATTCGTGGTTCGAAACGAAGGCGCTTACACGTCCCTTAACTTCGACGGGAATAGAGTCGTTTTCTACCGGGGACACAACGATTTCAGAAACGAGGGTTCTGATGGTGTCCACCGCTTTGGCATCTGGTTTTTCAGCAGGATCAACCATTGAGGCCACGAGACCTTGAATAGCGCGGATATATTGTTTCGGAGTTGCCGGATCAAATGAGATCGCATCAGAGTTCGCGTCCAATGAATGCAGTTTTTCTTGCGCCTTCCTCAATTGAGTCTTCGCTTCGGTCGCTTGTTTGCCATTCTCAGTCCTCCGTTTCCTAAACATAACGGTGGACCAGATCAGTTGGGGAGGCTCAATGGCGTATTCCTTGTTCATTCCGTTCCCTTCTTGTTTTTTGCTTCTATCTTCAAGAGCATGTGCTGTGCCAGGGTAAATCGACTTTGGCGCGAGTGAGGAATGCTTCGATGGCGGATATAGTAAAACCCGAAGTCCGATCCCGCATGATGTCGCGTATCCGAGGCAGGAACACCAGGCCGGAAATTTCTCTTCGCAAAGCGCTCCATCGGCGGGGCCTCCGATATCGCCTGAATGTGCGCAACTTACCTGGATCTCCAGACATCGTTTTCCCGAAATGGAAGACCGTTCTCTTTGTGCATGGTTGATATTGGCACCGCCACCCGGGGTGTCTCAAGGCGACCACGCCCTCGAGCAATGTCGAGTTTTGGATCGACAAGTTCGAACGAAACATTGAAAGGGACAAACGCAATGTTGAGGATCTGCTCTCTGCGGGTTGGCGAGTCGGCATCGTGTGGGAGTGCATCATCGGAAATGAGCCGACCAACAGCCTGCTCGACAAGATCGAGCTGTTTCTTCATGGAGATGATGGACGGTCTCGGGAATTTGAGTAGCTCAGGCAAACAATCAGAGATCCAAAAAAATCTGGGGCGACTTGGATTGGTTTTTCCGAAGGTTCCTTTAGCTATCTGGGATATCTTACTTTGGCACCGTCTTTGGGAAGCAGTGATCAGGAAAGATGTTAGACAGTAATCTCTATGAGAACCAGCGCGGCAGAGGCCAGTATAAAGCGGCAAGCCAATGGTTAGCCTCCCTTGTTTCTTTTTGAAGGTCGCGGGACCCTTAGTTTACAGAGAGTTATTGTGTGGGGTTTGCGTCCAAAACGGACCTCCGCTACCACCCTTTCCTTAAAATCAGACCGTTAGGATTAGTGGTCAAAGCCCCTCCCGCGCTTGTGGTGGCGGGACTGCATCGGGACTGCACTCTCACAAACCATATCCCACTAGGAAACAAGCAGTTCGTTATAGCGCGACGCGAAAAATTGTTCGAAAGCCGCCGGCGTTGTCTGCCGGTATTCGGGGTACTGGCGCAGTCGCCGCAATATTTTTTTTTCGCCTTAGTACGCGCCAAGTGGTCAGTTCAACCCAACTCCGCCGCCTAGTCGCTTGGCCTTTGCAGCCACAACGTGCACTCCATAGTGTAGAATGCCTAGACTTGGCGCCGTGTCTGCCATCCGGTCAAGCTGAAACATGCGAATAGCACCGCCGCGACACAGACGATAGAAGGGCCCGCTGGTGTATCGAAAATGTAAGCTGCCCTTAGCCCGGCAATTGCGGAAAAAGCGCCGATTGCCGCTGCTATCATAGCCATTGTTTCTGGTGATCGCGCCAAACTGCGCGCAGCTGCGGCGGGAATGATCAGCATGGCCGCGATCAGCAAAACGCCGACAACCTTGATCGCCACAGCCACGGTTACCGCGAGAGACAAAGTCAGTATCAACTGCTCGCGCTTTGGGTCCACGCCGCTGGCATAGGCCAGTTCTTCGTTCAACGTCGCCGTCAGGAGTTGCGACCACCGCCAAGCGATCAATGCCACGACCAACGCAGCGCCGCCCCAGATCACAAGCAAATCAGAGCGTGACACAGCAAGGATGTCGCCAAACAAATAGGCCATCAGGTCGATGCGGATGCCGGACAGAAATGAGACGGCAACAAGACCGAAAGCCAGCGAAGAGTGAGCCAAAACACCGAGAAGCGTATCCATTGCATACCCACGACCGCTCAAAAGAGTGACCGCAATTGCCATAATCAGTGCAACGATAAGGGCACCTGGGAAAATAGACATTTGCAACGCCAATGACAGGGCTACGCCCAAGATTGCGGCATGGGCTGTCGCATCGCCAAAATAGGCCATCCGGCGCCAGACGACAAAACACCCAAGAGGTGCCGCGGCAAAGGCGACACCTACACCCGCAAGTGTTGCGCGCATCATGAAATCATCAAGCATTATTCTGCTGCTTCCTGAGAGTGTTCGCAGTGGTCGTGATCGTGGTCATGATCATGACGATAGAGGGCCAGCGCACCGCCAGTGCCTGTACCGAACAAGGCGCGGTATTCGGGCGCCGACGCCACAACGGCAGGAGACCCCTCGCAACACACATGCCCATTAAGGCAGATAACTCTATCCGAGGCACTCATGACCACATGCAGTTCGTGGCTGATCATCAGAATGGCACAGCCGGTTTCGCGGCGGACGTCTTCAATCTGACGGTAAAACGCCGCCGAACCTGGCTGGTCGAGCCCCTGTGTCGCTTCGTCCAAAAGCAAAACACCGGGACGGTTGATGAGAGCCCTTGCCAGCAAAACCCGCTGAAACTGGCCTCCGGACAGTTGCGACATCTGGCGCTTCAGCAGGTCGGGCACACCAGCGGTTTTTAGGGCCTCAGCGCATTGATTGCGCGACACGCGGTTGGTCAGACGCATGAATCTTTCGACCGAAATAGGCAAAGTCGGATCGATGTGCAGCTTCTGCGGCACATATCCGATTTTCAGTCCGGGCTTCAGGGAAACCTGGCCCACAGATGGCTTGGTGGCACCGATGATGGCCCGCAACAGGCTTGTCTTGCCCGACCCGTTTGGACCAACGATCGTGACGATTTCCCCGGATTCAATTGTCATGTCCACATGACGCAGAACGATATTGGCGCCATAACGCACGCTGAGATTTTCAACGGTAATCAAGGTCATTTCTACGCCTTTTCGGTGCAGTCCGGGCAGATTCCCTCGGCTTCTACAACCGTTCGCTCAATCTCGAAACCCGCCGCACGCGCAGCAGCGCCCAGAACACCCTTGGCTGGGGCAGATTGTGCCTCGGCGACAGCGTCACACTTTCTACAGATCATGAAGGCCGGCGAATGTGCAGCCCCCGGGTGAGAACAGGCGACAAACGCGTTCAATCGCTCGATCTTATGAACGAACCCATTTTGGACAAGAAAATCGAGCGCACGATAAGCCACTGGCGGCTGAGAGCCAAAACCCGCTTCACGCAGGCGATCAAGAATTGCATACGCACCGAGCGCCCGATGTTCCTGAAGCAACATCTCAAGAACTTTTCGCCGCACGGGGGTCAGACGCAGCCCTTCCTCTTTGCACCGAGTTTCCGCCGTTGCCAGGGCAGTCTCAACGCAATTCTCGTGGTCGTGTTTCTGGAACCCTACCGGGGCCGTGTCCTCGACCGGAATGGGGTGCGTCTCACTTGTCATGTTATTCCATATCATGTATGCGGCTCGTAACGTTATAAAATCACACAGAGGGTCTGATGTCCAGAAAGCTTCTCCCACTATCGATCACCGCTGCTCTTATGGGCGGAACGGCCATGGCCGAAGTGCCGAACGTTGCGGTCGACATCGCCCCGGTTCATTCTTTGGTGGCGCGGGTTATGGACGGCGTCGGAGCGCCTGATCTGATTGTTCAGCCTGGCGCTTCGCCGCACGAATACAACCTGCGCCCGTCAGAGGCTGCTGCTTTGCAAGAGGCTGATCTGGTATTTTGGATTGGAGAAGACCTAACACCTTGGATGGAAGGTGCAGTCGAAACGCTCACCGATGGCGCGACTGTAACGGCCTTGCTTGAATCCGACGGTACGGTTCTTCTCGACTTCCGGGAAAACGCTCTGTTCGAGGCGCATGATCATGAGGACCACGATGATCATGGCGACCACGCAGACCACGATGAGCATGACGATCACGACCACGGCGATGAGCATGCGCACGACGACCATGATCATGACGAGCATGCGGAAGACAAAGAGCATGACGATCACGATCATGACGAAGACCATGCGGCCGAGCATGACCACAATGATCACGCGGACCATGACGACCATGATCACGAAGACCTTGCTGACCACGACGACCACGACCATGAGGGGCACGCGCACGGTGAACATGACCCCCATGCCTGGCTCTCAACGGCAAATGCTGAGACCTGGCTGAACGTGATCGCAGCACAGTTGTCCGCAGCCGACCCTGACAACGCAGGCGCCTATTTCGCAAACGCCGCGGCAGCGCGCGAAGAAATGGCCGTGCTTTCCGCAGAAGTGGCCGAAACATTAGAATCGGTTCGTGGCGGCAGCTTCATCGTTTTCCACGACGCCTATCAATATTTCGAAGATGCGTTTGACTTCCCAGCCGCGGGCGCAATTTCTCTGAGCGACGCATCCGACCCGAGCCCGGCGCGCATCGCTGAAATTCAGGGGCGCATTCGCGAAGAAGGCATCGATTGCGTGTTGGCCGAACCGCAGTTCAACCCCGGCATCGTCAAAACCGTTCTGGATGGCACCGAAGCCAATACCGGAGTGATCGACCCTCTTGGGTCTGATCTTGAGCCCGGAGCGACGCTATACCCGCAAGTTATCCGCAACATGGCTAAGACACTGGCCGAGTGCCTTTGATCTTCGGCCCGGCCGAAGGCAAACTTCGACCGGGCCACACACCGTCAGGGGCAACACAGTTAGTTAGTGCTCGCGTTCCAAGTGACCCCGTTGCCCCTGACGCATTCTGACTGAGAGCCTGATTTCGCTCTTCTCCAGCAACCTCCAGCCAGAACCGAGATCATGCCTTGCACAGCTTGTGTTTCCCTTCCTAATTTTGTTATGATATTACATATTGCACCAAGGAGAGAGCAGTGATTTCCCAAGCCGCACAGGATACCGATACCAAATCGGACCGCCGTATTCCGGTGACGGTGCTGACGGGCTTTCTTGGTGCCGGAAAAACCACGCTGCTGAATGCAATCTTGTCCAAAACATCGTCGGGAAAAATCGCGGTTATCGTGAACGAATTCGGCGAGGCCGGGTTGGATCATGACCTGATCGAGACCGTCGAGGATGAGATCATCCTGATGCAATCCGGGTGTCTATGCTGCTCTATCCGCGGAGATCTGTCCGGAACCTTTGCTGATCTGATCGAACGGCGCGACGACGGCATTCTACGCTTCGAGCGGATCGTGATAGAAACAACCGGGCTAGCTGACCCCGGCCCCATCTTGCAGACACTGTTGGTTGATCCTGATCTGGCGCGGGCAACCCGAATGGACGGCCTGGTGACCGTGGTTGACGCAGCCAACGGACCCAAGACACTGGACGCTCAGTTCGAAGCTGTCTCGCAAGTCGCGATGGCGGACCTGATCCTTCTCAGCAAAACGGATCTGGTCACTAAGGCGGAAGCGGACGCCTTTGCAAAACGATTGAGCGGCCTAAACCCCACAGCCCGGATCGAACGGCCAGTCGCTGGTCAATTTGGCCCAAAAAAACTTTGGGGGCTGAGCGGCCTGCGCAAAGGGGTTGCCCAGCAAGACGCTATTGCGTGGGCGACTCAACTCGCCTCTCCAAAGGCCGACCCGCTTGCGAACCTCTCGGGCTTTTCCAAGCCCAAGCCGTCATCGTTTGCGCCCACACCTCATGATACCCGGATCAGTTCCGCCTCCATCATTCTTGATACGCCCATCAAGGATTCCACCTTTGACTACTGGTTGGACACGTTGATTGCGCTCAAAGGGCCAGACATTCTGCGCATCAAGGGCATCGTCTTCCTCGAAGGAATCGACGTGCCCTTCGTGTTTCACGGCGTGCAGCACATATTCGATCCGCCTGTCCCGCTGAAGAACTGGATCGGGGATGACCGCCGCTCGCGCATTGTGGTCATTGCCCGCGATCTCAGCAGCCCCGAACTACAACGCAGCCTCGACATGCTGCGCGCCCATCAACCCAATACCGCCACGAAAGAAGAATTTCTGAGCCATGACTGATACCCGTCTTCCTGTCACCGTCTTGTCCGGCTTCCTCGGGGCCGGAAAAACTACCCTGCTGAATCGCGTGCTGAACAATCGCGAAGGCAGGCGCGTCGCCGTCATCGTCAACGATATGTCCGAGGTGAATATCGACGCCGATCTGGTGCGCGCCGAAACCGAACTGAGCCGCACAGATGAAACGCTGGTCGAGATGTCGAACGGCTGTATTTGCTGCACCTTGCGCGACGACCTTCTGGATGAAGTACGTCGATTGGCGGCGGAAGGGCGGTTCGACTACTTGCTGATCGAATCCACGGGCATCTCGGAACCTCTGCCCGTCGCGGCGACTTTTGATTTCCGCGATGACGACGGCGAGAGTCTTTCGGATGTCGCCCGTCTCGACACCATGGTCACGGTCGTGGATGCGGTGAACCTGCTGCAGGATTTCTCCAGCCATGATTTCCTGCATGATCGCGGCGAAACAATGGGTGAAGAGGATGAGCGTACCCTTGTTCATCTGCTGACTGACCAGATCGAATTTGCAGACGTGGTCATTCTCAACAAGATTGACGATGCGGGGCCGGAACGCACCGATGCCGCGCGCAAAATTATCCGCAGCCTGAACGCGGACGCAAAGATCATTGAGACGAACCATTCCGAAGTTGACAGCGACTCCATTCTGGACACCGGCCTGTTCGATTTTGAAGCCGCCCATCAGCATCCAATGTGGGTCAAAGAACTCTACGGTTTTGCCGATCACGTTCCGGAAACCGAGGAATACGGTGTTTCGTCCTACGTTTACCGCGCGCGCCAGCCATTCGAGCCTGAGAAAATTCTGGCCCTTCTCAATGGCGACTTGCCCGGTGTGATCCGCGCGAAAGGGCATTTCTGGATTGCGACACGGCCTGAATGGGTGGCTGAGTTCTCCCTCGCCGGTGCCCTGTCGAGCGTTCAGCCGATCGGCACGTGGTGGGCGTCGGTGCCCGATACCCGGTGGCCCGATCACCCCTCTGTCCTCGATTACATCAAACAGCATTGGTCAGAGCCGTGGGGTGACCGGCGGCAAGAGATCGTCTTCATCGGTGCAGGCATCGACTGGCCACTACTGAAGTCCCGGCTGGATTCCTGTTTGCTGTCCGAGGGCGCTGCACCCGGACCGGACGCCCTTCCAACGGATCTGCCCGACCCGTTCCCGCTCTGGCGCCGGGTGGAGGATGCCGCATGAGCTTTGTCCGCTCAAAAATCAAGAATGAGATCGTGGGCGTGGGTGTCACTGACACGCCCGAAGGTTTGGCACAGATCGAAATGCCCCAGTGCGCAGCAACAATCTGGCGAAGGCAACTTGGCTCAGAGTTTCGGGCGTGGATCGACGCGCTCGATCCCCCTAAGCTGCCAAAGGGGCGCCTTGTTCTGCGTCCGGATTCCGTAGCGGATGCCGTTAGGCACCTATGTGACATCGCGGGCATGGAAGAAACACCCGAACGCAATTGGTTGGAACACGATATTGCTCACCTGGCTGAACGTTTCTCCGGGATCATGCGGAGCCCCTATCTGCGCCTTCGTTTGGACCCGATCAGCACAAACGCCTGCCGGAAATTCCACATCGACGCCATCCATGCGCGCCTGATCTGCACCTATCGGGGCACGGGGACGCAATACGGTATATCCCGCGGCGACCAAGACCCGCAGCGTGTTTTTACCCTCGCTACTGGCGCTCCAATGATCATGCGTGGAACACTATGGCCGCAGGATCCGCCATCGGGGTTGCTGCATCGTTCGCCACCAATCGCAGGTTCGGGTGAAACTCGTCTGGTTCTTGTGCTCGACCCCATTTTTGATCTGGATGAGGCCGATTGATGGGGCGAAATCTCGGTCAGACAAAGCTCCGCAAAAGACGCCGCCGTGAAGACCCAATGCGCGAATTTGACCGGCTTCCACCGGTTTTGCGGGAATGGCTCGCCAATGCCGCGTTGCCCTGGCGACCACGTTCGGTTCTGCGTGCTTACAATACGGCGCTTGCTCATACGGGCGACCGACGCCAAGCACTGGATGAATTGGGACGCCTCGAAACTGCGCAGCTGGCGAAAGAATGTAATCTGGGGTCTATAACTTAGTTCCGTCGCATGCTGGACCGAAGCAACATGTCAGCGCCTTAAACTTACCATTGCGCCCTACAAAAGGGGACCTCGGAAACCTTCACAGCAGACTTCCGGTTCCTAGTCGGTTGACCGCCAAGAATGTGAACCACAACCCTTTTTCCTTGAGGGTCGCGGGCGTCTTTTCTTCAGTGGGTTATTGCGTGGAATCCGCGCCCGAAACGGACTTCGGCGACCATCCCAGACCAAGAGTCTAACCCATAACTAGAACCTGACTAAAATGGAAGAACAGGCTCGGCTCGCGTCACGTCATGCGTCAGTATCTCGCCGGAACGATCAAGGCGGATGACTAGTTTTTCGGCTCTTGGGAACCGGTCGAAATACGCAAGACGGACAGCTTCGACAACTTCGACATTTTGGCATTCAATCTGATAGTCAGCCAGAAATTCGGCGTGATGCTCTTGGTCTGCTTCGGCGGCCTGCCCTAGCCCCTCTGCCTGTAACGTGACATTGGCCGCTGTCGTTTCACACGCTGCCTCTTCAGGAAGTAGAAACAGTTCGAGAGGCTTGGACAGATCGGAAATCGCCTTGGCAACCAAAGCCCGGTCTTCGTCGCTATCCGCCGGTGTCTCAAACCCAAGGATATCCTCAGCGGGGACAGCAAGAGACAACGAAAACACAGTCCCTAACACCGTTACGTCCAAGCGACCGGTTCCATGCACGTGCGCAATTTCGCTATTTATTTGCGACAAAACGACCCCCGGGATCAGGGCCAATGCGAGAGCTGCGCGTCTCATAAACAGGAACCACCTAACTTGGAATCACCGCTATTATTCTAGGGTGTTTCCTACCTTGCGCAATCGCCACACCGGATGCAGCGCCCCGCCAATAATGGGGAGTGTAATGGCCCCTTGGATTTTCCGACAATAAAACTCAGGTTGACATAGCTGACTAAATCACTCAGCTATATCACTGCAAGTGGCGCCCCGACGGCGCCTGTGACTATGTTTCTGACAAGAAAGCACCTCTCAATGACCAAACTCTTTGCCGCAACCAGCATTCTGACCCTTGGCGTCGCCTCTGCGGCAGTTGCCGCCGATGCGCCATCCAAAGCCGATGTTCTGACCACCTATGCGAACATCGCCGAAGCGAAATACGATGACAGCCTGATCGCGGCCAAAACGCTGCAAGAAACTGTAAACGCCCTGATCGCTGAGCCCTCGGACGCTACGCTGAACGCAGCCCGTGCGGCCTGGATTGCGGCACGCGTGCCCTATCAGCAAACCGAGGTCTACCGTTTCGGCAACGCCATCGTTGACGATTGGGAAGGCAAAGTGAACGCATGGCCGCTGGATGAAGGCTTGATCGACTATGTCGACGCTGCCTATGGCGGTCCGACCGATGAAAACGAATTCGCCGCACTGAACGTAATCGCCAACCCAAGCTTTGAGCTGTCGGGCGAAACCATCGACGCCAGCGAAATCACCCCGGAACTGCTGGGCGAGACCCTGCACGAGGCTGACGGCATCGAAGCCAATGTCGCCACAGGATACCACGCCATCGAATTTCTGCTGTGGGGTCAGGACATGAATGGCCACGGCTCGGGCGCGGGCAACCGTCCTTACACCGACTATGTGCAGGGTGATGACTGCACCGGCGGAAACTGCGACCGCCGCGGCCAGTACCTGAGCGCCGCGACAGCGCTGCTTGTCAGCGATCTGGAATGGATGGCGGACCAGTGGAAAGAAGGCGGGGAAGCACGCGCCGCATTGGCCGCGGATGAGGCGGCTGGGGTCAGCGCAATCCTGACCGGCATGGGCTCTCTGTCCTATGGCGAGCAGGCAGGCGAACGTATGCGTCTGGGCCTGATGCTGAATGACCCCGAAGAAGAGCATGATTGCTTCTCGGACAACACCCACAACAGCCACTACTACGATGGCCTGGGCATCCAGAACGTGTATCTGGGCAGCTACACCCGCATCGATGGCACCCCGGTTTCCGGCGCCTCACTGTCGGATCTGGTGATTGCCTCCAACCCGGCCCTGGACGCCGAGATGAAAGTCAAGCTGGCCAACACCATGCAAGCCCTGGGTCGTCTGAAGTCGACTGCAGAAGCCGGTTTCGCATATGACCAGATGCTGGAACGTGGCAATGAAGGAGGTGAGTTGCTGATCATGGACGGTGTCAACGGCCTGATCGACCAAACCAAAACCATCGAGCGTATCGTGAACATGCTGGAGCTGGATCAGATCGACTTTGAAGGCTCCGACAGCCTGGATAACCCTGACGCGGTCTTCCAGTAAGAAAACCTCATGCTGGAGGCGTGCGCGAATGCACACCTCCGGCAATTCCGGTCACGCAATATTGTGACTTATGACTAGACCTAAATAAAATAACTTACTAATTAGGTAAGAAATCTATCGAGCACAGATTCGCCATGATCGTATGCCACTGCACAAACATATCTGACCACGATATTCGCGCCGCAATCGACTGGATGCGCGCGGCGGACGCGCAAGCAATCATTACCCCTGGCAAGATCTATCATGCCCTTGGAAAATCAGCAGATTGTGGCGGTTGTATGCCGCTATTTCTGGACACAATGAGGTCGAACGACAATCTGGAAGTCCCCATGCAGCTCCGCGCCTTACGTTCCGGAGCAATACAGGAGAAGGCAGATGAAGGGCGATCCCAAGGTCATAGAATATCTAAACAAATCTCTGCGGCATGAGCTGACGGCCGTCAGCCAGTATTGGCTGCATTACCGCTTGCAGCAGGATTGGGGCCTAGGCCACATGGCCATGAAAAGCCGCAAAGAATCCATTGAAGAAATGGAACACGCGGACAAGCTGATTGAACGCATCCTTTTTCTGGAAGGCCATCCCAACCTGCAGAAGCTTGACCCTCTGAGGATCGGTCAATCACCTAAGGAAACCCTGGAATGTGACCTCGCGGCAGAGCTGGATGCCCGCGCGCTTTATGCCGAAGCCCGCGACTGTTGCCGAGAGGCCGGTGACTACGTCTCTATGTCGCTGTTCGAAGAATTGCTCCGTGATGAGGAAAGCCATATCGACTTCCTCGAAACGCAGCTCGACCTGTACGAAAGGATTGGCGAAGCCAATTATGCGCAACTCAACGCTACCAAAATGGACGAGGGCGAGTAGCCTCGTTGCCTTGTCGGTGGCCGCGCTCGCGGCCACTCAATCCCCCGCAGCCGAGCTGCAGGATCTTCACCTGAATTTCGAGCCCCGCACCGAAGATGAGCGCGCGCGTATCGCCCGTGTCACCGCTGCGCCCACAGAGTTCAGCGCCCCCCAAAAGTTCGAGGAATTGCCCGCAGGCGCCGCCACCGTGCGCACCCGCACCGATGCCGACGCGTTCTCTCAGCCCTCGGGCAATCTGAGCTTTGAGCAGGAGCTGGACTTCAAGGTCGGCAACGGTCTGTTCAAAAAAATCTGGGTGTCGTCTCCGGCCTCGACCCTGGCGTCAGACGGGCTTGGCCCCCTCTACAACGCCCGCTCTTGCCAGCGCTGCCACGTCAAGGACGGGCGCGGCCATACGCCCAACGGACCCGACGACAACGCGATTTCGATGTTCCTACGAGTCTCGATCCCCGGCGGCGATAGGTTTGAGGAGATCGAGGACTTTATAGCCACTCGGCCCGAACCTAACTACGGTGGCCAGATGCAAGATCTGGCTCTGCCCGGCCACCCCGCAGAGTACCGCCTGGAAATCACCTATGAAGACGTCTCCGTCACCCTTTCAGATGGCGAACAGGTCACTCTGCGCAAACCGACATACGCTGCTGCTGATCTTGGATACGGGCCGCTACATCCGGACGCCATGCTCAGCCCACGTGTGGCACCGCAGATGATCGGCCTCGGGCTGCTTGAGGCGATCCCGGTTGAGGACCTTCTGGCCAATGCCGACCCGGATGATGCGGATGGCGATGGTATCTCGGGTCGTCCGAACATCGTCTGGGCGATTGAATACGACGCACCGATGATGGGCCGGTTCGGGCACAAGGCCGGAATGCCTACTGTCATGGAGCAATCCGCCGCGGCCTTTGCAGGTGATATCGGCATCTCCAGCCCGCTTTACCCCGCTGCCCACGGCGATTGCACCGAGGCTCAGGACGATTGCGTGAACGCGCCGCACGGCGACGGCGACAACCGCGTGTTCGAGATCGACCAGATCGGCATGGACCTAGTCGCCTTCTACAGCCGCAATCTGGGCGTTCCGGCGCGGCGCGATGTAGACGACCCACAGGCTCTGCGCGGCAAGCAGGTGTTCCACGACACTGGTTGCGCTTCGTGCCACACGCCGTCGTTTGTCACCCACCGCATGCAGGATCGACCCGAGCACAGTTTTCAGCTGATCTGGCCCTATTCAGACCTTTTACTGCATGACATGGGCGAAGGGCTGGCCGACAACCGCCCCGAAGGCCGCGCAACCGGGCGCGAATGGCGTACACCGCCGCTTTGGGGGATTGGACTGACCGAACAGGTTTCGGGCCATACGCAATTCCTTCATGACGGCCGCGCCGAGTCGTTGCTTGAGGCCATCCTGTGGCACGGCGGTGAAGCGCAAGCCGCTCGCGATACAGTTGTCGCGATGCCCAAACCCGACCGTGATGCGTTAATCCGTTTTCTCGAAAGCCTCTGACCCATGCGCGTTCTTGCCTTTGCCGTTGCCATGACCCTGCCGTTCTCTGCACTGGCGCAGGATCGCGGCCCGATCCTGACCGATACAGTTGAAGGACACATCCTGCCCGGTTTTGTCAACCTGGCTGATGCGACCGGCACGTTGGCGCAAGCCGCGCAGGCCGACTGCGCCGCAGGCTCGCCCGAATTGCGCGCCGCCTATCACGCAGCCTTTGATGACTGGATATCGGTTAGTCATCTACGCTTTGGTCCTTCCGAGGTCGATGACCGCGCTTTTGCACTGGCCTTCTGGCCGGATACCAAAGGCTTCACCCCCAAGGCGCTGACCGGTCTGATTGCGGCCGAAGACACCGCTGTGGAATCTTCTAAAGAATTTGCCCAGACATCCATCGCGGGCCGGGGCTTCTTTGCGCTAGAGCAATTGCTTTACGACCCCAAATTTGCGGATCAAGGCAGCGCCCCCTATCGCTGCGCGTTGATACAGGCCATCACCGCTGATATCGACGTCAACGCCCGCGCGATGGGTGCGGATTGGGACAGCTATGCCACAACCCTGACCCAACCCGGCGAAAACAGCCCCTACCGGTCAAGCGACGAGGCTATGCAAGAGCTCTATAAAGTCCTTGTAACTGGACTAGAATTCACCGGCGACACACGCCTTGGCCGTCCGATGGGCACGTTCGACCGCCCCCGCCCCAACCGGGCCGAGGCGCGGCGTTCGGAACGGTCCCTGCGCCATGTGGAACTGTCCCTGATCGCCTTGCGCGATCTGGCCGCGCGCTTGTCGGCGGATCACCCTGAAATTGCCGCCGATTTGGATGGCGCGTTCGACAAGGCCATTACCCGTGCACAATCGCTGGACGATCCGTCGCTGGCCGGGGTCGCCACCCCTCAGGGCCGGTTCCGGGTTGAAGCGTTGCAGCAATCGATCAACGATATCCGCGACATTGTCTCGACTGAGCTGGGGCCAACACTGGGCATCAGTGCTGGGTTCAACTCGCTGGACGGAGATTGACCGATGACCAGCCGCCGCCATTTTCTCGCCGGCCTAGCTGCCGCCAGCCTTACCCCAATACGAGGCTGGGCAGCGGTCGGCGCACCAGATTATCTTGCAGCAGCCCTTTTTCCGGACGGAAGCTATAGGCTGGCCGGGCTGAGCGTGAGTGGGGACATCCTTTTTACACTCCCCCTGCCCGCGCGTGGCCACGCAGCGGCCGCCCATCCCCACCTCGCGCAGGCCGTGGCCTTTGCCCGTCGCCCCGGCACCTTCGCGGTGGTTCTTGATTGCACCACAGGGGTCGAGATCAAACGTCTGAACGCCCCGGCAGGCCGTCACTTCTATGGCCACGGCGTATTCTCACCCGACGGATCGCGGCTGTTCACCACTGAAAACGACTATGAGGCCGGAGACGGCGTGATCGGTGTCTGGGACACGACAGGTTACAGACGCTTGGATGAATTTCCATCGGGCGGAATCGGTCCCCACGACATGCGACTGATGCCCGATGGCCAGACACTGGTTATCGCCAATGGCGGCATTGAAACCCACCCTGAGATGGGCCGCACCAAGCTGAACCTGCCGACCATGCAGCCGCGTCTGTCCTACCTGGATCTGGCTGGCTCAATCCTGGAACAAGTGGAACTGCCGAGAGAACTGCACAAAAACTCGATCCGCCATCTGGCCGTACGTCAGGACGGGATGGTTGGTTTTGCGTTGCAATGGCAAGGCGACAAAACGCAACACCCGCCGCTGCTGGGCCTGCATCAGCGAAGTGAGACTCCGCGCCTGCTATCGGCACCGGACGCCGAGCAGAGCACCTTGCAGGGCTATGCCGGAAGCATCGCCTTTTCCGGTGAGGGGGATAACGTCGCCATCACCTGCCCGCGCGGCAATGCTCTGCACCAGTTCACAGTCGCGGATGGTCAACTCACCGGAGTGTTCCCTCTGAAAGATGTCTGCGGTCTTGGCCCCGGCCCCAAGGGTTTTGTCTTCACCACCGGCACCGGAGTTGTCGGAGAGCTGACTTCCAAGACCCGTATTTCCACTCGACCAGACTGCCAATGGGACAATCATCTGATCCCAATCCGTACCTCCGCATAAATTCGGCAAATCCCGTCACATAGATTACACTTGGAAGAATCAAACTGCTGCCTTATTGGCGGGCGCGAAACTGGTACCCTGACGTTAAGGACTGACTTGATTGAAACAGACGCCCGACGCACCGCATTCCATCTACGGAGTTGAGAAATGGGGCAAAGGCCTCGTTGAGGTGACGGAGCAGGGCGAGATCGGTCTGCGCAATCCTCTGGCACCCGAAACGGATGCGATCAGCTTGCCCGGTATTCTCAGCGATCTGGATGACCGGGGTATCAAGGCTCCAATGGTCCTGCGGATAACGTCCTATCTGGAACACGAGATTGCCCATCTGAACGAAAGTTTCGCCGAGGCCATTGCGCGCGTCGGCTACAAAGGCCCGTATCGTGGTGTCTTCCCGATCAAGGTGAACCAGCAGGCGCAGGTGGTGGACCGGATCGTCGAGTTCGGCAAGAAATACAACTATGGCCTTGAAGCCGGGTCCAAGCCCGAACTGGTCGTGGCGCTGGCCCACCGTCTGGCCCCCGAGGCGCTGATCGTCTGCAATGGCGTCAAGGATGCCGAGTTCATCCAATTGGCCATCCTCAGCCGCAAGATCGGCTTCAACACAGTCATCGTGTTGGAAAGCCCGAAAGAGGCGGACACGGTGATTGAGGTCTACAAGGAGTTGGGTATCGAACCCCTGATCGGCGTGCGGGTAAAGTTGACCAATCAGATCAGCGGTAAATGGGAAGAAAGCTCGGGCGACCGCTCGGCCTTTGGCATGAACACCGATCAGTTGGTCGCAACGGTGGACAAACTGAAAGAGGCCGGATTGCTGCATTGCCTCAAGCTGCAGCATTCGCATCTGGGTAGCCAGGTGCAGGACGTCAACGACGTCCGCCGCGCTGTGGGCGAAGCCTGCCGGTACTATACCGAACTGACCCGCGAAGGAGTGCCGCTGACTCACCTGGACCTCGGCGGCGGCATGGGCGTGGACTATACGGGTGAGAAAAAGGCTGCTGAAAACTCGATCAACTACACGGTCGAGGAATACTGCGCCAACGTAGTCGAAACCGTAGCCTACGCTATGGATGAGGCCGAGGTCGAGCACCCGACGCTCGTCACCGAAAGCGGCCGCGCGGTCGTGGCGACATCCTCGATGCTGGTGTTCAACGTGCTGGAAAGCACGCTGTACGACGCGCCCAACGGCCCTGAAGTCGAACCCGAGGATCACCATCTGGTTTCGGACCTTGCCGCCGTGCATGGCTATCTCAGCAGTGACCGCCTGCAGGAGTGCTGGAACGACGCCACCTTCTATCGCAACGAATTGCGCGCGCTTTTCAGACGCGGTTATGTGGACCTGCGCCAGATGGCGCGCGCCGAGCGCGTTTACCTGTCGCTGATGGCCCGTCTCAAAGCACTGGCTGCAAGCGACGATCTTGAAACGGACGTGGATGATCAGCTTGAGAAAGTGGCCGATATCTACCATTGCAACTTCTCGCTGTTTCAATCCCTGCCCGATGTCTGGGCCATCGATCAGCTGCACCCAATCGTGCCTTTACAGGGCCTGAACCAGACACCGGACCGCCGCGCGGTTCTTTCAGATATAACCTGCGACAGCGACGGCAAGATCGACCGCTTTATCTTGGCCGACGGCGTTTCCCCCAGCCTGCCGGTGCATTCTCTACCCGAGGACGAAGAATACCTGATGGGTGTCTTCTTCGTTGGCGCCTATCAGGAAACGCTGGGCGATTTGCACAACCTGTTCGGCGACACCAATGTCGTCACCATCGACCTGCGCGCTGACGGTGGCTTTGACCTGCTGCACGAACAAGAGGGGGACACGATTTCCGAGGTTCTGTCCTATGTCGAGTTCGACCCGCAGGATTGCGTCGCCGCATTCCGCAAAATGGTGGACGAGGCGATCTCAACCGGTACTCTGAAAGCCAAAGACCGCAAAACACTGATGAGCGCTTATCGCGACTCGATCAACGGCTACACCTATTACGAATAACCCCCTGTGAGAGGAGAACACCCCATGGGCAAAACACTGGTTGTCGGCGCAGGCGGCGTATCCCACGCCGCCGTGCACAAGATGGCGATGAATTCGGACATCTTCACCGAAATCACTCTGGCCAGCCGGACCAAATCCAAATGCGACGCCATCGCCAAAGCGGTGAAAGAGCGTGTTGGCGTCGATATCGCCACGGCAAAACTGGACGCCTACAAAGTCGAAGACACGGTCAAGCTGATCAAGGAAACCGGTGCGGAAATCCTCGTGAACCTCGCCCTGCCCTATCAGGATCTGGTGTTGATGGATGCGTGTCTTGAGGCCGGTATTCACTACCTCGACACCGCAAACTATGAGCCCGAAGATGAGGCCAAGTTCGAATACCACTGGCAGTGGGCCTATCTGGAGCGGTTCAAAGAGGCCGGTCTGACCGCCATCCTCGGCTCGGGCTTTGACCCGGGTGTGACCAGTGTCTTCGCGAAATGGCTGAAGAAACACAAGCTGGACACGATCCGCCAGATCGACGTTCTGGACGCCAATGGCGGCTCGAACGATCAGGAGTTTGCCACCAACTTCAATCCAGAAATCAACCTGCGTGAAGTACTGGCTGAGGTCCGCCACTGGGAAGGTGGCGAGTGGAAACACTCCCCCGCCATGACCCACAAGGTGGAGTTCGACTTCCCTGCCATCGGCCCCAAAAACATGTACCTGATGTATCACGAGGAACTGGAGTCGCTCTCGACCCACTTCCCTGAGATCGAGCGCGCTCGGTTCTGGATGACCTTCGGCGACGCCTACATCACCCACGCCAAGGTGCTGGAAAATGTCGGCATGACCCGCATCGACCCGGTGATGCACGACGGCAAGGAAATCATCCCGATCCAGTTCCTGAAAACCCTGCTGCCCGATCCCGGCGATCTGGGCGCGGAAACCAAGGGCAAGGCCTGCATCGGCGACATCGCCACAGGTCAGGCCAAGGATGGCTCGGGTGAGAAGACCTACTACATCTACAACATCTGCGACCACGAGGAATGCTACCGTGAGGTCGGCTCCCAAGCCGTCAGCTACACCACCGGCGTCCCCGCCATGATCGGTGCCGCGCAGGTGCTGAAAGGCAACTGGACCGAGCCGGGCGTGTGGAACATGGAACAGCTCGACCCCGACAACTTCATGGACATGCTGAACGAACACGGCCTGCCATGGCAGGTCCACGAACTCGATGGCCCGGTCGAATTCTAATCCGCCAACTTCATCTGGCTAAAAATATCCCGGGGGTCCGGGGGCAGCGCCCCCGGCTTCTCCACTAATCGGAGACGCCGACCATGTCCGACATGATGACCACGCAGGCCGGCGACGCCGGAGCCTTTCGCAATTTCGATCTCAGCCGCGTTCCCACACCTTGCTTTGTGGTCGACGAGAAAGCGGTCGAACGGAACCTGAGCGTCCTCGCCGAAATCGGTACACGCTCGGGCGCACATGTGCTCAGTGCTCTGAAAGCGTTCTCGATGTTCTCACTCGCCCCGCTCGTGCGCCAGTATCTCGGTGGCACCTGCGCCAGCGGTATCTACGAAGCACGGCTGGGCCGCGAGGAATATGACGGTGAGGTCGCAACCTTTTGCGCCGGATACAAGGACGCCGATATCGACGAAATCCTGTCCCTGTCCGACCACATCATCTTCAACTCTCCGGCGCAAAAGGATCGCTTCCTCGACAAAGCTCGGGCCGCAGGTGTTCAGGTCGGGCTGCGCATCAATCCCGAGCATTCCGAGGGTGAGATTCCCAAATACGACCCCTGTGCCCCCTGCTCGCGTCTGGGCACTCCGGTCAGTCAACTGACCGATGACAAACTGCGCGGTGTTGATGGCCTGCACATGCACACGCTCTGCGAACAGGGTTTCGAGCCATTGCAACGCACATGGGCCGCAGTAGAACCCAAACTCAGACCGTTCATGAGCCAACTCAAATGGCTGAACTTCGGCGGCGGCCACCACATCACCCGCGACGACTATGACCGCGACGGTCTGGTCGCCTTCATCAAAGGCATCCGTAAAACATATGGCATCGATATCTATCTGGAACCCGGAGAGGCCGTGGCACTGGATGCCGGCATTCTGGTCGGCGAAATCCTCGACCTGCCGACCAATGGCATGAACCTCGCGATCACCGATATCTCGGCAACATGCCACATGCCCGACGTGATCGAAGCCCCCTATCGCCCCGCCCTGATGGATGAGGCAGAGGCCGGACAGACCTACCGGCTTGGTGGCCCGTCCTGTCTGGCAGGTGACGTGATCGGCGATTACACTTGGGACCGGCCACTGGCGATTGGCCAGCGCTTTGCCTTTCTCGATCAGGCGCATTATTCGATGGTCAAGACCAACACGTTCAACGGCGTACCCCTGCCGACCATCGCCTTATGGAACAGCGAAACGGACGAGCTGCAAATCATCAAACAGTTCGGTTATGACGACTTTAAGGACCGACTCTCATGAGCATTTTCCTCGACAGCGAACTGACCGCGTCCGAGCGCACCGAAAACGCCCGTTTCCGCGTGATCCCGGTACCACTCGAGCGCACGGTGTCTTATGGCTCGGGTACCGCAAAAGGCCCCGAATCTATCATCGAGGCCAGCAATGAACTTGAGCGGATCACCGGTCATGCTGAGCCATGCGTAGAAGGCATCTTCACGGAAAAACCGCTGGACTGTGACGCCGCCATGCCCGAGATCATGGAGCGTCTCGCCCAACGCACCGAAGACGCCGTTCGCGCAGGCAAGGTGCCCGTCACTCTGGGCGGGGAACATTCCCTCAGCTACGGCGCGGTGATGGGCGTTGTGCGCGCGCTGAACCAACCGGTTGGCATTGTCCAGATCGACGCCCACGCCGATCTGCGTAACGCCTATCAGGGCGAGAAACACAGCCATGCGTCGGTTATGCACCTGCTGGCAAAGGAAGGCGTCCGTTTGGCTCAGTTCGGTGTACGTGCCTTTTCAACCGAAGAAGCCAAAAGCCGTCTGAAAAACCACGTTTTCCACGTGGATGCCGAGGAACTGGTCACCGGCAACATCCACGCCGTCGACCTGCCCGAGGATTTCCCCGAATTGGTCTATGTCAGTTTTGACGTCGACGGGCTGGACCCGTCACAAATGCCCGCAACTGGTACCCCCGTACCCGGTGGTCTGGGCTATTATCAGGCGCTGCGGCTGGTCGAACACGCCCTGAAAGGGCGCAAGTGCGTGGGCTTCGACGTGGTCGAGCTTGCCCCGGACGGCAACGCCGCCTGGGACTTTACCGCCGCTCAGATCGTCTATCGCCTGATGGCCGCCTGTTAATCTTCGGACGTTTCGTTCAGTTCCATATGCCCCTCGCCCTTGTTCAGGACACGGCGCAGCATGGGCTCGAAAAACTCAAGCGGTTTGGTCGGATAATTCGGATCGAACGCCTTTTGATCGTATTCGTGGCAGAAATAGCGGCAGTCCTCCCAATAGGGGCTGTCGCGATACTTGTCGCGCGCGTTGCGGTCCCCGCCAAGGTGGTGATTGTAGTAGTAGCCTTGGAACACGCAGTGATACTTCAAAATCCAATAGGTTTTTTCACTGACATAAGGCTTCATCATCGCTGCTGACAGCTCACCATGATTATAGGGTGACAGGATATCGCCGGTGTCATGGATCAGCGCGGCGACGACCAGCTCCTCATCCGCACCGTCCTCATAGGCACGCGTTGCGGCCTGCAGGCTGTGCTGATAGCGGTTGACCGGGTAAGGCGTCCACTCTTCATCCAACGAACGGATTGCGTCCAGAATCCGGTCCGGCAAGGCGGCGTTGAAGCTCTCTTCATATTCCATGACGGCGTCCCAGTCGGCCTTGGTGGCCTCTTCAAAACTGGTCCAGGTGGGTTTGTGGCTTTTGTCCAACATGGCGCGGTCCTTTGGCTGTTCTGTTGACGTCAGATTAGCCCGGATCGGATACGCAAAAAAATGAATTGATTTTATCATTACGATGAAAAAATACTTTCAATATGCAACTCAAGGCAATCGAGACCTTTCTGTGCGTGGCTGAGACCGGCGGCTTTCACGCTGCAGCACGCAAGCTGAACGTGACCCAGACGGCCGTCAGCGCCCGTATCCGTTTGATCGAAGAAGAAACCGGCCGGCCGCTATTCACCCGAGGAGCCGGGGGTACCAGCCTGACCGAGTTCGGGCGCCAATTCCGGCCTTATGCCGAGCAGATGTTGTCACTGTGGTCCTTTGCCTCTCGTGACCTGCCTGCTCAGGCACAGAACCGGGTCGCCCTGCGACTTGGCGCCCAGCTGAGCATCTGGGACCCCTTGCTTGTCGATCTTGGCGTTCAGTTCGAACAACGTCACGGCCAGCTGTTGCTCACACTAAACTATGACCATGATCTGAATATGGTCGATGCGGTTGCCACCCACGTTCTAGACGCCGCATTGACCCCGGAACAGCCTAGCGACCCGCGCGTGCAATCGCACGAGCTGGCCCCGGAATGCCTTACTCTGGTAGGCACCCCCGACACAGAAGATCCCGTATTCGTCAACCTGGAACTTGGAGAGGTCTATCAGGACCACGTGCGCACAGCCGCGCGACAAGCGTTGGGGCAAACGGTTTTTCTGGGCAATTGCATGATGGCCCTGCGATACATCCTGCGGCGGGGCGGGATCGGTTTCTTCCCGACCTACCTTATTAGGGATCATCTGTCAGAAGGTGAACTTAGGCGGGTTTCAGGTTCCAGAGACCTGGTGCTGCCACTTTATCTGGTAACCCGTCGCGGCAGTACCGCTTGTGACGATATCCTGACCTGTCTGACCGAACTTCGCCTAGCAGGTTAGGCTTGGGGCAACACGCCTATCGTATCCCGATGCCGTCTGCGTACCAAAGGCCGCCCGGCGATCAAGAGGAACAGGCCCGAGATAACAACGCCCATTATTGCTGGCAGGTACAGTAGCAACCACAGATCAGGATCGGCAACCACAACCGGAGAGACAAACCCCCGCACGCCCTCAAGCAAGATCAGAATGGTAAAAGCACCCAGTATCTGAGGCCACAACCCAAACCGCGAGAAACTGCCCAGCATCAGAGTTGAATACCCGGCCAGAGCAACCGCGACGCAGATCGCAATCCATGAAAAACGCTGATGCAACTCGTCGATCAACTCACCTTCGGTAAAGCCCTCTGCGGCACTAATGGCATCCCGATCCCGCAGCAACTCGACCGTAGGAATGGCCTCGAGGCTGCGCTCGGCCATAGTGTTCGTGTCGGTCAGTGCGGAAATGTCGTAAGAGGCATCCGCGAACAAGGTTGACGACAGCGTTCTGCCCTGCTGATCCAAACGCAACGCGATCCCGTCCAACATAACAAGGTGAATCCCGCTCTCGTTGTTGACCAGATACGCCGTCTTCGACGAATAACTGATCGGGTTCAGCGAATCTCTTCGGTCTGAGACAAATACCTCGGACAGTGTACCGTCCAGATCAATCTTGCCTATATAGACCGTGACTCCTTCAGCCGGGTGCAGAAACTCTCCTTCATTCAGCAATTGCGCAGTCACGTCGCCGGCAACTTCAGCCTGGCGTTGTTCAAGCTGTTCAACTGAAGCTGGACGGAAGAAAACGCTGATGACAGCCATCATAAGACCGGCCACCAATCCAAACACAAACACGGCGCGCGACAATCGCCACGGGCTGGAACCCGTGGCCAGCATCACCGTCATCTCGCTTTCTCGACTCAGACGGTTGGTGGCATAGACAGCCGCAGCAAACACCGCCATCGGCATCACTGTACGGATCAGCGTCGGCAGCGTCAGCGCGGTAAATTCCAAAAACACCATGGCCGACTGCCCACCACTGATAACGCGGTCAAACAGGCTGACGGACCGGGTGATCCAGAACACGCCGACCAGAACCAGGGTGAAAAAGCCGAACAGAATCAGCATTTGCCGCAGGAAGTATCCATCAAAGCGCGACATGTTTCCTCTTACGCGTGTCCGTGGTGTTCCGGACATTATGTCATTCCGTCGCCATAGGAAACCGGGGTTTCACCCAATCGGCCGACCCCTGACCGGGTTCGGACCTAAAGGAACGTTAATTTCGCGTACAGGCGAAGTTCAGTCGCACGGCCAATCTACTCCTGAGAGACAGCCAAACATGCAAAGGAGGGTGCTATGATGGCCTATGCAGACTACATCACCGGAAAGGGTTTCTTTTCAAACCTCTTTGCGTCCGCCGAGGAGCGAAAGGCAAAGCGAGAAAAGAAAGCCCTGTACAAAAGACAACAGCGTGAAATCGACATGATGTCCGAGCGGGAACTTAAGGAACTCGGCTATTGCCGAGGAGATCTGCAAGAGATGGTCTATCGGCATCATTTTGGAGGTTAAGCGCTCAAGTTTGAGCCGAAACGCGCTCGGCATGGCACTAACCCAAAAGTGCCGTGATCGGGCGCATTTACCGTTCGGCGGCAAAGTTTCAGCCCTTCAATCCGGCAGGGTATGTACCATCAGGTAGCACAGCGGTTGAAATCTGTTCTGCGCCGTTTAGTTTTTTCAGATCAAGTTTCGTGACGACCTGATCAGACAAGAAAAACGCCAGCCGCATCGATTACAGAATGGCCCAAAGTACTGGCACCGGCGCTCGGCGACGGGAATGGCTTTGAACCTTTGACTCCATGGAAGACGGAGGCACCGACCACCCGTGGCAAAACAAAGACCTTTGGGGACAAAGCTGCCAGTCGCCGCTTAGAATTCTGCCGACGATATGCGCTCAATTGCCGTTACTGGAGAGTACCGTCCAAAGTGCCTTGCTAGCAGTTTCAAGATCCCTGCAAACGATTACACCGATTTCGTCAAGCTCTTCAGACACGTCTACGGGCAAACTTGTGTTGCTGCCTTCGGGGATTTCATTAAGGCGTCCGCCAATAAGAACTGGCACATCCAGTCCAGCCTCCTTCAGTTTTCGCAGCAGCATTTTCGAATAGCGCAACGCCACGCCGTTATAAGTGCTGAGCGTTATGACATCGACGGAATTCTGTTTGGCAATGGATACGATTTTGTCCGGGTCGCTCGAGACACCGCCATCTTCAACGGCAAAACCTGCTTTGATAAACACGAGATCCAAAAGCACTTTGCCATGTTCGTGAACATCCGTGGTCG
Source organism: Ruegeria sp. SCP11 (assembly GCF_040329455.1). NCBI lineage: Bacteria > Pseudomonadati > Pseudomonadota > Alphaproteobacteria > Rhodobacterales > Roseobacteraceae > Ruegeria > Ruegeria sp. SCP11. The sequence goes on along the minus strand of NZ_JBDZYG010000016.1, from coordinate 76,684 downwards.
CAGTCAGTATTCGAGTGGGCGTCTTCGCAAGTGCAGTCATCGCCTGACCCGCCTCGGAATTCACAAATTCCTCAGCCTTGTCCTCTAGCTCGCGATGGGTTGTTGCACCGACGATGGGTGTTCTGCGTCCCGGCGCTTCCACGCGCAATGCACCTCCGCCGAATGCATGCTCCAAAGCCCGTCCGCCAATTCGACGCAGGGCAAGAAGCAACTCAAACGGATCATCTGTGTCAATACCGCCTTCAGATAACCCCGCCAGGACTCGATCTGCGAAACGCTGTCCCTCCCGCAGAAGAGTTTCGCTGACCCTTTCAATCTCAGTTCTATCAAATAGCGGGACATAACCATCCGCCAGATCAATCAACCTGCTAAGATGACGTTGCGCATCGCAGATTTCCGCCACATCGGGGATACGTTCATTCTCGCTGACCGGCACAGGGTTCAGCGCATGTCCCGTGGGTAGAAATTTCTGAGCGACGATGTCGGACAGGAGATATGCCGACAGTCCGGCATAATTCTCAGCATGCGTCCCTTTATAGAGCACGGTGGCTCCGTAAATCTGCGACCCGGGCACCCCGTCACTGATCTTTGCCAAGGCCCGTTGAAACGCAATCCGGGTCAGCGGTTCGGTAAAGTGATGGCCGAAACATACAGCATAGGGCGCGCCGATCAGATCGGTCACGATGTATTTCTCAAGCAATGCCTGACCGAGCACCGAGGTCAAATCTTCATAAACTGCGGCATACCCGTCATCCAGATTGGAATGCACCAAGACTGGCACCGGCTGCGCAGCAATCAGACCCAGTGCTTGAACGGTAGATTGCGTGGTTTCAACATCGTCATCGTAGCCGGGAAGGCGAAACGTAAAGTATTGCCCCAGATTGCCAATTGTTGTGGCACCTGCGGCCAACGCCGCACATGTGTTCTCCAAGGCCGCCGGAAACCCGAGCATGAAATCCCCAAAGTGCATTGCAGCTGGGCTTGCCTGCGTCAGGCGTGCGAAGGATTCAATTTCATTTAGTATGACGCCTGTTCCGCGCGCCAGATCCGTCCGGCGCTTTTTGGGATAGCCCATTGACCAGTCCAGGCATACACCAAACCGGTCAACCCGCGCATTCCGCTGCAAACAGACGTCATAGACCCGCTGGATTGCTTTAACGGTACGCGACAGATCACGAAATCCAAGATGCGCGTGTTGCATCACACGACCAGACCGCATCATTTCCCGCTTATAGTCGATTTCGTTCTTGAAACCGGTGTCGCGTTGGAACAGGCCGTTACCAACGCTCCAATCTGGCGCCATTTTTTTGCCCGTGCCCAGCAACTCTGTGCCGCTTGGCAGACCTTGCTCCGGGAGCAATTTGGATCGGTCAATATTAATGGTCAGGTTGTTCATATCGTCAAATTGGCAAACTCAAAAAAAATGGCAAGGTGCCATTGCCCTCTCAGACGGGGTTCGCGCAACTCTGCAAGCCGCAGCGGACGAAACCGTTCGTCGGTCTTGGGATGAAGCCGAAAGCAAGAGCAACGAGTTCCTGCAAAAGGCACGGGACGAAGGCATCGAGGTTATCGAACTGAGCCCAGAACAAATCACTTCCGCCGCGAAGATCGCTCATGAGACCGAATAGCCGGTGATGGAAGAGCTGGTCGGACCGGAAATCATGGCCAAGCTGAAAAAAGCCGCAGGCATCGAATGATCAGACCTTGTTGGGCCCGCCATCCGGTGGGCCCAACACCTTTTGGGAGGACACTATGGAACGAGAATCCAGACAACATCCGAGACCCTGTCGAACCCGGTGCTTCGTTTATCTACGACCCCGAAGTGACAGCGGCAGAACCGCCGGAACACGTAACCGCAATACCGGAATGGGAGGTTTCAGACCGAAATGCCGCGTTTATGAAGGTCGAAAAGGTTTACGCTGCACTATTGGCCAATGGCCTTGCTCTGTTCAGCATCTGCCTTGCCCTTCTAATGTTTACGCAAGTGGTTCTGCGTTACGGTCTAAATTCGCCATTTGTCGGCATCGAAGAAATGTCGCTGCTGTTCTGCGCATATATCTACTTTCCCGCGATGGCCTACGTTTCCCGTAAGAATGTTGATTTTTGCTATCGCTCTCGCACTGATCGTTGTCCTTCTCCTGCTGGAGATGCCGATTGCCTTTGCATTCGGCATTGGTGCTCTGGTTTTTGGCATCGGAACAGGATCAAACATTTCGTTCCTGATCTCTTACGCCTATCAAACCACGACCAGTTTCGCCTTGCTGGCACTTCCATTGTTCGTGCTTGCGGGTACGATCATGGCCGAAGGCGGCATCTCCAACCGACTGCTGGATTTCGTGAACGCGTTTGTCGGTCGGATCAAGGGTGGCCTCGGTGCGGTAACCATCGTCACCTGTGCGCTCTTTGGTGCAATCTCGGGCTCGTCCTCGGCTGCGATTGCAGCGATCGGCCAGATCATGATCCCGCGGATGGTGAAAGAGGGCTATCCGGTGGGACACGCAACCGCGTTGGTTGCCTGCTCGTCCGTTCTGGCCCTGATGATTCCGCCGTCGATCCCGATGATCGTGTTTGCTGTGACAGGCGGTTTGTCAGTCGGCGCGGCGTTTCTGTCGACCGTTATCCCCGGCATCTTGCTGGCCTTGCTTTACATCATCCTGAACTTCTTCTTCCTGCGGAACAACAACGACATCCAGGTTGAGCCCAAACTGCCCATGGCGGAAGTCCGGGTCAAAATCTTCAAATCAGGCAAAGAGGCGTTTTGGGCCCTGCTGATGCCACTGATCATCCTGGGAACAATCTATGGTGGGATCGCTACGCCGACCGAAGCCGCCGCGATTGCGCTGGTCTATGCCGCTGTCGTGGGCTTCTTCATCTATCGCGGGTTGACGCCTGCACGCTTTTGGAAAGGCACCATCCAGGCGGCGATCACGACGGGATCAATTGTCACCGTTTTGTTCTTCCTGTTCATGATGAGCCGCTCGATGGTCCTGCAGCAAGTTCCCGGACAAATCGCTGATCTGCTGCTGAGCCTGTCTGAAAACAAAATCCTGCTTCTATTGCTTATCAATCTGGTCCTTCTGTTGATGGGCATGATCGTCGACGACATCTCGGGCAGTGTTTTGGCTGCGGTTGTTCTGTTGCCGGTCGTCACTGAACTGGGTGTTCATCCGATCCACTTTGCTGCAATCGTCGGCACCAACTTGGGCCTGGGCAACGTATCGCCACCTTGTGCACCGATGCTCTACATGGCTGCGGGTGTCAGCAAGATCACTCTGGATCGGTACATAGGTATCACATTTAAGTTCCTGTGCCTGGGCCATTTGCCCATGGTCCTTCTCGTCACCTTCCTGCCAGAGCTTTCACTGTTGCTCCCGAAGGTGCTCATGGGCATCCAATGAAGCTAATCGCAGGACTGTCACGCCGGAGCGAGATAGCCTAGGCGTGATAGGTTGGACAATGAAAAATTGGAACTCTTTGCTATTGATTGAATACACGGCAAAGGATCGGTTTGGCATTTGGCATTTGGCATTTATAGAGATGCCGAAAGGGCATCCAACGCCGCGTAAACCCGCCATGGCTTCAGCGCTGCCTTTACTGGCGACAGCTTGCCGGACGTCGCTGCAATCCTAGCCGCGCATTAACTCAGTCTTGATCCTCGGCTAGCTCAGGCCTCCCTAAAAAGCGTGAACCGCACGAAATAAGAAGAATAGCTCCCAACTAATCTAGGGGAGTGAAACCGCGAAGCTAATTTTCTGATTGATTTTAGTGGCAGGGGCAGCAGGGTTCGAACCCGCGACCTACGGTTTTGGAGACCGTCGCTCTACCAACTGAGCTATACCCCTAAGATGCGCCTCAGATATGCCAGCCACGCGGTGGACTCAAGAGGCTTTTTCAGATTCCGCGCAACTAATGCATTCGACAAACAAGTTGCGCACGGCGTTGAGTTCTATAAGACACGGTTTGGCCAGTACGAGGAACCCCATCCGTGAGTATCCGCAAAAAGATAGCTGACAGCGAAGCCGTTCTGAACTGGGTGGCGCGGAGGATCGCCAGCTATATCCGGATGGTCAATCGCAACACCAAATGGCAACGCATCGGGTATGAAGAGCTGGACCAGCTTATCGACGATGGCGAGCCGGTCATCGTGGTTTTGTGGCATCAACGGTTGGCGCAGTCGCCCTATTTCTTTCCACTGGACAAGGGGCAGATCTGCTCGATTACCTCGTCCGCACGGGCGGGCAGCATGGTAGGTCGGGTGCAGCAGCAGTTCGGCATGGATACTATCGCCATGGCCAGCAAAAAGCGCCATGTCGCTCTGTCGCGCGAAGTCTTGGGCAAGATAAAACAGGGTATTTCGATCGGTATCGCCGCGGATGGACCTCGCGGCCCCGAGAGGGTGTCCAAGACCGTGCCTCTGATCTGGGCCCGCACCTCGGGCAAGCGGGTCTTCGGGATCACCTTTTCTGCGCAGCATGGGCGTGAGGCCGGTACATGGGATCGGCTTCTGATGCCACGCCCTTGGCGGAACGAGGGCGTTTTCCTGTGTCGAGAATGGACTGAAACCGTGCCGCGCAAAGCCTCAGAAGAACAGATCGAAGAGCTGCGTCTCAGCCTCGAACAGCATATGAACGACATCACCGCAGAAGCTGACCGCATGGTGGGGCGCGAGCCGTGGTCGCCTGAGGCTTAACCACCTCTCAGGCGTTGCATCAGATAGACTTCGCTGCCTTTGGGTATCGGTTCGGTTAACCCACTGGCAATAACCCTTCCATCGATGGCCACAGAGACTCCGGCGTCAATCGGCCCCTGTAGCTGCGGATGGACCCGAACCAGTTCACGCAGCAACTCACCGGTGGTTTTGGCCTCAACCTCCACCACTTGCTGGCCCCCGGTCAAAGACCGGAGGCCGGACCAGAGGTGAACCTCAACCATTGTCCTTGAGCGCCGCCAGAATGCGGGGCGGTGACATCGGCAATTGCTTCATACGAACACCGGCCGCGTGCGACACCGCGTTGGCAATGGCGGCCAAGGGCGGCACGATTCCCGTCTCACCCACGCCACGTACACCGAACGGGTGGCCGGGGTTGGGCACTTCGACAATCACTGTGTCGATCATCGGCAAGTCACTGGCGACCGGGATGCGATAGTCGAGGAAGATCGAGTTCTGCAGGCGTCCGTCATCGCTATAGATATACTCCTCGTTCAGCGCCCAGCCGATGCCTTGCGCAGCACCGCCCTGATACTGGCCTTCCACATAGGTTGGGTGGATTGCCTTACCGGCGTCTTGAATGACTGTATAGCGGGTAATCGAGGTTTTGCCAGTTTCAGGGTCGACCTCGGCGTCAACGATATGGGTGCCGAAGGAAACGCCTGCACCTTCTGGCGTCGCCTCAAAGTGGCCCGAGATCGGGCCGCCGGTCGCCCCCATATGCGCAGTGATGTCGGCCAGCGGGCGCGGATCGAAATCGCCCGCATTGGGGCCTGACGGCACAGCGCAGCCGTTTTCCCATTTCACCGCGTCCGCCGGAATCCCCCAGCTGGCTGCCGCACGGGCACACAGCTGCTCGACCGCGTGGCGTGCTGCCTTGATGGTTGCCAATCCCGACGCATAAGTCACGCGCGAGCCGTGGCTAACGTCGTTATACCCCAGCGTCGCAGTATCGGCGACGGTCACGCGGATGTTCTCGTATGGAATACCGAGAACCTCAGCCGCCATCAGCGCCATGGACGCGCGCGAGCCGCCAATATCCGGTGTACCGACCATCAGCTGCGCCGAGCCATCCTCGGACAGGGCCAGTGACACCGATGTCTCGCCGCCGTGGTTGAACCAGAAGCCGCAGGAAATCCCGCGCCCCTGCCCCGGTTTCAGCGGGGCCGAGTAATGCGGGTGCGCCTTGGCAGCCTCCAGCGTTTCGACGAGACCAATGCGTTCGTAAGTCGGGCCATAGCTGGCCTTGGTGCCTTCATGCGCCGCGTTTTTCAGGCGAACTTCGATCGGATCGAGGCCCAGTTTCTTGCACAACTCGTCAATCACCGACTCGACCGCAAAGGCGCCCATTGGCGCGCCCGGCGCGCGGTAGGCGGCCTGTTTCGGACGGTTAGCCATGACGTCATAGCCGATCTGCTTGACGTTGGTCAGGTTGTAGGGCGCAAAAGCGCACATGGCGGTCATATCACCCGGTGCACCGGGGAACGCACCTCCCTGAAGGCGGAACACGCCTTGCGCAGCCGAGATGGTGCCGTCTTTCTTCATGCCGATTTTCACATCCATCGAAGCAGATGCGGTCGGACCGGTGGCGCGGAAGACCTCGGACCGGCTCATCACAATCTTGACAGGACGATTGGCCTTACGGCTGAGCGCCAGCGCGACGGGTTCGATAAACACGGTGGTTTTGCCGCCAAAACCGCCGCCGATCTCAGACGCAGTAACGCGCAGTTGCGAGGTTTCGATGCCCAGCAGCGCGGCGCAGGTTTTCTGCGCGATCCAGTGGCCCTGCGTGGTACACCAAAGCTCGCCCTTGCCGTCATTGCCCAGCATGCCCAGACAGGCGTGCGGTTCGATATAGCCTTGGTGAGTCGCCTCCGTGACGAAGCTGTCTTCGATGACCAGATCAGCTTCGGCAAAGCCGACTTCAACATCTCCGTGACCGCTTTCGTGATACCGCACAACGTTCGGGTGCATCCCTTTGGGCACGGAGTAGTCAGCTGCGCCCTCGCGAATGACGGGCGCGTCAGAGGCCATCGCTTTGTCCACGTCGGTGACGTGCGGCAAGACCTCGTATTCAACCTCGATCAGTTTCAACGCATCACGCGCGGCCAGCGTCGACGTTGCCGCAACAGCCGCTACTGCATGACCATCATAGAGGGCCTTTTCGCCCGCCATGACGTTCTCCAACACGTTCCAGAACTCGCCTTCCAGACCCGGCTTGAACGGCACGTCGGCGAAATCTGCCCGAGTGACGACCGCCTTGACGTCCTTATGCGCTTCGGCCATCGACGTGTCGATTTTCACGATCCGCGCATGGGCGTGGGGCGAGCGCAGGATGGCCCCGTGCAGCATTCCGGGCGCATAAGCATCGGCCCCGAATTTGGCGCGGCCAGTGACCTTGTCTAACCCGTCAGGGCGGTTCGGGCGGGTACCGACAAAGGTGAAGTCGGATTTGCGATCGTCGAGTGCCATTACGAAGCCTCCCGCAGCTCTTCTGCCGTTTCCATCACGGCACGAATGATCTTGTCATAACCGGTGCAACGGCAGAGGTTGCCTGCCAGCCAATACCGGGTTTCCTCTTCGGTGGGGTTTGGGTTCTTTTCCAGCAGGGACTTTGCCGCCACCAAAATACCCGGAGTGCAGATGCCACACTGCAGCGCGGCGTGTTCAATGAACTTTTTCTGCAACGGATGCAGCACGTCGCCATCCGCGATGCCTTCGACGGTTTCGATTGTCTTACCTTCGGCCTCAACGCCCAACATCAGACAGGAGCAGACTAGGCGACCATCAACAGTAACCGAACAGGCACCGCAATCGCCGGTACCGCAGCCTTCTTTCGCACCGGTCAGGTTCAACTTGTCGCGCAGACAATCCAGCAGGGTTTCGCGCGGGTCGCACAGGTATTCGACCGAGTCCCCGTTCACTGTAGTGGATACGTGCAGCTTGCTCATACGTCTTCTCCCTTGGCACGGGCATAGGCGATTTTAGCGGCGCGCTTGGCCAGCACGCCAGCGACCTCGGTGCGGAACACGATGGTGCCGCGTTTGTCATCGATCGGATTGCAGGCGGCGGACGCCGCAGCAGCCAGCGCATCAAGCGCGGCCTCATCCAGAGCGCTGCCGATAATGGCCTTGGCGCAGTCTTCGACCAGCAGAACCGTCGGGGCGACAGCACCCAGCGATACGCGCGCCTCGGAGACGGTATCACCATCCAGACGCAGGCTGACGCCAACGCCAACCACGGCGATATCCATCTCGGTCCGGGGGATAAAGCGCAGATACGCATCGCCTCCGTTATCTCCGCGTGCTGGGATGTGAACAGCCGAAATCAGCTCTCCCTTAGCCAGAGACGTCTTGCCCGGGCCGGTGGGGATATCCTCGACAGCCACCTCGCGATCACCTTCCGGGCCGGTCACTGTAACGGTCACACCCGCAGCAACCATTGCCGGAACCGAATCCGCAGCCGGAGAGCCGTTGCACAGGTTGCCGGTCAGTGTCGCGCGCCCCTGCACCTGAGTTGATCCAATCAGGTCCATCGCCTCAACGACACCGGGCCAGTCGCGGCCCAGCTCTGGGTGCTCGCTCATTTCCGCTCCGGTGGCGGCGACGCCCAGCGTCCAACTGCCATCGGCGTTTTGATCAATATCGCGCACACCGGCGATCTTCTTGATGTCGATCAGCGTATCGGGCGTCACCAATTCCGAGCGCAGCTGCACCAGAACATCCGTGCCGCCTGCCAAAAACCGTGTGATGCCCGTCGCGTTCGCTGCCAGCGCCGAGGCTTCGGCAAAGCTGGCGGGGCTGTGATAATCCATGAAATACCTCGCACCTGTTGATCAGGATTCACTGGGGTTCGCAGGGGACGTTAGTGCAGCAACATGGCCGCGTCCATGGCTGGAACGACCAATTTTTGCGTTATCTGATGTCGTTTCCAGACCTTATATCACAGGTCGATCTCAATCACGCCTTCGGGCTGCGCCGCGCGGCTTTGGCAGAGGATCATCGCGCCCTCGCGCTGCTTGTTCGACAGGACAAAATCGCGATGCTCAATGTCGCCGGAAATCACACTGCATTTGCAGACGCCGCAGATGCCGTCTGCGCATTTCACGTCCACGTGAATGCCCGCCTCATTCAGCACTTGCGCGGCGTCTTTACCCTCAGGCACCGTCACTTCGCGTCCCGATCTTGCCAGTCTCAGAGTAAACGGGTGATTTTCATAGTCGGGCTGTTCGGGAACCGAGAAGTACTCCAAATGCCGTGCGTCCTCGGGAAAGCCCTGCCGCTCAGCCGCCTGCATGACCCCATCCATGAAGCGGTCCGGTCCGCAGGTATAGACATGCCAGCCGTCCTGATAGCCCGACAGGATCGCCTCTAATTCGGCCCGCGAGCCCTCATCCGAGAAGTGATAGTGCACGTGGTCCGCCCAAGGCGCAGCAGCCAGATCGTCCAGATATCCGGCACCCATGCGGGTGCTGGCGGAATAGTGCAGTTCGAATGGCTTACCCAAGGCGTGCAGACGATGGGCGAAGGCGATCATCGGAGTGATGCCGATCCCCCCTCCCATCAGGAAGGTCTTGGTCGCGGTCTCATCCAATTCGAAATGGTTGATGGGCTTCGAGACAAAGACCTTTCGCCCTTCAGTGAAGATGCGGTGCAACAGGGCGGAGCCCCCGCGCCCCTCATCCTCGCGCAGCACGCCGATCTGATAGGTCGACCGGTCCGAGGGATCGCCGGACATCGAGTACTGCCGCAGGAATTCCGGCGCAACCAACACGTCCAGATGCGCCCCTGCGGTCCAACCCGGCAAGGGCGTGCTGTCGAGGGCCGAGAATTCGTACTTGGTCACGTCCGACGTCATCTTGTCGACCTTGGTCAATTCTACCCGTATCACCGGCGCATTACCCGCGATAGTGTAACGGTGGATCACCGACATATCACCGGCAGCTTTGCGGGCCTTGTACTCCTCGGCCGTCACCATCGCCTGATAAGCCGCAATCCCGGCTTCACGGTCCATGGCAAAGGGATAGGGCCACGGATGCGGTGCCAGATAGGCCGGGTAAACCGCCAAGGTCTGGTCTTCGTATTTCAGGTCCAGATCGGTCTGAAGGCCACGCCGGTTCAGCGGATGTTCTGAGTGGCGATAGGCTCCGTCGGACTGCAATTCAATATCCCACCACCATTTCTTGGTCTCATTTAACCCACCATTCCCGACGGCGTCATCCAAGCGCGCCAAAGCTGGCGCCGCGGACGGAATGTTCATTGCCGCCCAGCGGAATGGAGTTTCCGAAAAGATGCCTTCAAGGTTCCAAGGACAGGTCTTCATGCACCGCCCGCACATCGCACCACCCGGAGTGGTCACTCGATACGTCGCGCATTTCTGGCTGTCGGATTTCCAGATCTCATAGCCGTTAAACATCAACTTCGGGCCAGCGGTTATCGCGCCCGAGGGGCACTCGCGGGCACATTTGTTGCAGCTTTCGCAAAAGCTCTGCAGGCCGAAATCAATCGGCTTGTCATGTTCCATCGGCATATCGGTCGTGACCGCACCGGATTTCAACCGCGGGCCGAGATAGGGGTTCAGGATAACCTCACCGATCCGGCTGACCTCCCCCAACCCGGACAAGAGCAACAAGGGCGGCTGCAACACCTCTCCGTCCATCACTGTATGGGCTTTGGCCTTGTACCCGAGGTTTCTGATCTGCTGCGCGATCACACCACCCAATAGCGAGAACCGCAGATAGGCGCGCATGGACTGGGCGACACTGATCCAATCGTCGCCGCTAGCACCCTCCATCGTTTCATATCCCTGGTCGATGATCATGCTGATGGCCTGATCGTGGGGCGGTGTGATCTCTTCCCCAGTCGCATCATGCGAGTACCACGCCCAGTCTGGGCATCGGCTGAGACCCACCGCATCTACCCCCAGAAAATAGCTCGCCGCCTTGATATTTGCTGCGTTGCGGGTGGCATTGGTGGGAGGCGCAACGTCCGCACTCTCCCCATCCTGCAACAGGACAAACGCGCCCAGCGCGCGGCGTTGGGCGCAACTGGGGGCCGCTTTTCGCACGTAGTGGCCACCCTTAGCCCCATCCTGTAGTGACTTACCCATATCCCCGAATTGAGCCCGCGCGAACATATCGGCGCGTTTCGGGACGCGGGCTACGTTTTCCTCATCAATATAGGTGGTTGGTGCCTCAACCCGCTTGAGTTTCTCGAACGGGTGCGCCCCGTCCACATAGCGACGTTTAGCGTAGGCGTCCCGGTTCAACGCGTTCTTCGCAAACCCCGTTCCCAACCACCACGCCGGACCTTGTGTACGAAACCACGGTTGCTGTGCCATGGGACGCAGGGGTTGGTCATGCGCGATCTCCATCTCCGTCGTAACGGCCGCCAGACCGAACCGCTTGCCCAGCCACGGAGCCACGACGTCACCACCCTCTGCCGAGGCCAGCCCCGCTGCAACTGCCAATCGCCCCAAATCCACTTCGGACGACATCGACGAATGCGCCCGTGCGTCAAACCCCAGTAAGCGGATATAGTTGGCTATCACCACCGCATTCTCGGTTGCCAGCAGACAGGCGCGGTGGTCCTGAGCGTTCTTGATCCAGTCCGCGCCAGGTTCGTCATGGCTCGGGTCGCGGTTATATTCATAAAGAAAGACGATGGCATGGCGATGCGTGTTCATCGGCCTGGGCGCGGTCTCCATGCTTTCTTTCAGATCGGCCATGATCAGGTCGATGCCAGAGGCGAGAGTCTTGGTTTGCCGCGTTTTCAGCGCATGAGCCAGACGGTCGATATCGGGGTTTCGTCGGGTATTGGCCAGCAACGCTTCGGGCGGCAGCGGACCGCAGCCCATCATGGACGCATCATTGAAATAGCCAAATGCCTTGAGGTGGTTGGCACGCTCTAAAGGGTCTTCAGGGATTTCCGACTCCACGGGATTCACGAACCCATCGCGGATGGTGTCCAACATCGCTTGAAACTCACCCATTGCGTTGACGATACTTTCCGGTTGTTCCGGTCGATGGAAGCTTAGCTGCGACATGGGCGTCACCAACGACAGGTCTGGCATCCGGGGCTGCCGCGCCAAACGCTCCAATGGGTAACGCCCCATATGGACAGGTCTGTTCTTGTCCGAGAAAAAGCGAAGTCCCATCGTGCGCCTCCTGTATCTGAGTGTCACCTAATGCGCCGTGGACAGCAAATCCATTCATGACTAGTCATAGATGATATGAGCAAAACTGATTTCACCGACTTGGATGGCAAAATCCTCCGCACATTCCTGACAATCCTCGAGGAAAGTTCGGTCTCGAAAGCTGCCGACCGGCTGGGCGTGACGCAATCTGCGATCAGCCATACGCTGGCCAAGCTGCGGCAGGTGCTTGGCGACCCGCTGTTCGTGCGCTCGGGGCAAGGCTTGACACCAACCGAACGCGCCCTGTCTTTGAAAGAGCCCGTACAGCGCGTTTTGGACGGGATGCGGGCGCTGACTGATGACCGCCCGTTTGATCCGCAGGCAGAAGAGATCAGCATCCAGATTGCCACCAACGACATGCCACGCGAGCTGATTTTTCCGCCGCTACTACGTGCGCTTCGGTCCGAGGGTGTGCGATTGCGGCTGGGCTTCATCCCGTCTGGCGTCCCCGACCCGGATCTGTTGCGCAGTGACAGGTGCCAGTTGATGCTAACCCCGCTCCCTCCCGACGGGCCGGATATTTTCCAGAAACGCGTACTGACCAGTCCGCTTATGATCTTTTACGACTCAGACCATCGCGACCCGCCGGACAGTTGGCAAAGTTATTGCCAAACCGAACATGTAGAGGTTCGCTTCGCCGACGGGCGCAGTTCGCGCATGGTGATGCGTGGCGTGGACCAAAGCCAGATCAGGCCGCCCATCGTAGCCTTGCCTAATTTCAACGCGATCTCGTCTTTCGTGAAGAGGAGCGACTTGATCTCGACCGACACGGCGCTGATGAAAAAAGGGCCACTGGCAGCGCTGGATTGCGCGCCGCTTCCATTCGAGTGTGAGCCTGTTTCAATCTACATGGTTTGGCATCAGCGTTTGGCCAATGATCCCGCCCATCGCTGGCTGCGCGCACGGATTGAGGCCGTAGCTGCAACACTACAGGACTGACGGCCATCACTATCAGATATCAAAACCGCGCCTTGATGAAGTGCGTCAGGGCTGCACCCGTCTCGAAATAAGCGCGCCGCAGTCCGGTCCAGTTTTCGTGGTAGTCGGAAACCGCCGGGACTGGCAACAGGGAGGGATCTTCGTTCAGCAGGCTTTCGGCGACCATCCGGCCGAAAACAGTGCCTGGCCCAATGCCCCGACCAGAATACCCGTGCACCGAATAGGCATTGAGGCCGATCTGGGTAATCTTGGGAAGGTGGTCCGAGGTCATTGCAATTCGCCCGTGCCACCCCTCGATCAACGGCTGATCGGCAAGCTGCGGAAAAAGTTCGGACAGCTTGCGACGAATCCAGGCCGTGTGGATCAAACGGCCCGCCTGCCCCAGATCACCCATTGCGCCGATAACCAGTCGGCCCTCAGCATCCATGCGGAACGAGGTCATGATCAGACCTGTATCCCAGCACCCCTCTCCACCCGGCAGAATACTCGCACGCAGGTTCTCCGACAGTGGCGCGGTGGAGAACTGGAAGTAGTAGACAGGCACGTAGTCGGGGGTCGAGGCGTGAAGACCCTGATGGTAGGCATTTGTCGCTTGAATCACAGATTTTGCGCGCACCCTGCCCTGAGGGGTATTCAGCATCCAAATACCATCCTCGTGCTGCATGGTTTCAACAGGGCATTGAGAGACAATGCGCGCTCCGGCCTCAGCAGCGGCGCGAGCCAGACCCCGGACATAGCCCAGCGGCTGGATTGTCCCCGCGCGCGGGTCGAACAGAGCCCCGTGAAACCGCGCGCTACCGGTGCGGTATGTGGTTTGTACGGCAGACAACAGCTCTACCGGCGCCCCCGAGGCCATCAGCTGCGTGTGGCGCGCCTGCATTGCGCGCAGTCCTGACCCGGAATGCGCGCAATGCAGTGTCCCGTTTCTTACTGGTTCACAATCGATACCATGCCGCTCAATTAGGTCAAAAACGTCCGCAGGCGCCCCTGCCAAAAGAGAGATCAGCCGGTCCCCGGCTTCCTCACCCAGATGGGCGCGGATCTCGTCAGGCGGCAACCAAAGTCCAGCATTAGCTAATCCGACATTTCGGCCCGAGCCGCCGTGCCCGATCTCATGCGCCTCAAGCAGACATACCGATGCCCCGGCCCGCGCCGCCGTCAGGGCCGCGGAGCAACCAGTATAACCACCGCCAATTACTGCCAGATCTACCGAAGTCTCGTCAGTCAAAGGACATGTCTCGGCATGCTCCCGGCAGGTTTTTAGCCAAAGGGACTGATCGTGGTCGCTCACAGAGGGCTCCTTGAATTTTCGCGGATCATCAGCGCGGGGTCAGCCGGTTACAAGCGCCCTTTGATCATCCCGGCCCATTGCGATCAAGAAAGGCTCCACTTCCTGCTGCGCCTGAAACGCTGCCTTGTCCGACAATCCCTTCCAATTGACCAGAACAAGTGACTGCGCCACTGCCCCGCCCAAAGTAGCGCCCGGCCCAGTCACGATGAACAGGTCAGGGGCGAATTCATGTGCCGCCGTCTGGATGGCGCGGGTGAAGTCATAGGTCTCGGTCACCTGATGGCCCAGTGTATAGCCCCACAGCGCCCGCGTGTCCGTCGCACCCGGCCACCAGATTTTACCGCGCCCGTCGATCAGCGGAAACTCGGGTTGACCAAACAAGTCCAGGCTCAGCCTCGCCCGCCCTTCTGCAGCGACCGGGGCCTGCAAGGAGGTGTGAAACGCGGCGTGGTTTGCCAGCCGCATCGGGAATCGTTCCTGAACCACGGGCTGAGACACTTCGAATGCCGCCAATCCCGCCTCATTCCCGGCCAGAACCAACATCCCGCCCAGATCGATTGACAGCGCCAGATCACAACCATTCGTCGCGTTGATCTGCGCTATATCTGCCAGCAATTCGACCTTCCGAGTGGCGTCATTCTGCCAATTGTCACCAACAAACGGGTAAACCAACTGCCCGCCAATCAGTTGTTCCTGCATAAGCGTGCCCATCGTATTCACAACGCGGAACCCGCCCTGCGGTGATAGCGCGCCACCTGCAGCCAAGGCGGTGTACCAGCCCATAGAATTACCAGTGACCGCAACCACCTCAATATCGTCTGCCAAAGCCTGTGCGTCGCTCAGCGATGCCGCATAGATCAGGGGCGACGCTACATCGCCGCGCGAGTATTTGCTTACCGCGTACCGGCTGGCACCGTCCAATGCTGTCACGGCCTCCTGTCCCGTCTCCGTGCGGATAGCGTCAAAACTGTGGAACAAATCCATCCGCTGAGCGTGGTGACGGTGCAAATATCCCAGTTCGGGTTTGTTGTAGGTGCCTCGACCGGGGCAGATCAGAACAGCTGTGCGGGTCATGTGCGGTCTCCGGTCAGCTTCAGCGCAGCGGCAACGATTCCGTCCTTGGAGGGCAGCGGAGCGGCGTAGGCCGGACCAGTCGCGATAAAGCAGTCCTCGGCCACAACACGCGCGGTCGGGATCGTCGGACTTTCTTCAGCGAAGAACGTCATCAACGCCTCGGACTGGCTGCCGGTGCGGCGGCATTCATCAACGACCAGAACATGTGCACATGGCTTGGTGGCCTCACGCAGAGCATCGACGGGCAGAGGCGCTAGCCATCGCATGTCGATGATCCGGGTTTTCACACCGGCCGCTTCCAACTCGGGCAACGACTGTTTCGAAAGGTAGTGCCCATTCCCGTAGGTCACGATCGCCAAATCAGTACCGTCTCCATGCACGCCAACCTCACCCAGCGCGATACGCTGATCGGGTGAGGGATAGGTAGTCATCCACCCACCATCCTGCGCTTCATGCAAGTCTCGCATCGGGTAGAGGGCGATGGGTTCTAGAAACACCACCACCCGCTGCTCTTCCCGCGCCAGCCGCACGCATTCTCGTAGCATCTGCGCCGCGTCGGCTCCGGTTGACGGGCAAGCGATGATCACACCCGGAATGTCGCGCAGCACGGCCAGAGAGTTGTCGTTGTGGAAATGCCCGCCAAACCCTTTCTGATAACCCAGACCGGCAATCCGCAGCACCATTGGGTTGGTGAACTGCCCGTTCGAGAAAAACGGCAGGGTCGCCGCCTCACCCCTTATCAGATCCTCGGCATTGTGCAGATAAGCGAGGAATTGAATTTCGGGGATTGGGATGAACCCATTGTGGCCCATACCAATCGCGAGCCCAAGAATGGACTGCTCGTCCAGAAGCGTGTCGATCACCCGGTCCGGTCCGAAACGCTGTTGCAGTTTCTGGGTCACGCCATAAACGCCCCCCTTACGGCCCACGTCCTCACCCATGCAAACGATCTCAGTATGTTTCAGCATCAGATCGGTCAGCGCCCAATTGATTAGACGGCTCATGGGTTGCGGCTCGCTCATAGCGCGCATGTCACCGCCAAAAACATCCGCACGCGCCTCGGCACTGGGGCCGTTGGTGGGATTGCACACACGCTTTGGCGGGATCAGGCTGGCCATCACTTCGGACGCATTGGCCAGATGCGGGCGGGTGGCGGCCTCGGCTGCGATGCGATCGGTACGGGCACAAGTGTCGGTGTAGATTTTCAACGCCTGACCCGGGGCCAGTGCTCCTGCCTGATCCAACAGCCGTACCGTGTGCAATAGAGGGTCATTGGCTTCATCAGCCTCGACTTCGGATTTCGACAGGTAGGTAGTCGGCACATCCGCACCCGCGTGACCATAGAGGCGCACCGTCTTTAAGTGCAGGAAGGCAGGTTTGCGGCGTGTCCGTACGAAATCGGCAGCCTCCCGAGCCACCGCGTATGTCTCATAGATATCCAGACCATTGGCCTGAAAATACTTGATGCCGGGGCGATGCTCCATCGAAGCTTGTATCCAGCCCTTCGGCGTTTTTACCGAAATACCAATCCCGTTATCCTCACAGACGAACAAAAGCGGCAGCGGTGTCGATTGAACACTGGTCCACCCAGCCGTGTTGATCGCCCCTTGCGCCGTCGAATGGTTGGCCGAGGCATCCCCGAAGGAACACATTGCTATCCCATCCTCGGGCAATTCACGGTGCTCGGGGTCATGCCGCCGGGCTGCACCCAGACTGTATGCCGCGCCAACCGCCTTAGGCAGGTGGCTGGCAATGGTCGAGGTTTGCGGCGGGATCATCAGCGCCTTGGAACCAAGCACTTTGTGCCGCCCGCCTGAAGTTGGGTCCTCTTTCGAACACGCAAAGCTCAGCAGCATGTCCCAGGCGATCTGTTGGCCGGGCACTTGTTCAGCCCGGGCGATCTGAAACGCGGCATCCCGGTAGTGGAGAAAGGCAATGTCAGTCGGGCGCAGCGCATGGGCAACGGCAGCCATCCCCTCATGCCCGGACGAGCCGATGGTATAAAACCCCTGCCCCGCTTTCTGCATTGCCCGGCTGGTACGGTCCAGCGCCCGGCTCAGGACTTGCGATCGATAAAGCGACACCGCATCGGTGTTGGTCAGCCCCGACAGAGGCTCCGCACCTTCGGGAAAATCGCCTTTCGCCACCCGGGCCAGGAAGTTTTCGTGAACGATCTGAGCGCGATCCATGGCCTGTTTCCTGATCTTCTTATCGTAACTTGGGGCAATTTCATCTTGGATACCAAGCAGATTCTCAATCGGTCATCCAAAAGAAATGCCTGTTTTTGTATCGGTCTGGCACATCACAAATGCCAGTGATATTCCATCGGAAAGGTATGAGGATTTGTCATATGATTGCCCCACGTCGGTTCTTGCCCTCGATCCCCTCTTTGCTGGCGCTTGAGGCCGTCGATCGTCTTGGCAGCGCCTCAGCCGCCGCCGAAGAACTGTCATTGACGCAAAGCGCGATCAGCCGTCAGCTCAAGTCGATGGAAGAACAACTGGGCGTCGACCTGATCCAACGCAGCCAGATGCGTTTGCACCTTACACCAGCAGCGCAGGAGTATGTTCAGGTCGCGAGACAGGCGCTGACCCAGCTAGCGCAGGCGTCGCTGAAGCTAAAGGCCAACCCGACCGGCGGATCTCTATATCTGTCGATCCTGCCTGCGTTCGGAATGCATTGGTTGGCTCCACGCCTGCAGGATTTTGCGCGCCGCCACCCCGAAGTCACTGTGAATCTTAATACACGTCTGCGCCCCTTCGATTTTGAAACAGAACACTTTGATGCCGCCATCCATTTCGGGCAGCAAGACTGGGCTGGGGTGAATTACATGCCAATCATGCGCGAAGACGTGCTGCCGGTCTGCTCACCAGATTTACTGCCCGAAAATGCCGAAGACATTGGATGGCTGACAGAGGCCCCATTGCTTCATCTCGAAACGCGCCCCGATGCCTGGGAGAAGTGGTTCTCCGCGCAAGGCCGTGAGGTTTCTGGAATACATGGAATGCTGTTCGATCAGTTTTCGACCATGGGGCAGGCCACGATTCATGGGCTTGGCGTGGCATTGCTGCCAAGTTACCTGATCGAAGCCGACCTTGCAGCAGGCCGCCTTGTTCTCGCATGGCACGGCCCGGGCGTGAGCCTCGGGGATTTCTATCTTGTCTGGCCGCAATCCCGTGCGGAATCCGAACCGCTCAGATCATTCCGTGTTTGGCTACAAGGACAAATTGACCACGCCCCGAGCCCTAAACAATGAGCTGCCGAGATTCTGCGCGGCCTTCGGCCTTGCGTCCTGCGGACGGCAGGGGGAGTTTCCCTGAGTTGTTTAAGTGTCGATCGACCGGGCGATGAGTTCCTTCATGATCTCATTGGTTCCGCCATAGATCATCTGAACCCGCGCATCCGCGTAAAGACGCGCAATCGGGTATTCCATCATGAACCCATAACCGCCGAACAGCTGAAGGCATTCATGCATGATCTCATTCTGAACTTCCGAGCCCCAATATTTCACCATCGACGCTGTTGCCGCATCCAAGGTGCCCGCCTCCAGCCGTGCGATGCAGTCATTGACAAAGCTTCGCAGAACCTCAGCCTTGGTCTTGCATTCAGCCAACTTGAACCGCGTGTTCTGGAAATCCATCACACGCTGGCCGAACGCCTTGCGCTCCTGTGTGTACTTCACTGTTTCGGCAATGGCGAAGTCGATCGCGCCCAGCGCCCCAATGCCGATGGTCAAACGCTCCCATGGCAGTTGGTTCATCATCTGATAGAAACCTTGCCCCTCTTCCGCGCCCAGAAGGTTGGTCATCGGCACTTTGACGTCTTCAAAGAACAGTTCAGCCGTGTCGTTGGCCTTCATTCCCAACTTCTTGAGATTTCGACCCTTGCGGAACCCTTCGGCTCCCTCCGTTTCGACAGCGACCAAAGATACGCCTTTGGAGCCCTGCGACTTGTCGGTTTTGCAGGCCACAAGGATCAAGTCCGCCGACTGTCCATTGGTAATGAATATCTTGGACCCGTTAAGACGGTATGAGTTTCCGTCCTTGTCAGCGGTCGTGCGAATGGATTGCACATCCGATCCGGTTCCAGGCTCAGTCATCGCCAACGCGCCGATCATTTCGCCCGAAGCCAATTTTGGCAACCATTTCTGCTTTTGGTCCTCGCTGCCGTAAGCGGTGATGTAGTGGGTCACGATAGACTGGATCGCGTAGCCCCAGCCGCAATCCCCGTGTGAAGATTGCGCGTACAGCGTGACTGCATCAAAACCAATTCCACCGCCGACACCGCCAAATGCCTCGGGGATCGCCCCGGCCATCAGTCCCATTTCCCCGGCCTTGTGCCAGAAGTCACGATCGACGACGCCGTTCTCGTTCCAGCGGTCGATATTGGGCACCAGTTCATCTTCAATGAATCGGTCCGCCATTTCAGCGAACATCTGATGTTCCTCGGTCACCCAAGCTGCGGTCGTGGTAAATAACGGCATGCGGCACCCTCCCCAAGTCTCTTCCCGATCAAAGTAGCTGGGGTGTCCGCACAATCCAATGCGCCCAAGGCGCTGTAACGCAACGTCCTTTCAATGCTCATGCCAGCGCGGAGTCCAACAGAACTTGCGCGGCCGCCTTGGCATCTCGCGCCGGGTCACAGGATTTCAGGAAAACCGCAGTCACAATTGCACCTTCCTGCAACAACAGAATCTGACAGGCCAGATGTTCCGGCTCACGCACTCCGGCCTGACGCGCCAAATCGGTGAAGTGATCCAGCATGATCCGTTTGTGTTCGGCCGATTGCTTGTGGATCGGGTGATCCCGCTCCTGAAACTCTGCTCCGGCTTTTATGAACATGCAGCCACGATACTCTTCTTCCTGAAACCATTCGCCGAGCACGTCGAAACTGGCCAACAGCTGACCCGCCGGGGAATCCGACATCTCGCCGATACGGCGCAGGAAATCTTCGCGGAAGCTTTCGTCCCGCAACTGCAGGGCCGCCAGAATCAAATCCTCTTTGGTGCGGAAATGTTTGTACATCGAGGTCTTGGACACACCCGTTTCCACCACCAGTTTGTCCATTCCGGTGGCGTGAAACCCGTCGCGGTAAAAGACCTGCAAGGCCTTGCGAACCAGCTCGTCGCGTTTGTTGGGGCGCATAAATCGGCTCCTAAGTGTACAGATCAGTACATAATGAACATCGCACTGAACTACAACCTTCAAGCGAGCTCGGCATTGAACTCAAAATAAGACTTGCAAAAGTTTACCGATCAGTACACATTGACCATAAGATGTACCGATCTGTCAACCTTGGAGCAATCTGATGCGACGCCGTGCCAGCCTTATCTCTCCCCAGTATGTCCCAATCCTTTTGACCCTGGCTTTGATTGCGGCAGCGTTGACATGAAGGACCACGCGATCAGCCGCCCTCCGCTGCCGCCGTTCTCGCAGGAAACCGCGGTCCAAAAGGTCCGCATGGCCGAAAACGCCTGGAACAGCCGCGACGCGGATGTAGTGACCCCGGCCTATACCGAGGACAGCGAATGGAGGAATCGTGCGGAGTTCCTCAGCGGTCACGCCGATATCCACGCCTTTCTCACCCGGAAGTGGAACAAAGAGCTGGAGTATCGGCTAATCAAGGAACTGTGGGCTTATTCCGGCAACCGTATCGCCGTGCGCTATGCTTATGAATGGCGCGACGACAGCGGCCAATGGTTTCGCTCCTATGGCAATGAGAATTGGGAATTTGCCGAGGATGGCCGGATGGCCAAACGGCACGCCTCACTGAACGATCTGCCGATTCCCGAAGAAGACCGCTTGTTCCACTGGACACAAGGCCCACGCCCTGATGACCATCCCGGCCTGTCTGATCTGGGGCTCTGAAAGGACAAGATATGCCGCGCGCCTTTTCCGAACTGACCTTCACCCCTGCCGTCCGCGCGCATCAGGAGAGGATGGGTTCGGCCAAGACCTACGCGAAATTCGTCGAGGATGGCCCACAACAAGGCCACCAGATCGGCCCGACGGAAAAGGCATTTATCGAGGCACGCGACGGGTTCTATCAGTCCACCGTATCCGAGACCGGCTGGCCCTATGTGCAATATCGCGGCGGGCCGGTCGGGTTTCTGAAGGTGCTTGGTCCGCAGACCATTGGGTACGCCGATTTCTCGGGCAACAAACAGTATATCTCGCGCGGAAATTTGGACGGGAATGACCGTATCGCCCTGATCCTGATGGATTATGCCAATCAGCGGCGTCTCAAGATTCTGGGGCGGGTCGAATTCACCGAAGGTGAGACCGCCGCATCCAGCCTTTACCCCGAAGGGGCGGAAGCCCCCGCCGAGCGCGCAGCCGTGATCCGGGTGGACGCGCTGGACTGGAACTGCCCGCGCCACATCACGCCGCGCTTTACCGAAGCCGAGTTGCGCCCGCACCTGAACGCGCTTGGAAAGCAATTGGCGCAGCTTCAAGCCGAAAACGAAAAGCTGAAGCAAGAATTGACCAAATACACCTGACCCCCGCTGCGCCGGACTAACGGGCACAGCAGAAATGAGGAGCCCCGCCCATGCTGCGATCTGCTTTGAATGTTGTCAGCTTATGTCTGATTGGGGCTGTTTTGTTGATCGCGGCCATGATGGTAGCTTTCTTTGCCTCGCCGCAGTCTGTGCGCACCTCCCCGCCCGTGTCATACGATTCACTGCTGCTGGAACGCATTTCGAACAACTGACAGGCTTAGCCGGATTGCGCAGAATTCTGACATGACCCCTTGACCTTCCCGTGACTGGAACCCTCATTTGGAGGGTGTAAGAAGACACAGGATGAGTCGGATGGCCACGCCACAGGCAATACAGTTGAAAATTAATGGCATGGGGTGCGCCTCCTGCGTCGGGCGCGTGGAGACCGCACTGCACGATGTGCCGGGTGTGTCTGACGCCTCGGTCAACTTCGCAACCGAGACTGCACATGTCACTTATGACGGTGAGATCGGCGCACTGGTCGATGCCTTGACCCACGTGGGCTATCCGGCAGAGGTCCGGAAAACGACCCTTAGTATCGGCGGGATGAACTGTGCCTCGTGCGTGTCAAAAATCGAGCGGGCGTTGACCTCCGCCCCATCGGTGGTTGAAGCCCAAGTTAATCTGGCCACCGAAAGCGCCCAAGTCACTTATGTCGACGGCGTCACCGATCCGCAGGCGCTGGCTCAGCTCTGTACAGATATCGGCTATCCGGCACGCGTGGCGAACATGGCCACCGATGCTCCAGACGACCGAACCAAAGAGGCCCACATCCTCACACGCGCGACGGTGATTGCGGCCGTTCTGGCGCTGCCTGTGTTCGTGCTCGAGATGGGCGGTCATATGATCCCTGCTTTCCACCACTGGGTACAGGCCACCATCGGGACGCAAACCAGCCATCTGATCCAGTTCGCACTGACCTCGGTGCTATTGCTGGGGCCGGGGCGGGTATTCTATGCCAAAGGCATCCCTTCTTTGCTGCACGGATCTCCGGATATGAACGCGCTTGTGGCTTTGGGCACGGGGGCGGCATACCTGTTCTCGGTCACGGCCACCTTTGCGCCGCAGATCCTGCCGCCCGGCAGCGCCAATGTGTATTTCGAGGCCGCCTCGGTCATCGTGGTCCTTATCTTGCTGGGCCGGGGGATGGAGGCACGTGCCAAAGGCCGAACCGGGGCCGCAATCCGCAAATTGGTGGGGCTCCAACCCAAAACCGCGCGGGTTGAGGTGGATGGGCGTACAATCGACCGCCCGATTGCCGATATAACAGTTGGCGACATTCTACAGATCCGCCCTGGTGAACGGGTCCCTGTGGATGGCGACGTGCTGGAAGGCACCTCGTACGTCGACGAAAGCATGATCACGGGCGAGCCTGTACCCGTTGGCAAGTCACCCTTAGACCAAGTTGTCGGCGGCACGGTGAACGGCACCGGAGCACTGCGCATGCGCGCCACAAGGGTTGGGTCCGATACGGTATTGGCGCAAGTCATCCGGATGGTTGAGCAAGCACAGGGGGCCAAGCTGCCGATTCAAGGGCTGGTTGACCGTATCACCGCGAGGTTCGTGCCGGTTGTAATCGCCGTCGCGCTGCTGACAATCGCTGTTTGGCTGATCTTTGGTCCTTCGCCCGCGCTGCCGATGGCCTTGGTCACGGGCGTCTCGGTCCTGATCATCGCCTGCCCCTGCGCTATGGGGCTCGCGACACCGACTTCGATTATGGTGGGTACCGGCCGGGCGGCAGAGCTGGGCGTGCTTTTCCGCAAGGGCGATGCACTACAGCAATTGCAGGAGGCCAGGGTTATCGCCTTGGACAAGACCGGAACGCTGACGTTGGGACGGCCCGAGTTGGAGAATGTCTCTACGGTAGATGGTTTTGAACGCGACACGGTGCTACGGCTGGCTGCGGCGGTCGAAGCGCGCTCGGAACACCCGATTGCCAATGCGATCACACGCGCGGGACCAGCGGAATTGCCTAATCCATCCCAGTTTGAGTCCCTCACTGGGTTGGGCGTTCGGGCTAAGGTGGAAGGGCGCGATGTTCTGATCGGCTCACCCCGCCTGATGGCACAGAACGGCATCGAATTGACCGCTCTGACGACCGAAGCCGACCAGCGCGCTAAAGAAGGCGCGACACCCTTGTTCGTTGCGATAGATGGTCAGGCAGCAGCGATGCTCGCGGTCTCGGATCCGGTGAAACCCGGCACGCAACAGGCGTTGGAGCGTCTGCACGCGATGGGCCTAAAACTGGCTATGGTGACTGGCGACAATGCGCGTACCGCCCAGGCACTGGCCGACAGGTTGGGCATCGACCATGTCACAGCCGAGGTTCTGCCGGACGGTAAACTGGCCGCAATCACCGCTTTGCGCGATCAGTTCGGTACTCTTGCCTTTGTCGGGGATGGCATCAACGACGCTCCGGCGCTGGCGGCGGCGGATATAGGCGTCGCCATCGGCACCGGGACCGATGTAGCGATTGAAACGGCGGATGTGGTGCTGATGTCCGGCGATCTGCGTGGTGTAGCCAATGCGGTCGAAATCAGCCGCAGAACCATGCGCAATATCCGCCAGAACCTTGGTTGGGCCTTTGGTTACAACATCCTGCTGATCCCTGTTGCCGCAGGTGTGCTGTACCCGTTCAGTGGCCATCTTTTATCCCCTGCGCTCGCTGCCGGGGCCATGGCCTTATCCAGCGTGTTTGTTGTCTCGAACGCGCTGCGTCTTCGGCGGGTGCGGGCGAGCCTGCCGGACGAGACCCAAAATCAGGTAAATCAAACGGTGACGACATGAATATTGGAGACGTGGCAACCCGGACCGGTCTGCCTGCCAAGACGATCCGGTATTACGAAGATATCAGTCTGATCAAACCGATGCGCGACGCCAACGGCTATCGCCGTTTCCGCGATCAGGATGTGCACAAGCTGAATTTTCTGGGCCGTGCGCGTGCATTGGGGTTCACGATCGAAGATTGCCGCACCCTGATGGCGCTGTACGAAGACGAAACCCGCGCCAGTGCCGATGTCAAAAAGGTTGCTCGTGCCCATCTGGCGCAGATCGAGGCCAAGATCGCCGATCTCAATGCAATGCGTGACACGCTGGGTCATCTGATCGACGCTTGCGCCGGGGATGACCGGCCGGATTGTCCGATCCTGCAGGATTTGGGTGGCAAAACCTGACGCGGGGTTGCTCTTTGCGCGTGGCTTTGCTTTGTCTCTGACTGAAAATTCAGCCTTCCAAAACGAGATGGGCGCAGGCAGCAGAGAGGATCACCAATATGACAAAAGTCGCGTTTCTGGGTCTGGGCGTCATGGGCTACCCTATGGCAGGCCACCTGCAGGCCGCAGGGCATCAGGTTACCGTCTATAATCGTACGACATCCAAGGCAGAAGCATGGGTTGCCGAACATGGCGGCGCTATGGGCAAGACCCCAGAAGAAGCCGCCAAAGGGGCCGAGATCGTTCTTGCTTGTGTGGGCAATGACGACGACCTGCGCAACGTATGCACAGGTGAAGGCGGGGCGTTTCACGGCATGTCTGAGGGCGCGATCTTTGTCGATCACACCACGGTCTCGGCCAAAGTGACCTATGAACTTTACGACGTCGCCAAGGCTCAGGGGGTCGCCTTTGTCGACGCCCCGATTTCGGGTGGCCAGGCTGGGGCGGAAAACGGTGTTCTGTCGATCATGTGCGGCGGTGATCAAGCCGCCTATGACACAGCCGAGCCAGTGATGCAGGTGTATTCGAAAATCTGCCGCCGGATCGGTGAAAGCGGTGCAGGGCAGCTCACCAAGATGAGCAACCAGATCGCCATAGCTGGTGTGGTTCAGGGTCTGAGCGAAGCGCTGCATTTCGCCGAGAAAGCCGGGCTGGATGGTCGCGCGGTGGTTGAAGTGATCAGTCAAGGCGCTGCCGGCAGTTGGCAGATGGTGAACCGGCACGAGACGATGCTGGACGATCATTTCGACTATGGCTTTGCGGTGGACTGGATGCGCAAGGACCTTGGAATCTGCCTGGATGAGGCAAATGACAACGGGGCGTCGCTGCCTCTGACGGCGTTGGTCGATCAGTTTTACAAGGATGTGCAGAAGCTGGGCGGTGGCCGGTGGGACACATCCTCGTTGTTCAAACGGTTGCGCGCGTTGGACTGACAATAAAGGGGCTGTCTGCCCCCTCTTGGCCCGTAGGGCCAATTCACCCCCGAGGATATTTTAAGCCAGATGAAGGGGGTCCCGATGACAGAAGGACAGGGAATCGGATGAGCGACATGACGGAATTCTGGGCAGGTGCCCTGCGCGCGCATTGGGGGCTGGACGCCAAATTGACGCGGCTGGATGGCGAGTATGACCTGAACTTCATGGTTCGGGCCACCAATGGCCAGGATTACGTGCTGAAGGTCATGCGCGCAGGGTGCGAAGCGGAATTCGTCGACCTTCAGGTCAAGGCGCTGGCCCATATTGCGGGTGAGGCGCCGGGCTTGCCCTTTCCCCAGGTCTACCCGGACCTGAACGGAGCGCTGCTGCCAGAGATCACCGACCCGGAGGGGCGCGGGCGGCTGGCCTGGCTGCTCGAATGCCTTCCAGGGCAGTGCTATGCAAAGACCGCACCCAAATCCGAAGAATTGATCCTGAAACTGGGCCGTGTTCTGGGCGCAACCGACAAGGCGCTGGAACGGTTTACCCACAACGGGTTGCATCGTGCCGAGTTTAAGTGGGATCTGACTCAGGCGGGTTGGATCTCGGATCGACTGGATGTGATCGCCGATCCTGCTCGTCGGGGCTTGCTGTCAGAAATATGCGATAGGTTTGAGGCAATATCGGGTCTTCTGACAGGCTTGCCCAAGCAGGCGATCCACAATGACGCCAATGACTACAACATACTGGTCGAAGGTGAGTTGGGGCAGCGCCAGAGCATCTCGGGCCTGATTGATCTGGGTGATATGTGCGCGGCGCCGCGCGTCTGTGATCTGGCAATTTCAGGCGCCTATATCGTTTTGGACCACCCAAAACCCGAACGCGCGCTGACGGCATTGGTGCGCGGGTATCACGCGGCCAACCGGTTGCGTCCCGATGAGATCGATCTGATCTGGCCGTCGCTGCGAATGCGGTTGGCAGTCTCCGTTGTGAACTCGACCCTCATGGCCGTTGAGAACCCGGACGACCCCTATGTGACGATCAGTCAGGGACCCGCTTGGCGGTTCCTGGAAAATACGGGTGTGAATGGCGACCTGATGTCGGCGCGGCTGCGCGCGGCCTGTGGCCTGCCTGTCACGGACGGGGCCGAGCGCATCCACGCTTATCTGTCCGAGCACCGCGGTCAGTTCGCCCCGATGTTCGCTCAGGACCTTAGCGATGTGCCTATGGGCTCGCTATCGGTTGAAAACTCGACATGGCCGCAAAACCCGTTCCATATGCCGCTGGAAGAAGCCGCGCGAGTAGGTGAAGAATTCGGTGAGGGGCTCTGGCTCGGCTACTACAATGAACCACGCCTGATCTATGCCGAGCCTGGGTTCCGCAAGGGGCCATGGAAAGCCTCGGACCGGCGCACGGTGCATCTGGCTGTGGATGTGTTCGCCCTCGCAGGTACTGTGCTGCACTCGCCGATGAGTGGTCGGGTCGAAGCGGTCGAAAACAGGGATGCCCATCTGGACTATGGCGGCGTTGTGATCCTGCACCATGAAACGCCCGAAGGTGATCCATTCTATACACTCTATGGGCATCTGGACCCTGAGGTCTGTGACCGGTTGAAACCGGGCGACCCGGTGGCGCAGGGCGCGGCCTTTGCACGGTTGGGTGACGCCAGCCAAAACGGAGGCTGGGCACCACATGTGCATTTCCAACTTGCTCTGACAACGGACGGGATGCAGACCGACTGGCCCGGTGTCGGCGATCCGGATGAGATGGAGCTATGGCACGCCGTCTGCCCCAACCCTGCGGCGATGTTGAACCTGCCGGACGACAAGGTGTTCTACCGCCCGACAGACAAGCAAACGATCCTGCAGGGCCGGCACGATCATTTCGGCAGCAATCTCAGCCTGACCTATGATGATCCAGTCATGTTGGTAAGGGGCTGGAAACACCACTTATTCGACGAATGGGGCCGTCCATATCTGGACGCATACAACAACGTCCCCCATGTGGGTCACGCGCATCCGCGCATCCAAGCGGTGGCGGCCGATCAGCTGAAGCGGATGAACTCGAACACCCGTTATCTGCATCCGGCACAAACGGCCTTTGCCGACAAGGTGCTATCGAAACTGCCGAACCACTTCGAGGTCTGCTTCTTCGTCAACTCGGGCACAGAGGCCAATGAACTGGCCCTGCGGTTGGCCCGGGCTCATACCGGCGCCAACGGGATAGTGACCCCCGATCATGGCTATCACGGCAATACAAACGCTGCCGTTGCAATCTCGGCCTATAAGTTCAACAAGCCGGGTGGTGTTGGACAGGCGGATTGGGTCGAACTGGTCGAGGTTGCGGACGACTACCGTGGGTCTTTCAAACGCGATGATCCGGACCGCGCTCAGAAATACGCCGATTTGGTGGATAGAGCGGTTGCTGCCTTGCAGAGCAAGGGTCAGGACGTGGCCGGTTTCATCGCCGAGACGTTTCCTTCGGTCGGCGGTCAGATCATTCCCCCCAAGGGCTACTTGCCTGCGGTTTATGAGAAAATCCGCGCTGCGGGCGGTGTCTGCATCGCGGATGAAGTACAGACCGGGTTGGGACGTTTGGGCGAGTACTATTTCGGCTTCGAACATCAAAGTGCGTTGCCGGATATCGTTGTCATGGGAAAGCCCATCGGCAACGGACACCCGCTGGGCGTGCTGGTGACTACAAAGGAAATTGCCCGGAGCTTCGACAACGGGATCGAGTTCTTCTCGACCTTTGGCGGCTCGACCCTATCCTGCCGGATCGGCAAAGAGGTTCTGGACATCGTCGATGACGAAGGGCTTCAGGAGAACGCCCGCGAAATGGGTACACGCCTGATGGACGGCCTGCACAAAATTGAATCCGAGTTTGGTTGCGTTGGCGATGTGCGCGGCATGGGGCTGTTTCTGGGGGTAGAATTGATCAACTCCGACGGCTCGGAAGGCACCGAGATCTGTAAATACATCAAGAACCGCATGCGTGATCACCGCATTCTGATCGGCAGCGAAGGGCCAAAGGACAATATCCTGAAAATCCGCCCGCCACTGACGATCGAGGCCGAGGATGTCGACATGATCCTCTGGGCGCTGCGGGACGTGCTGACTGAGGTAGGTGACCATAGCCCTCCTCCGGTCTGCGACCATCACCATCATCACGCAGGGTGTGGGTGCTGCTGACAAAATACAAAACCCCGCCGCCAATTGAGCACCGGGGTATTGTTTTCGCGGGTCCGCTGCTTAGTGAAGCACGGCTGCGGGCGGTTGATGCCCGGTTGTAGGCAGCGGAACGGAAGCAGCCATGCGCCGCAAGGCCAGCCCCAATTCTTCGGACAATGAGGCCAGAGCAGGTGCAAAATCCGGCCTCACGATCAACGACGCCATCATCATCGCGTCTTCGCGTGCGCCTTCGGAGGCTGCTCCAATCATCTGCGCAAAACAATTCTCATCCGCACCCAGACAGGAACAACTCCGCCCGTGACGGACAAGCGGACGACGCCCATGATGCGCGCAGAGCGAGCACAGATGATCCAACGTCATCATAGCGGCGCGGCCACATTCCATGCCCAGCGCAATCTCAAAGTCACTGGCGGCGTCCGCGCGGCCCTGTACCCCATCGCCCCAGAGTCGCAGATACATCACAGCTCCGGCTTCGATAGGGTTGAGGTCAGAAAGGCGACCAACGGCCGCCCCGCCCCGAGAAGTCGGCTCGCTCATTTCGTCAGGATCAACTTACCAGCGCGGGTGATGCGCAGCGTATACAGCTGATCGCCCAGCTCGATATGGGCAAGGTTCCCACCCTTGGTCAGATCTTCGGCCTTATGGGCAGGAAGCATGGACACGGCGTAGGATTGGCTGGGATTCGGGTTCTGCATATTCATCAGGACAACTCCAGAGGTCTGGGGCGAAATGCCTTAATCTGTTTGCGGTTTTCTGTGTTTTGGCTCACCCGAGTAAAGGGTTGGCTGACGACTTCCTGAGTAATCTGATTATTTTAGTCAGGTATGTCAAGAACGTTCTGCAGATTCTACAAACCTGCTTGATTGCGCTAGAAATTCAGACAGTTTACCTGTTCCGTGGAAAATGACACCAAAGGGGCAGCCGATGAGCGCGACAATCATGTTCGATCTGGACGGAACGCTGGTGGACAGCCTTCCGGACATTGCCGCGGCCACAAACAGGATGCTTCAAGACACCGGTGTCGCGCCACTTCCTCAGGAACAGATCAAACAGTTTGTGGGCAAAGGTCTGCCCAAATTGGTTGAGCGGGTGATCCGCCATTGCGATCTGCCAATGGACCGCCATGCCGAGCTGTCCCGAAAGACGCTGGAACACTACAACGCCGCGTCGAGTGATAAGACCGTTGTCTACCCTGGCGTCCTGCAGGCACTGGTAGAATTGCGTGATATGGGCTGCGTTATGGGCGTCTGCACGAACAAACCCGAAGCCCCAGCCCGCCATGTGTTGGAGGCGTTGGGTCTCGCCCCGCACTTTGCCACTATCATTGGCGGAGACAGCCTGAATACCCGCAAACCTGACCCGGCCCATCTTGAGGCCAGTTTTGCCGCCGTCAGAATCGCCGGACCACAACTGTTTGTCGGCGACAGCGAGGTCGACGCTGAAACCGCCCGGCGCGCAGAAGTGCCGTTTTTGCTTTTCACCGAAGGCTATCGAAAATCACCGATTGCCGAGATTCCGCACACAGTCAGTTATGAAGACTCATCGGAACTGCCTGCGCTTGTCAGATCTGTGCTGCAATCGCTTGGACACAACGCCTGAAGGTCGTTTCCAAGAGAGAGGCCGGCATTTCTCGGAGGTGACTGAGGGGCCGGCCGAGGGGGTAAGTAGCCAGCCCCTCACAGGGGAAAAGTGGTATCGTCCGGGATAACCCTTTTGATACATCACAGATAACGAATCGACACGACAGTCGATATTGGGGGTTTCCCGTAGCCCGCCAAAGAGCGTTGAAATCACGTTCCTTTTTTTGCCAATTCAGGTCAACTGGTGGGTTGCTCTCAAACATTCGGCTGCAAAGCGGGCTTGCCGGGCGCAGGAGACGCGACAGCAAAAGGCGGAGTGGTCATCCCACTCCGCCTTACGCCCTCCCCCGAGGAAAGTGCTGAACAGGTGATCCGGCGCGTCTCAGATCGCCAGATACTCCTCACGCAGTTGCGTGTTTTCCAGCACTTCATTCGCCGACCCATCGAACACGATGCTGCCAGTATCCAGGATGATCGCCCGGTCCGCCAGCTCCAGCGCCCGGACGGCATTTTGCTCGACGATGATCGTGGTCATGCCCTGTTGCTTGACGTGGATCAGCGTCTTTTCGATCTCGTCCACAATGACCGGCGCAAGCCCTTCATAGGGTTCGTCCAGCAGCAGCACCTTGATGTCCCGCGCCAGCGCGCGGGCAATCGACAGCATCTGCTGCTCGCCACCCGACAGCGTCACGCCTTCCTGTTTACGACGCTCGCCCAACCTTGGGAATAACTCGTAAAGACGCTCCAGCGACCAACCGATTGGCGGCGCGATCTGAGCCAGTTGCAGGTTTTCCTCGACCGTCAGGCCAGGGATAATCCGTCTGTCCTCGGGCACAAGTCCCAGCCCAGCGGCAGCAGCCTCATAGCTCGTCATTTTATGCAACGGCTGGTGGTCCAGCCAGATCTCGCCATGGCGCACTTCCGGCTCGCCAACCCGCGCAATCGACCGAAGGGTCGAGGTCTTGCCTGCCCCGTTGCGCCCCAGCAACGCAAGGATTTCGCCTTCATGCACATTAAAGCTGACGCCCTGCACGATATAGCTTTCACCATAGTAGGAGTGCATGTCCCACACCGACAGAAAAGCAGGGGCGGTGCTGGCCTTGTTGGCGTTTCTCGAAAAGTCAGGTTTCTCGTTCATAGCTTTTCCTTACGCAGCCTCGCCCAGATAGGCCTCGCGGACCTTGGGGTTCCCACGGATGTTTTCCGGAATGTCTTCAACCAGAGGCGTCCCTTGCGCCAGAACCGTGATGCGTTCGGCCAGGCTGAAGACCACATGCATGTCGTGCTCGATGATGGCGATGGTGATGTCACGCTCGTCCTTGATCTGTTTCAGCAGATCAATCGTGTTGTTGGTGTCAGCCCGCGCCATGCCCGCCGTTGGTTCGTCCAGCAGCAATAGCCGCGGGTTCTGGCTGAGGCACATGCCGATCTCCAACCGACGTTTGTCACCCCGAGACAGCGAGGCTGCATGCATCTCACGTTTATCGGCCATGTTCATCTCTTCCAGCATCGCCTCGGCCTGTTCGACAACCTCCTTTTCATTGGCGATGGTCTCATAGGCGTGCATCCGGAACGCGCCGTCCCGCATGGCGAAGATCGGGATCAGCATGTTTTCCATCACCGTCAGCTCGCCGAAAATCTCAGGCGTCTGGAACACACGGCTGATGCCCATCTGGTTGATCTGGAAAGGCTCCAGCCCCAGCACCGAGTTGTTGTCGAACAGCACCGACCCGGTATCTGGCATCAGCTTGCCCACCAGACAGTTCAGCAGGGTCGACTTGCCCGCCCCGTTGGGGCCGATGATGGCGTGAACCGAGTTCTCTTCGACATTGAGGTTCACGTCCGTCAGCGCCTTGAGGCCACCGAAGCGTTTGCTCACGTCTTTGACGCGTAGAATTGCCATGATCCGCCCCCTATTCCGCCGGCTCTGTTTTGCCCGACGGCGCATCGTCGGTGCCTGTTTTTCTGCGTTTGAACTTGTTCAGCAGTCGCTGACCGCCTTCAACAAGACCGCCTGGCAGGTAGATCACCACCAGCATGAACAGGATGCCCAGAGTCAGGTGCCAACCCTTGCCGATGAACGGATGGATCAGGAAGACAACCGCGTCCTCCAACCCGTCCGGCAGGAAGGCGAACCAGCTGTGCAAGACGTTGTCGTTGATCTTCGAGAAGATGTTTTCGAAATACTTGATGAAGCCCGCGCCCAGTACTGGACCGATCAGCGTACCGGTTCCGCCCAGGATGGTCATCAGCACGACCTCACCCGAGGCGGTCCACTGCATACGTTCAGCCCCGGCCAGCGGGTCCATCGCCGCCATCAGACCACCTGCCAGACCGGCATACATACCGGAGATTACAAAGGCCGCCAGTGTATAAGGCTTGGAGTTCAGGCCGGTATAGTTCATTCGCTGCTGGTTTGACTTTACCGCCCGCAGCATCATACCAAAGGGTGAGCGGAAGATACGAATGGCCAGATAGAACACCGCCATCATGATGACAGCGCACAGGTAGTAGCCTGCATTGAAGTCGAAACTCCATGCGCCCACATCCATCGTGTAAGTCGCGCGCATCGGCAAGCCAAAGAGATGCGGCAGGTCCGGTGCGTTTGCCCCCTGCAGGATCTGCGGGTCGTCCGCATAGACCTGCAGGCCGGTTTCCCCGTTGGTAAGGTTGAATTTCGGGTTCGACAACACCGAATAGGCCAGCGCAAAGCTCATTTGCGCGAAGGCCAGCGTCAGGATCGAGAAATAAATGCCCGACCGCCGCAGGCTGACAAAACCGATCAGCAGTGAGAACAGCCCGGCGACCACCACGCTCAGCGCGATGGCGGGGATGACGTTATAGCTGAGCAGTTTGAACATCCAAACGGCTGAGTAAGAGCCCACCCCTAAAAACGCCGCGTGGCCAAAGGACAGGTATCCGGTCAAGCCGAACAGGATGTTGAAGCCGATGGCAAAGATGCCAAAGATCACAAACCGTTGCATCAGATCGGGGTACCCCGCGTTGAACTGCGCCATGGCGCTGCCCTCGGGGAACGGGTTCAGGATGAAGGGGGCCAGCAGGGTCAGGATCGCTACGATGATCAGCAGGCTGGTGTCTTTTTTGTTCAGTCCCAACATGACTTAGTCCTCCATCACGCCTTTGCGCCCCATCAGCCCGCGCGGGCGTGTCAGAAGCACAATGATGGCGACAAGGTAGATGATGATCTGATTGATGCCCGGGATCGTGGTGGTGGCCCACGTGGTCGAGGCGAAACTCTCAAGAATACCCAGCAGGAAGCCCGCAAGCACCGCTCCGGGCAATGAGCCCATGCCACCGACAACAACCACAACGAAGCTGAGGACCAGGAAGTCCATGCCCATATGATAGTTCGGTGGGTTAAGCGGCCCGTACATCACCCCGGCCAACCCCGCCACCGCAGCGGCGATGCCGAACATGATGGTAAAGCGACGGTCGATATTGATGCCCAGCAGGCCCACGGTTTCCCGGTCTGCCATCCCGGCGCGCACGACCATGCCAAAGGTTGTGAATTGCAGGAACGAGAACACTGCTCCGATAATCCCCACTGCGAACCCGAAATAGACCAGACGCCAGATCGGATAGATGATTGCATTCGGATCGAAGCCGATCATGGTACCCAGATCGACAGATCCGCTCAGCGCGTCAGGCGGCGGGGTCTGGATCGGGTTGGCACCGAAGAAATACTTGACGATTTCTTGCAACACGATGGCCAAACCGAATGTCACAAGAATCTGGTCTGCGTGGGGGCGCTTGTAGAAATGTTTAATCAGCCCGCGCTCCATCACATAGCCGACGAACAGCATGATCGGGATCGCGAACAGGATGGCTAACGGGACAGACCAGTCGATGATTGATGCGCCGACCTCGGGGCCGAACCAGGCCTCGACATAGGGTGTTTCAACCTTCAGAGGGTTGCCTAGAAAGTCGGTCTGAGTTTCGTCGATGGTCACAAAGCTCAGGTTCATGACCTTCTGCAAGGTCACGGCACAGAATGCACCGATCATGAACAACGCCCCGTGGGCAAAGTTCACGACGCCAAGCGTCCCGAAGATAAGCGTCAAGCCCAGCGCGATCAGCGCATAAGCCGAGCCCTTGTCCAGACCGTTGAGAATTTGCAGTAGGATGGCGTCCATTGGCCCCACCTCAGGGTTGGTCAGCGTGGATTTAGTGGAAGTGACCGGGACCGATATCCCGGCCACAGGGGGTCTGGCCGCCGGTTCGGCGGTCAGACATCAGTCAAAGACTTTATGCGCCCGGGTTGCACTTACCCAGATCGCCACCGGCGAACATCGGGTGTTCCGGATCGTATTCGACCTGCGCACGCGGCGTGATCTCGACAATCTCGAGCGTGTCATAGGCGTTGGTCGGGTTTTGGTTGCCGCGCACAACCAGCACATCTTTGAAGCACTGGTGATCGGCGCCACGGTACCAAGTCGGACCGTTGCCCAACCCGTCGAACTCAAAGTCTTCCAGAGCCTCAACGACACCGCAGGGGTTGAAGGTGCCCGCACGCTCAACCGCATCTGCATAGAGCAGCACCTGCGCATAGCAGGTCTGGGCCGAGTTGGACGGCGGCTTGCCGTACTTTTCACCGAACGACTTAACAAAGGCCTTGGTGCCTTCATCCTGTAGCTGCCAGTTCCAGTTCATCGAACCCAGAACGCCCTTGATGTTCTCGCCCGCACCGGCGGCCATCAGTTCGGAATACAGCGGTACGACAATCTTGAAGTCTTTACCGTTGGCCACCTTGTCGAGCAAGCCGAACTGAATCGCGTTGGTCAGCGAGTTCACCATGTTGCCGCCATAGTGGTTCAGAACCAGCACGTCCGCGCCCGAGTTCAGAACCGGAGCGATGTAGGACGAGAAGTCTGTTGACGCGAGTGGTGTCTTGACCGTGTTGACCGTTTCCCATCCCAAGGCTTCGGTCGAGGCGACGATCGACTCTTCCTGGGTCCAGCCCCAGTTGTAGTCGGCCGTCAGGTGGTAAGCGCGGCGTTCCTTGCCCATCTCAGCCGCCAACACGGGCGCCAGTGCGGCCCCTGACATGTAGGCATTGAAGAAATGGCGGAAACCGTTGGCCTTCTTGTCCTTGCCTGTTGTGTCGTTGGCGTGGGTCAGACCGGCCATGAAGATCACGCCCGCCTCTTGGCACAGACCCTGAACCGCAACAGCCACGCCCGAGGACGAACCACCGTTGATCATGATCGCGCCGTCTTTTTCGATCATCGACTTCGCCGATGCGCGCGCGGCGTCAGATTTGGTCTGGGTGTCGCCGGTGACGAACTCTACCTTTTTGCCCAAGATGCCGTTCCCTTGCAGCGCCTTGGACGAGAAGGTGTTCAGGCAACCGCCATCGCCTTCACCGTTCAGATGCTCGACCGCCAGCTGTTGCGCCAACAGCTCGTCATTCCCTTCTTCGGCATAAGGACCGGTCTGGGGAACATTGAAACCCAGAGTGACGGATGACCCCGTCGGTTCGTTGGTGAAAGCAGCAGCCGACGAAGCCGTGAAGATCGTAGGCAGGGCCAGACCGGTGCCTGCGACTGCACCGGACTTCAGCACGCCGCGGCGTGTGACAGATTTGTTAGTCATTCATTCCTCCCATTTCCCTTTCTTTCGACCTCTGGCTCCTCTTCCAGCGGGCGAAAACGCGGTTTCACGCGAATTTGAGTATGGAGGCGGTTTTGAAAAATCACCAATAACCTATTCAAAATGAAAGAATGTTATGTAAACAAATGCACAAACAAAATGACGAAGTGTAAACAAAATAGGCATCGATAATCATAAACAATTCAAAAAAATACATATTTTTGAAATTTTTGCGCCGCAGCAATTTAGACGATCAGGCAAGCCGATGATCACCTGATGAACGTCAGGTATCAGAATGGGTGTTGCACTGCCCGAGCGACAGGACCCTAAACCGTGACGCCTTGCAAGACCTGATCGCGAGAAAGCTCGGATTTGAGGCCCGACATCAGGATTTCCCCGCGCCTTAAAACGACGAACCGGTCGGCGAGATCATAGGCGAAATCGAAATACTGTTCGACCAAGACAATGGCCATATCCCCCTTCGTGCGCAGATGCCGGATCACCTCTCCGATCTGCTGGATGATGTTGGGCTGGATACCTTCGGTCGGTTCGTCCAACAGCAACAAACGCGGCTTGGTGATCAACGCTCGCGCGATGGCCAGTTGCTGTTGCTGACCGCCCGACAAGTCACCGCCGCGCCGGTTCTGCATTTTCTTGAGCACCGGGAACAGCTCGAATATTTCGTCCGGGATGAAGTGCTCGCTGGCTGGCAAACAGGCAAAACCGGTTTCCAGATTTTCGCAGACTGTGAGCAATGGAAAGATTTCACGCCCCTGCGGCACGTAAGCCACCCCTTTCCACGCCATTTTGTGCGCGGGCAAGATGCCCAGTTCCTCGCCGTTCAGTTCCACCTCGCCACCAGAGCGGGGATGCGTGCCCGAGATCGCTTTGATCAGACTGGTCTTGCCCACGCCATTGGTGCCCATCACGCAGGTCACTTCGCCCAGCGCGGCCTCCATCGAGATGCCGTATAGGATTTGTGAATGCCCGTAGTGCAGAGTGAGCTCGGTAAGTTGCAGCATTGTTCAGCGCCCCAGATAAACGTCGATGACGTTCTGATTAGAAGTCACGTGGTCAAGCGACCCCTCGGCCAGAACCGAGCCTTCGTGCAGCACCGTGACCTTGCAGTTAAGGCGGCGGACGAATTCCATGTCATGTTCTACGACTACTACGGCGCGGGTCTTGGCCGCCTGTACCAGCAGATCGGTCGTGTGTTCGCGCTCCTGCGGGGTCATCCCGGCCGCTGGTTCATCGACCAACAACAGGCGCGGTTCCTGCGCCAGCAGCATGCCGATTTCGAGCCACTGTTTTTGCCCGTGACTCAGTTCGCCGGACTTGCGTGTTAGTTCGTACTTAAGGCCAATCTCGGTTGCCAGTTCTTCGACTTTCTCCAGATCGCCTGCGGAGGGGTGAAAGAACAGAACCCCCAGCCAACCGCGTTTGTTCTTCAGGGCCATCAGCAGGTTTTCCTGAACGGTCTGATCTTCGAACACGGTGGGTTTCTGGAACTTTCGCCCGATGCCCGCCTGAGCGATCTTGGCCTCGCTCATCCGCAGCAGGGACACGGATTTCTCGCCCCAGATCACACGCCCCTCATCCGGCCTGGTCTTGCCGGTGACAATATCCATGAAGGTTGTCTTGCCCGCCCCGTTCGGGCCAATCACGGCGCGCAGCTCGGCCTCGCCGATCTGGAAAGACAGGTTATTGATGGCGCGGAACCCGTCGAAGGTAACGGAAACGCCGCTGACCTCTAGCAGGGTGTTCATTGGCTGGCCTCCTTCTCACGCAAGGCGCCGTCGTCGGGACCTAGATTGGCGCCGTGGCGGTCCGGATGGCGGCGATTGGTCCAGAGGTCGAACAGCCCTCCGATCCCTTGCGGGGCGAACAGCGTGACCAGCACGAAGGACACACCCAACAGCACCTGCCACCAATCGACCCATTTGATCGTGTTGAAGCCCAGCGGGATGTCCGGGGCCTGCCCGCCGGTAAACCACGTGCTGAGCAAGCTGACGAAGGCCGCGCCGATAACCGCACCGTATAGACGGCCCCGTCCGCCGATGGCAACCCAAACGGCCAGATAGATCGAAGCGATGGGGGCCATTTCCTCGGGGTTGATGATGCCCGCCTGCGGGTAATACAGCGCACCCGCGATGGCCGCGATGCAGGCGGTCAGGGTGAAGACGACCAGTTTGTAGACCTCGACCGAGTAACCAAGGAACCGCACCCGTGCCTCGTTATCGCGGATGCCGCGGATAACCGAGCCGAACTTGCCCGACACGATCCACGCCGCCAGCATGTAGCCCAGCCCCAAGGCCAACGCCGAAGCCCAAAGGAACCAGATCGACACCACGTCCTGCGAGGCGGTAATGCCCGGCAGGTTCTGCAAACCCGACAAACCGTTGTTGCCACGCAAGCCACTGTCATTTTGGAAAAGGTACAGCGCCAGTGCCAGCGTCATCGCCTGCGTCAGGATCGACAGGTAGACGCCCGTCACCCGACTGCGGAAGGCAAGCCAACCGAAGATCAGCGCCAGCAGACCGGGCACCAACACGACCAGCGACAATTGCAGCACCAGACTGTCCGAGAAGGCCCAGATCAGAGGGAACTCCGACGAACCGACAACGCCGAAGATTTGTGTGCCGATGGCGTCCACGACCTCAGCAGATGTTGGCGGGATGTCGGCTTGCGACAGCGACTCAACCACGATCAGGCGGGTGCGTTCATACATCAACCACATGCCGATCATGTAACCACCCAGCCCGAAGAAAGCGAAATGCCCCAGTGACAGGATGCCGGTGAAGCCCCAGACCAAATCCATTGCCACAGCGATCAGGCACAGGCACAGGGTCTTGCCCAGCGTCTTGACGAAGCTGGTCGAAATCACACCGATCCCGAACCCTTCGGACAGGACGGTCACGGCGATGGTAAACAGGGACAAGATGGCCAGAAAGACCAGCACCGAAGGGTTCTTGGCAACAAAACTGCGTTCCATGACTCAATCCCCCGCCGCGCGGCCTTTGAGGGCGATGATGCCCCGTGGCCGGAACTGGATGAAAATGATGATGAAGATGATCATGTAGGTCTGCGCCGCGAGGGTGTTCGACGGGTTCATCCACTCGATCCCCTTTTGCAGGAAGCCGATCATCCCGGCACCCGCCAGCGCGCCCCAGATGTTGCCGACACCACCGACAACCACAGTCATGAAGCTTTGCACGATGTAGTCGCTGCCCAGATCGGAGGTGACCTTGGCGAACAAGCCAATCGCGACGCCGGCAATCCCGGCGATGCCCGAGCCCAGTCCGAAAGTCAGCATATTCACCCGACCCGGATTGATGCCCATCGACCCTGCCATACGCGGGTTCTGCGTCACCGCGCGCATCTCAAGCCCCAGCCGTGTGCGTTTCATGATATACAGGAACAGCCCCAGAAAGATCATCGCCAGCACGAAAATCGCGATGCGGATATAGCTGATCGAAACCACATCGTTCATCACCCACGCCCCGTCCAGCCAACCGGGCGCTGTCAGCGGGCGGGCCTGCGTGCCAAAAATGTTCTTGGCCAGCTGTTGCAGGGCAATCGAGATGCCGAAGGTCGCCAGCAAGGTCTCCAGCGGACGGGCATAAAGCCAGCGGATCACCAACCGCTCCATCGCGACGCCCATGGCGAAGGTGACGGCAAAGGCCATCGGGATGGCGAAGATGATCGACAGTGTATGGTCCGGAATGAATTGTTGTACCACGTAACCTGTGTACGCGCCCATCATGATGAACTCGCCATGAGCCATGTTGATCACGCCCATCACGCCGAACGTGATGGCAAGGCCGATGGCGGCAAGAAAATAGATCGAGGCCAGCGATATCGCGTCCAGCGTCAAGTCGAGCGTCTGGTTAAGACTAACCTTCAGCTCGATCTGCTCCAGCGCCTTTTCGGCGGCAGCAGTTACTTCGGGTGAAGGCTCCACATATGTCTCAAAGAACACATGCGCGCCCAGCGCGGCCTCGACATCGGCCTGCGTGACCAGAGCAGGAACCACTCCGGCCTGAGCGAGTGCGGCATAGGCCTGCGCACGTGACGCGTCGGAGTTCAGCTGCGCAACCGGGACACCACCGACCCGGCCACCGTCGATATTGGCGGATAACGCAGCGCGGATACCTTCGGGCGAAACGTGCGGGGCGGCCAGATCATGCGCGACCAGCAGGTCGTATGCGTCGGTCTCGCTCAGCGCATCCGAGCCCGGCTCAAGTATGGTGGCGATGTTGGCGTCCGCAGGAATCTCGGCAGCAACCTGCCTTTTGGTCACGACCAGAGGGTTCAACGCGGCGCGGACGTCAACGCCCAGATCGTCCGACATTTCTTCGATCGCAGCGACCCGCGCCGCTGTGTCATCTTCGTAGCCAATGGTCAGCAACCGCTCGAGCCGTTGCTTCTGCGCTTTCAGACCGGCGTCGGGTTCTTCTTCTATCGAGGCCCTCAACGGCTCCAGCAAAGTCCCATCAGGATCACGCTGAATGGAACGCAGCGCTGCGGACCGCTTGGCGCGGCTTGGGTCCATCAACTGGAATTGCACCAGCGCGGTGCCGATCATCGCGCGGATACCGCTGTTGGGTTTCAACTGTTTCAGGTCGGATTTCTCGAAAGTACCTACGACCTCGCCGGTATCGAAGTCGGTCAGCTCATAAGACCGCCCCTCGGCCTTTGTGCCTGCGAAGAAGTAACCATCCGACTTGCGCATCCACATGTTCTTGGCGGCCCATGTCTCAAGCATCACTTGCGCCTGCGGCAAGCCACTGGCGGCAATCGCATCAATCGCCGGCTTGATCGTCTTGCGCGAGCTTTTGGCGATGATCTCCTGATGCTCTTGCAGGATCGGTTGCAAACCGCCCTCTTGCGCGTTGGCGGTCAGGCAGGCGCACAGGATTGCGAGGCCCGCAAGGAATAGTCGTAACATGTGGTGAAACCCGAGTGTCTTGGGCAAGGCGGGCGCTTACACCCGCCTTGCGAGAGGATTAGTAGTTCGACAGGGTCTGAACGCAGGTCTCGGTCTCGGTGTTGTACATACCGCAACCCAGATCTTTCCAATCCGATTTCAGCACTGCCGATTCCGGCAGGAAATCGGTCCAGGCGTCGCCCGCCACAACGTCGGTTTCGCTGATGATGTCGAACTGGCCGTCTTCCTGAATTTCACCGATCAGAACCGGTTTCGCCAGGTGGTGGTTCGGCAGCATCACGGCGGTGCCGCCGGTCAGGTTCGGGAATTCCTGCCCGTACATGGCCGCGCGCACAGCGTCGACCTCAGTCGAGCCAGCTTCGGTCGCGGCGTTCACCCACATGTTGAAGCCGATGTAATGCGCTTCCATCGGGTCGTTTGTCACGCGGTCTTCACCCATGGTGGCTTTCCATGTTTCGACGAATTCGGCGTTCACGTCGGTATCTGCGGACTGGAAGTAGTTCCACGCGGCCAGGTGACCGACCAGGTTGGTGGTATCCAGACCCGAGAGTTCTTCCTCACCGACCGAGAAGGCCACGACCGGGATGTCGTCCGCCGAAACGCCAGCCGCTGCCAGTTCCTTGTAGAAGCCGATGTTCGCGTCTCCATTGATGGTCGAGATCACGCCGACTTTCTTACCATCCGCACCCAGAGCGACTACGTCTGCCACGATCTTGGACCAGTCAGAATGACCAAAGGGGGTGTAGTTGACGAAGATATCCTCGTCCGCGATGCCTTTGCCCTTCAGATAGCTTTCCAGAATATTGTTGGTGGTCCTGGGGTAGACATAGTCTGTGCCGAGCAGAGCGAATTTCTCGACCCCCAGTTCCTCCAGGAAATAGTCCGTCGCAGGGATGGCCTGCTGGTTCGGGGCAGCACCGGTGTAGAACACGTTTTTCGAACTTTCCTCGCCCTCATACTGAACCGGATAGAACAACAGGCCGTTCAGTTCTTCGATCACCGGCAGTACAGATTTGCGGCTGACCGAAGTCCAGTTACCAAAGATCACGTCCACGTCGTGCACGGTCAGCAGCTCACGGGCCTTTTCTGCGAACAGGGGCCAGTCGGATGCCGGGTCGACCACAACCGCCTCAAGCTGCTTGCCCAGCAGGCCGCCCTTTGCGTTTTGCTGGTCGATCAGCATCAGCATTGTGTCTTTCAGCGTGGTTTCCGAGATCGCCATTGTGCCTGACAGCGAATGCAGAACGCCGACCTTGATTGTATCCTCTGCCGACAGCGCAGCCGTAGCCATGGCAGCAAAAACCGCCGATCCGGCGAGGGTGGATTTTAGAAATGACATGTAAGCCTCCTGGCGGGATCACAGGAGAGGGCTTGCGCAAAAGCGCGCTCTTCTTCTACCTGTTCCCCGCAACTGTTGTTGCGTTCCGTGTGGCGGTTGTGTCCGAGGTCCAATTCGCGCAGCCGTCACACACCCCCGGTTCATCTTCTCGGCGGGCATCCACACGGTTTCCGCATTGCAGCAATCTTGGCAAATTGACTGACACCCAATCGGTAAATTTGGCAGCACCTGCTTAATTTTTAGCCCCTTGTTTCGCCATGTGTTCAAAAATTAATCAGCCATCGCGGAATGCCACCCAAATGCGGCAACGCAGAATAGAGTTCCGACGCCACAGCGGTGAAACATGAGGCACAAATCCTAACCCCGCAGGTGTGCCATCACCCATCTTGCCTCCATATTGCCCACACAGGGAGCGACACCACCACGGGCCCAGGGTGCGATTCGTCTGAGCGCCAAGAAATTGGGCAACAGGACGGTTTTGGACGGTTTCCGCCAATCAGGTTCGTTCAAGTGCCTGTTCCCCAGAAGTGATGACGTGGGGTTGGATGCAGTTCTGCTAAACACGGCAGGCGGGATTACAGGTGGAGATGCGTTCCGGTTCACCGGTCACGCCGCTGTAGGCACGACCCTTACGTTGACGACACAGGCTTGCGAACGCGCCTACAAGGCACAGCCCGGACCATATGGCCAAGTCTCAAACCACCTGAGCGT
Organism: Ruegeria sp. SCP11; assembly: GCF_040329455.1. Classification (NCBI taxonomy): domain Bacteria; kingdom Pseudomonadati; phylum Pseudomonadota; class Alphaproteobacteria; order Rhodobacterales; family Roseobacteraceae; genus Ruegeria; species Ruegeria sp. SCP11. Next base: position 33,474 of record NZ_JBDZYG010000016.1, on the reverse strand, counting down.
CGAGGCCGGTGCTCGGCTGAACTGGCTACCGCAGGAAACCATCCTGTTTGACGGCAGCGCCTTGGACCGCAGGTTGCTGGTCGAAATGGCGCCGGACGCAAGTGCGCTGGTAGTGGAACCGCTGATCTTCGGACGCGCCGCCATGGGTGAGACATTGACCGATATCCGCCTGCTCGATCGGATCGAGCTCCGACGTGGAAACACGCCCCTTTTTTTGGATGCCACGCGGTTCGCGGGCGATCTACACGCTCATTTGGCTAAACCTCACATTGCAGAGGGTGCCGGTGCGATGGCGCTGATCGTTTTTGCCTCATCAACTGCGGAGGGCCAAATCGACCCTGTCCGCCGGATGCTGCCCGACGCAGCGGGAGCCAGCCTGATCCAAGATGACCTGCTGGTGATCCGGGTACTGGCCGAGAACAGTTTTGCCCTGCGCCGCACACTGATGCCGGTGCTGCGGCGCTTGAACAACGACACGCTTCCCCGATGCTGGATGATCTGATATGAATCTGACCCCTCGCGAAAAAGACAAACTGATGGTCGCCATGGCCGCCGAGGTCGCCCGCAAAAGGCTGGCCCGCGGCGTTCGGCTGAACCACCCCGAGGCCATCGCCCTAATCACTGATGCTGTGGTCGAAGGTGCGCGTGACGGGCGCTCGGTCGCAGACATGATGCAGGCCGGGGCCGAGGTGATCACCCGCGGCCAGTGCATGGAAGGCGTGCCCGAGATGATCCACGAGGTTCAGGTCGAAGCCACTTTCCCGGATGGCACCAAATTGGTGACTGTCCACAACCCCATTCGCTGAAAAAGGAACTCTGACATGACTCGCATGCTCTTCCCCGCCCTGATACTCGCAAGCCCTGCAGCCGCCCATACCGGCACCCATGTTCACGCGCATGGCACCGACTACGCCAACTTGGGCGTTGGTCTGGCGCTGGTGGCACTGGCCGTGGTTACTCTGATCGCAAAGCTGCCGAAATGATCCCAGGAGAAATCTTCCCGGCAGACGGAATGCTGACGCTCAATGCCGGGCGCAGCGGGAGGCTCGTGATGGTGGCTAACACCGGCGACCGCCCTGTGCAGGTCGGCAGTCACTACCACTTTGCCGAGGCCAATCCGGCGCTGGAATTCGATCGCTATGCGGCCTTGGGAATGCGTCTGGATATTCCAGCCGGAACCGCCGTTCGCTTTGAGCCGGGGCAGATGCGCGAAGTCATACTCGTGCCTTATGGCGGACGACGTCACATTTACGGCTTCAACAAGCATATCATGGGGGCTCTGAAAAATGCCGGGCAAGATCAGTCGGAGTGACTATGCCGCAATGTTCGGTCCGACCGTGGGTGACAAAGTGCGCCTGGCCGACACGGACCTGATCATCGAGGTGGAAAGAGACCTGATCGTTGATCGTGCAACCGCTGCCTGGTTCAGCGAAACGGGCCATCGCGAAGACGTTTATGGTGAAGAGGTCAAGTTCGGCGGCGGCAAGGTCATCCGCGACGGAATGGGGCAGTCTCAGGCCACACGCGCAGAGGGGGCCGTGGATACGGTTATCACCAACGCGCTGATCGTGGATCACTCGGGCATCTACAAAGCGGATGTGGGTCTGAAAGACGGGCGCATTGCCAAGATCGGCAAGGCCGGAAACCCTGACACTCAGCCCGGCGTGGATATCATCATCGGCCCGGGCACCGAGATCATTGCAGGTGAGGGGCGCATCCTGACCGCTGGCGGGTTCGACAGCCATATCCACTTCATCTGCCCGCAGCAGATCGAGGATGCGCTGCATTCCGGACTAACCACCATGCTGGGCGGTGGCACCGGTCCGGCGCATGGGACTCTGGCCACCACCTGCACGCCCGGCCCTTGGCATATCGGGCGGATGTTGCAGGCGGCGGATGCCTTCCCGATGAATCTGGCCTTTGCAGGCAAGGGCAACGCCTCGCTGCCCGCCGCGCTGGAGGAACAGGTCAAGGCCGGGGCCTGCGCCCTGAAACTGCACGAGGATTGGGGCACCACCCCTGCCGCCATCGACTGCTGCCTTTCGGTGGCCGACGCGATGGACGTACAGGTGATGATCCACACCGACACGCTGAACGAATCCGGCTTCGTCGAAAACACCGTGGCCGCCATGAAAGGCCGCACCATTCACGCATTTCACACCGAAGGCGCGGGCGGCGGGCACGCCCCCGACATCATCAAAATCTGCGGCGAGAACCACGTTCTGCCCTCCTCGACCAACCCGACACGGCCTTTCACCGTGAACACGGTCGAAGAGCATCTGGATATGCTGATGGTCTGTCACCACCTCGACAAATCCATACCCGAGGACGTGGCCTTTGCCGAAAGCCGCATCCGGCGTGAAACCATCGCCGCCGAGGACATCCTGCACGACATGGGCGCATTCAGTATCATTGCGTCCGACAGTCAGGCCATGGGCCGGGTCGGAGAGGTTTTGATCCGTACCTGGCAAACCGCCGACAAGATGAAGAAACAACGGGGGCGTTTAGCTGAGGAAACCGGCGACAACGACAACCTGCGCGTTCGCCGCTATATCGCGAAATACACCATCAACCCGGCCATAGCCCACGGCCTCAGTCATCAGATCGGCAGTATCGAGGAAGGCAAGCGCGCCGATCTGGTTCTTTGGAACCCTGCATTTTTTGGCGTAAAGCCTGAGATGGTTCTGCTGGGGGGCACTATTGCTTGCGCGCAGATGGGCGATCCAAATGCCTCGATTCCGACTCCACAGCCGGTTTACAGCCGCCCAATGTTCGGGGCCTATGGCCGCTCGGTCGAACATTCAGCGATCACTTTTGTCTCCGAAGCTGCGCAGGCGGAGGGGATCGGTGATACTCTGGGACTGGCGAAACAGACTGTCGCCGTTCAAAACACACGCAATATCGGCAAGCACGACCTGCTGCTCAACGACGCGACTCCTGAGATCGACGTCGACCCCGAAACGTACGAAGTCCGAGCAGACGGCGAATTGCTCACCTGCCAACCCGCCGAAGTGCTGCCGATGGCGCAGCGCTACTTCATGTTCTGAGATTTAAGGAGGCCCCGATGACCACCGCGATCAAAACCGCCCGCATCTATCACGACCACCATCATTCTCAGGCACACGCCCAGGTTTCGCTGGACTATGACGGGCGGTTCCTACGCCGCAAGATGTTGGCAACCGACGACGGAGAGGCTTTTCTGGTCGATCTGGCGCAAACCAAATCGCTGGACCATGGCGGTATTTTGGTCCTGGAAGACGGCCGCGAGATCGAGATCATTGCGGCACCCGAAGACCTGCTGGAAGTGACCGGCGACAACCTGCTTCGGCTGGCTTGGCATATCGGCAACCGCCACACCCCCTGTCAGATCGAAGAGGACAGGCTGTTAATTCAGCACGATCACGTCATCCGCGATATGCTTGAGAAGCTCGGGGCAGAAATCCGGGAAACCGTCGAGCCCTTCACCCCTGAAGGCGGCGCTTATGGCCACGGCAGGACTCATGGCCACGCCCACTGACGCGGATATTCTGACGCTGACGCAATGGCTGTCGCCTGCCTACCCGGTGGGAGGTTTCGCCTATTCGCACGGGCTGGAATGGGCGATTGAACGTGGCGCAGTTACCAGCGCGACGAATACCGGCGAATGGATTGCTGATGTGATCGAACATGGTTCGGGTCGCAACGATTGCGTATTCTTGGCCATGGCCTACCGGGCGGACACGCCCGAGGCACTGACGGAAGCCGATCAGACTGCGCGCGCATTCAGCGCCTCGTCCGAGCGGTTGTTGGAAACGCACCTGTTGGGTGAGGCATTTTGCAGTGTCACCTCTGACGTCTGGTCGCTGGAGATGAGCACCCTGACCTACCCGGTTGCTGTTGGCCATGCCGCAGCCACCCGGTCCCTTCCCCTTGGCCTGACAGCGCAAATGTACCTACAGGCGTTCATGGCCAACCTGGTGGCATGCGCAACCCGTCTGGTGCCGCTGGGCCAGACCGACGGGCAGCGACTGATCCGCAATTTGACGCCTCTGAGCCAGCGCGTAGCAACTGACGCGATCAAGGCCGGGCTGGACGATCTGGGATCGACCGCCTTCCTGCCTGACATCGCGTCGATGAAACATGAAACTCAATACTCAAGGATATTCCGAACATGAGCAGCATGAACGGTCCTCTGCGCGTGGGCATCGGCGGCCCGGTGGGCGCTGGCAAAACCACTCTGACCGCCGCCTTGTCCGAGGCGCTCCGTGACAAGGTCTCAGTCGGGGTGATTACCAACGACATTTACACGCGGGAGGACGCCGAGGCATTGATGCGCATGCAGATTCTGCCGCAGGACCGGATCATCGGCGTGGAAACCGGCGGCTGCCCGCACACGGCAATCCGCGAAGATGCCTCGATCAATCTGGCCGCCGTGGCCGAGATGCAGGCCCGCCACCCGGATGTCGAAGTTGTGCTGATCGAAAGCGGTGGCGACAACCTGTCGGCCACGTTCAGCCCCGAACTTGCCGATCTCACGCTATACGTCATCGACGTCGCAGCGGGCGAGGAAATACCCCGCAAAGGTGGCCCGGCGATTACAAAATCCGACGTGCTAATCATCAACAAAACCGATCTGGCACCGCATGTCGGCGCTTCGCTTGAGGTGATGGACCGCGACGCTACCAGAATGCGCAAAGACCGACCTTTTGTATTCGCTTCGCTACGGCAAAAACAGGGGGTGGACGAAATCGTGTCCCTTCTGGCACAGATCGGCGGGCTGAACGTCAACGACACGTTAGAGGTGTAGCCCTGCCGGCCGTCCAACGCTCATATGTCCAGCAGGTGTCGACCAACCGTTTTGGGCTGCCCGAATTGTCGAACTAGGCTGTGGTCCTTTGCCGCTCAGATTGAGGGAGCTGTCTGTGAGCGCGTTGACTGAACGGCTTTCCGAACTGAGGCAGTCGCCAGCATTCGCAGCAAATGCATCCGCATTGGGGAAAAAACTATCAGAAGAAGACGGTGTGACCGTTGCTGTCGGTTTGATTGAAGAACATTTTTGCCACTAACAAATCTGACCGCTAGCCCGCCGACAGGATAATGAAGGTGCACCAACCTCCGCTTTCTTCAAGGGTGAAAATCTGCTGACATCCGACGAAGGTGTCGCCAGCGTGTTACTGCTCCAACACTAACGCAGCCCTCGAGCGAACTTGAGAGTGGAGCAGTGTGGGACCCAAAAAAACCAATAATGTTTCTTTTTGATCTATGGCTCGAAATGCCATTGCTTTTGGCTATACAAGGCATTTTTCTTTTTTCATGTTGTTGCCCAGTTTCAAAGAACTAAAGCAAGGACTGCCGAGTGATCTCGTGCGGTATTTGTTGTCTTTCTTAATTTTCCACATCACCTCGGGACCTTCAGCGGCACAATCCCTGGACGATGGGAATGGCTTTGACGTGCGCGAAAATATCAAAGGTGCGCTCGCAATTTTGGGAATTTCGGCTGCGCCAAATGAATCGGCCAGCGTTCTCTTATTGGATAAAAACGCCGCGAATGGAGACGACTATGACCTAAGGGGCGGTCAAATCGGGGGCGGTTTTCGAATTTCAAAAAGCGTTCCAGTTTATTTGGAAGGGTATTTTGGATTTTCCAACTATGATCCCGTGTTTTTGTTGTCTGGGAGCAGTACACGCACGGACATAGAGTCCTATTGGACTAGCATTGCTGCCACGGGAGGGGTCGGTTGGCAATTTGATATTAGCGAGAATTGGAAAATTCGCCCCATGGTCAATTTTTCAATTGGGCGAGTCCAAAGTGACAGTTCAATAGCAGCCCAAGTTATTAGCAATGCCTTGGAAGAAGATCTGGATTTTCTTAGTGACGGAGGCATAACCGCATTGGGTTATGGGGGATCCTTGGTTGCCGAGTTCAATCGCCGTTGGGCCAGTGACTATGAACTGGACCTTCGATTCAGACACACTCACATCATTCTGGAGCCGCTGGATACCGATCTTGTTGGGCAGGCTGAGGCCATATCAACCGTCGCGTGGTCGCGGGTCAGAGTGCCGACGCAGTTTACGGCGTTTTCTCAACCTACCAGATGGGTTGGAGAGGCTTCGGTTTCTTATATCCCGGGTGATCAGGGGATCGTCTTGGACAGCGAATGGCTGGCACAACGGGGAGGTGGTGTGGAGCTGGATTACTCCAGAAACGAATTTGCCTGGATCAAAGAATTTCGACTAATGGCCCGCATTGCGAAAGGTGACAATATCAAAGGGTATTCGGCGGGTATTGCCATAAAGTTCTGACTACTTAAGTCTGGTTTCTCTGCCCAAGCGTTCAGCTCGGGAGGGGGAACTTCCGAGCTGAACGAGACCTCCCCCCAGTGTTTGATGCTGAAGCTCTTGCTCTCGGTGAGCAGCATAAGCGTTTGAAACAGCCGTTACCAACACGGCAAGCGTGACAATTGCCGCAATCATCCATCGATGTGTCATCAGTAGCCTCCTTCGATTCAACGTAAGCATCTCCGGTGGCTCTAAGATGGGGTGGAGAAGGAATTGGCGGTAGGAAGTTACATGTTGCTATACAGTAGTTGTGGTTGACACAAATTAGTTCGTGACAGTGCAGGAGAATAGTCGTGGCCGGAAATGTCGACAAAGCGGATATTCTGAAGCAACTGGAACGCATAACGACGTCTGAAGGGTTCCCATGCAGTGCACGGACAAAGACGTTCCTGGAGCACCTTGTTCATCGAGAGCTTGAAGGCCGTGGTGACGAGTTGCGCGGCACTGCATTGGCAATGGACGTCTTTGGAAGAGGCGCTGAATTTGACCCAAATGCTGATCCGGTAGTTCGGATTGAGGCCGTCAAACTGCGAAAAGCATTAGACTATTACTACCTGACGACAGGGAATAACGACCCGGTTTCTATATCTGTCCCCAAGGGGCAGTACCGTCCACTTTTTGAAATAAACTCCCCAAAAACCGAACCGCAAGAGTCGTTCGCAGTGCTCCAAACAGGGCGGCCCGTTCTCGGGATCACTGCCTTTGACGGCTCGGATACGTCTCGCGCGAAGCTTTTCCGTGAGGGCTTTCCAGAAGAACTAGGTCTGGAACTCGCACGTTTTACTCATATCCGGGTTCTGACCGGATATTCAGACAAGAGCCCAGGCGGGTCTCAGGAGCAAGTCCTCCCCCCTTGCGATTATGTTCTGGATGGTTCAGTGCGGGATAATCAAGCCAACTTGCGCCTGATTGTGAGACTAAAACGGACCGTTGACGGGTCTGTTTTGTGGGCCGACCGGCGTGATATCAATCCGGACGTCTCAGGTCATTTCAAAGCCCAAGAAGAAATTGCCAAACAGTGCGCGGCAAAGTTGGCTGACGCGTATGGGGTTGTCGCTACCGATGCCGCGAGTCATCAAACAAACCGCTCGTTAGCCGGGAGTAGTACCTATCAAGCTCTACTGGCCTTTCATGCCCACGTTCGCACCTCTAGATCGGGCAGCTTGCAGCAAATGTTGGATTTGGCGCGTTCAGCAATTCAGAACGATGGTGCCAGCGGACTGGCCCATGCGCTGATGGCCTTGGGATATGTGGAAGAGGTGGCATTAGGCCAAAAACGCCTAAGTGCCATCTTGGAACTGGGGCAAACTCACGCTGAAAAGGCCGTGGCTCTGGAACCTCAATGCCAAGAAGCTCTGTTTGCAGCGGCGATATATGCGCTATTGGCCAGAGACACCCAAAGGTTCAATCGCTTGATGGACGCAGCAATTCAGGTCAATCCCAACAGTGCCTTACTGATTGCGTTGGCTGGCGCTTGGATTGCGCTGGTGGGTGATATCAAGCTTGGCGCGGAAATGGTAAGGCAGGCTTTGGATATCAATCCGCTGTTGCCGATCTGGACAAACATCACACTTTGCTTGGAGCACGTTGAGGACGGAGACTATGCAACGGCCTCAGAAAAAGTCCAGCGGATTGATGCTCGTGAACATGCAGGCGACTGGTTGCTGATAGCAGCCATTCACGGCTTGGCGGATAATACGGAATTGGCAAAGAACGCGCTGTCGAACTTCCCTACTACTCAGTTTTCTCTCGAAGAGTATCTTGATGATCTTCCTTATGCATCTGGCGTGGTGGAGCTGCTGCGGGAAGGCACGAAACGTGCGCGTTCTGTCGAGACCTGATCTTGTTTTCACAACATTGCAGCCGAACAATCACAGCCCATACACCACTTGTTGTCTATTACTAATGAGTACAGTGATTTCTTCACCAACAGAAGATCGGCTCGGGCTGAAAAGCCGAACTGTGAGAATAGGCGCGGCGGGAAATTCTTCCTGAATCTGTCTGGAAACGTGGAATCTTGCAATCCGCATTACAATTGCTTTTCAATTGGCAACCAACCAGAAACCTTGGCAACCAGTTTTCGCCAAAGTCCCGCTGATGGCTCTTGAGATAACGGGGGGTTATTGTTCGAGGTTGTATCTTCCCATTGCAAATTCCCAGCGTCATTAAGTGACACCGAGTAAGTGTAGATCGGTAAGGCCGCATCCAACTGCGCTTTGATTTGTTTCGCAAGACTAGGGCTGCGCACCAACATTCCGATTTCCGAGTTTTGCCGGATGGACCTGGGATCGACATTTGCAGAACCCACAAAAACATAAGTGTCATCAATCAAGGCAATTTTGGTGTGCAGGGTCAGAGGTGTCTCGACGCCCTCTTTCGAGGGCGGCGCCTTGGGTCGAACCTCAGAGAAGTTAACTCCGGCCTGCAACAGTCGTTTACGATAGCGCGCATAATGACCGTGAGTATAGGGGTGGTTGGTTGAGGCAAGAGAATTTGTCACGATCGAAACGTCAATTCCATTTCGGACCAGCCGCTCAAAGTACCCCGCACCGTAGTCCTCTGGAATAAAGTAAGGCGTAACCACAATTACATTTTTTTTGGCGCGCCCCAGACTATTATAAAATGCGTCCCCTACAGAAAATGGTCCGGTGCCGGAGGGAGTGCGAAGCTTCCTGAGGTCATCCGCAACGATATTTACACGGCCATAGTAGATAGGCACCTGACCATTTTTGAGCTGTCTTATGTATTCAGAATCGAGAGCCCGATCGTAAATAGCAACTTCCTGGTCAAGAGCACGGTTCTGAAACTGTTCATACGCCTCGCTCAGAGGAGCAATGTCGCCATCGTGCATGGCGTCAAAGGGCAGAGACCAGGCATCATTCCAATATGTGTCAAAGGTCGCAGACAGTTTCTGAACAGGCTTGCCTGCGACAAAGAGATCGAAATCGGCAAAGTCGTATTGCGTTCCTATACTGAAGTATTCGTCTGCGATGTTTCTGCCGCCCAGAATTGCAAAACTGCCATCCGTGATCATGATCTTGTTATGCATGCGGCGGTTCACACGGGAAAAATCTAACAGGAAATTGACGGCCACAGTGCTATTTCGGGAAAGTGGGTTGAAAACGCGAATTTCCACGTTCGGGTGAGCGTTCAATGACGCGATCTGATCATCGCGTGCAGTTGTGAAAACGTCGTCGAATAACAGCCTGATTTTAACGCCACGCTCTGCTGCGGAATACAGGGCCAGCCACATTAATGAACCGGCTAGATCGGGTTTGATCAGAAACGTTTGCAAGTCAATTGAGCTTTCCGCTGTTTCGATCATCCGCAGCCGCGCGCCGAGCGCATCATTACCGTCGAACAAGGGGGCCATCGCCAGTACTTGGCTATCGTGGCCCGTGAGGTCGGAAACAACACGTCCCGCACTGGTCCCTTCAGCAGAAATAGCCCGCGAGCTTTCCTTGGGAGTATCGACCGGAACATAGGTACAGCCACTCATGAACAGAAGTAGACCACACACGACAAAGGCGATTATTGCGGTCTTCATTGGTCCTCCGGTTCGGAAAAAGCTGGTCTCGCCGCGCGTCCAGGATGGATTCGTCATTCTTTGAAAACAACTCAACTCAAAGTCCAGCACGTTAGGATCTTGAAGCTGGGCGCGCGAGTGAGGATAGGTCAGAACACCGGTAAGTCAATCGCCGCACCAAGAGCACGCAGGGTGGCAAGCGTAGGTTTCTTGATGTGACCAGGGTTGCTGTATCGAAGAGGTTCTTTGCTTTCAGTTTGCCGGGCCACGGCCGTTGTCTGGGTTAAGAGATCATTCTGATCTTCGCAATGCTTGTCCTTAATTCAGCAGTTCCAAGTTTGTTAGAATTTCGAACTGCCTCGACCAAGCAATGATTTTTATTTTTTCTTGGGCGGTGGTCCTCGCGAATTTGAGAGGGTGGTCTTGGAGCTTATTTGAGAGGACCTGTCGATACCAGCACTGCGACGATCAACGGAATACTACGCACACTGCAAGAGGAAAGAGTTATACCAAGCGCTCCGTAACTTCTCTCATTCCGACCAAGTTTACGCGATATTTCCCAAACATTCTGTTCTAACCTATCATTTCAGATGAGAACGCCGCGTTATGATGGCAGTTCATCGACAGGTCTTAGTCGATGCGAATAACATTGAGGAACTTTGGCGCTGGTCTTTTGAGGTTATGATTGCAACGTAAAGTGAGAACCAACCAGCGGCATAGTTCGTGTCACTCAAACGCAACCCGCGCTCTATGCGGCCCTAGTTATGATAGAACAAGAGAAAGAGCCTTTTATCGTCGGGGAATGAATAATTGATGCATCTTGTCCGAACGCCTGTGGCACTATCTAGTTAAGCGGTGTCTCTTGCAGGAACCATACCTTTATGTGTCACAATAGACTGAAATTTGTATGAGTAGATACATGATGCAATTCAGTTTTGACATCATCGCCAGGGCATTCGTTTCTGCCTGTACTATGGTGTTGTCCGCTGCGTTGCTTTTGTCGCTGTATTTGGGAGCGGCCAATGCACAGCATCTCACTCACTCGGATCCGTATCAAAACTCAATCGCCATTGCGAGCGATGCAAATGTACATGAAGACGTCCTTGCTCGGCATGTGGTTGCATTGGGTGTAGATGATCTCACAGATCTTGCAGATATCTGGCAGCGCCGCGTCCAAACCAACCTGTCGAAAATGGCTGATGGTTTAACGCGGCTGAAAACTGTGGCAGATGATCAAGTTCCCGAACTCGTCGCCGAGATCAAGGCAATAAACCGACAAAACATCGGTGATTTTCAGAACTATATCGTCGTGGTCAACGCTTTGGGGCGCAAAGACGGACCAGAAGAAGAATTGAAGAAGCATGAAGGCTTCATAAAGGGGTTTGTTGGCGAACTTATGTTGTCATACCAGTGGTCCGCAATCGCTCATCTTTCATGGGATTGGTTGCGGTCTGGTAGGGGTGGGCTAAGGGCACTTAGCGGGATTATCCGGTCTGTTTTAATCCTCGGTGCTGCAATTCTCCTCGGGGGAGCTCTAAAACGACTTTCTAGCCAATGGTTGCGTAAGCGCGATGAAGAGCATCAAATTGCTGCCGTTGTAATCCCGAATGTTATTCGATGGAGCGTTATTGCTCTTGGTTTGCTCTTCGCCATGTGGGGACTCGGTGTAAATATAGGTGTCACGACGGCCATTATCGGTGGTATCGGATTTCTTATCGCCTTCATGATGCAGAACCTATTTCAAAGTGTGATAGGTGGTTTTCTGCTTCAAACGACGAACCCGTATTCAAAGGGTGATATTATTTCAATTGACCAAACCATCGGAACTGTCGTCGACGTTAATGTGATTTCTACAAAGCTGAGAACATTCGACAATCGTTTGGTCCAAATTCCAAACCAGTCGATCTGGCAGGGCTCCATGGAAAACCTTACCAAGTATCGTGTTCGGCGCGTCGATCTTGTTTTTGGCATTGGATACAAAGATGATATCGAGCGCGCGAAGGCGATCCTTGCCGAGATGGTGGCCGCTGACGAGCGTTGCCTGAAGAGCCCGGAAGCGCGCATTTTCGTCGGTGAGTTAGGACCCTCTTCTGTGAACATCTTTTGCAGACCGTGGGTGCGTACCGATGACTACTGGGATGTGATGTGGGACTTTACAGAGACCGGTAAGACCCTCTTGCAGAATGAAGGTATCTTTATCGCGTATCCGCAAATGGACGTACATGTACACACCAACGAGGTGGTTTCTCCTGACAGTTGAAACTGTGCTGTGCCGAATTGCTTTTACCAACGAAAAAGCGCTGTTTTGACCGTTGAATTATTAACCATATGCCTCATCTGCACCTATTTGTTTGCAGAAATGCCAGACGGATGAGAGCAACCGGTTCCTCGAATGGTGAATACAACCAACAACGGCAATGGGAGAAATTAACCTGAGGCTCACATTGGGTTTCGCGTGATCGCCGAAAACGTGGTGAAGGCGGAGCTTCACAAAATGCATGTCAAAAAAGTCAATCTCAATCAACAACCTCCGACACATTGACCAATCACAAGCACCTCGGTGTATGGTGGAATGCGTATGCAAATCGCCGCAGCTGGAAACATCAAGATAGCTGATTGACTATTGGGGTGAAGTAAACTCCTCGGGGACCTTCAAACTGGATTGGATTAATGCCCACTTCTACACCAAAAGGTAAAACCCCAAGGTTGGTTTCGACTATCAGTATGGCGTTGATCGGGGCAAGCTTATTTCTGTTGTTCCTGTCTCGCGATCTTTCGGAAGGTTTGCAAGATGAATGGGCAAGGGAGAACTGGGGACTTGTTGTTCGTTACGTTATCGCAATGTTGCTGGGCGGTGCGATAATGGGCTATCTGCTTGCTTCCATGTTTGGTCATGCTGGTTTGGGCGGGTGGATTTGGGCCTTCATAGGAGGGCTACTATCAACTTTGGTTGCGGGGGCCTGTGGAAGCCTCATCGGGTTGCTACCCGATCTACTTGCGGACGGATGGCAAGCGAAAGACTTAGTGGCCATTCTGTTTGGATTTCTGGTTTTACCAATTGCCGCCGCCGAAAAACTTGGCTCATCCGTGATTTGGCTGGCAGCTGTGGCAGCGACACATGTGTTGTCAAAGTATGTACGCTCAAAGCTTAGGAAGCGTGTTTGAGCTGCCCCAAACCACTTAACTGAACTCTCGCAGCCAGGGTCGGAATAGCAATATCAGTTGGATTGGGCGGAAACCGCCCGACAGGTTTAGGCTATATCCTTGCTTGGGGTTCCTGTCGGGCGATCAACTGGTTCAGGCTTGGTATCGTCAACCAGGGTCTGTCCGCTCAAGCCTGGAGCATATGGCCAAGCTCTGGCTGACCTACGCCTCTAACTACCAAATGCTCCCCTTTAACCTGAGCAAGGGCATCGACTAGCATCGAGTCCGCATTTTCACTAGCGTCGAGCAAGTAGTCCGTTACCTGGGGCAAAGCGCCATTCCATCTTGGGCAAGCCAGCGCAAACTGAGCGAAAAAGTTGGCGAGGAACTTAAACAGCCGTTCCGGACTCGTTTCTCTGGATTCTCGGGCCGCCCACAGTAGAGTTTCCCACATAGCGTTTTCAAACGCGACCTGTGCTGTGTTGGATCCTTGAAAGTCAATCCAGATTTGGTTTTCGCGGGCAAGCCTCAGTTCTGATACCTTCAGCACAAGGTTGTGTGCAGCAGCAGTGGTCGAAGGGTATTGATCCCTTAAGATTTTCAGAAGTTCAAATTGTGACATTTGTCTCTCCCGTTTCCGTTTTCACAAAACAGAAATGTGAAAGAGCGACTGCAAACAGCAGGTTTCCTACTGTAGTGTAACTGTAAATTACAGAGACATGATTGCAGGAAAGCCGGACATCTTTTTCCAGCCAACTATCAATTAATATGAAAACCTGTTTAGTTCTCAGCTCGGACTGCATCACATTGAGAAAGCCATTGCAGGATAACTCCGCCAAAAATACAGAGTACATTCGCTGTGTGGAGAGTCAGGGCACCGAAAATTTGCAGAGAAACGAAAGGTAGATAGACTGGTCTAGTAAGGCTCTAAAAATAGAAAAGAAGCTCTCCGAAGGGAGGATAAAACCTGAGGTTTAGGCCAATGTCTACCGTGTCTGTCAGCCTATACCTTTCGTGGAACGTGGAAACAGGCAAAAGAAAAAACGCCGAGGTTTCCCAGATACGTAAGTGACCGACAGAACGGGGCAGAGAATGAGTGACATTTGGGTTGTTGGAATACCTATTTTGTTGGTGGACGTAGTCAGCCCAGTCCTCCTGGCTGCAACGGCTTTTGCCCTGACAGGGAGCCGGCCAATTGCAAATAGTTGCGCGCTTATCTTAGGCCATACAATTGCGTACTTTGTGATGGGGGTCCTGATCGTTTACGGGCTTGCGGAACTGCTAGCTCCAGTGGTGGATTTTGTCGTCACGGGGTTCGTGAATCCAACGCGTATCAATTTCGTAATTGGCTTTCTTCTCGGCTTAGTTTTGCTCGGCCTCGCTTCTAGGGTGAGTACAAGTGCGGAAATGGAAAAACAGTCTGCCCGGTCCGAGGCGAGCCAACAGAAGGAAGGTGTGCTGCCGTCCGTAGTAATGGGGGCGACCCTGTGTATCGTAGGGATGCCATTCGCTGTACCCTATCTCGGCTTCATAAATGAGATGTTCCGATTCAACGTACAGTCGAAACCTTTGGGTTTGCTGGTCTACAACCTCTTCTACGCGCTGCCTTATTTTCTGATTCCAGTTGCATATGCTGTCACTGGCAAGGCAATTGTAGATCGACTAAGCGCGCTCAATCAGTTCATTAGCACTACCGCGGCGTGGCTTGTCCCACTCTTGTTTGGAGTCTTGGGATTGGCTTTCATTGTCGACGCAATCAAGTATTTCCTTACCGGGTCTGGATTGGTTTGAATTCAAACGCATTGTTCGGAAACGAACTTGTGGCATTTAGGCACCTGTTTTCACGCCGATACGTTACTTGTGAACAAACAAACCCAATCCAATCCGGCAATGACGTTTACTCTAAATAGTGGAACAATTGGGCGCTGATTTACCAACAACACAAGTCTTCTTGCGTGAGCGACACTGAACTTTTGACGATACGTCGCACAGAACCTCGCAGCGCTAGCAATACGTTAGTAGTTTAACTGTATAGGGAAATGAATGGGCGTTAGTGCATCAGCTGGTTTGTCCGCGGCCTTGAGGGCATTGGCACTCTTGGCTGGCACACTGGTCTGCAGCATTGCGACAGCCCAATTTCCTATCGCAGGAAACTATGGGCTAGGGGCTGGACTTGGACAGACCTCTGCCATTCTGCCGCCACAAGGGACCAGAGTGATCGAAAACGGATGGATAAATTATGACATCCAACGATACGTCGATGACAACGGAAACGATATCGGCGCACCTACTTCGACAGTGAACGCGGCACGACTGACCTTCCGCTACGTTTTTCGCGACGTCAAACTGCTGGGTGCCGATTATTCGGCGGGGGTAGTCCTTACATACAGAAATCAGGTCTTGCGGCCAGAGCCTGGGCTGGGACAAGGATATCATCTAGGCGACACGGTTGTGACGCCTGTTGCTCTGGGCTGGCATCACGAAAACTGGCATTTTCAAACATCATATACATTGTGGACTCCAACCGGAGAATTTGAAGCCGGAGGATATCCCAATACCGACAAGCGGCTGTGGAGCCATATGCTTTTCGCTGGTACGATCGGGAAGCAAAACGCCGATCTGCCTTGGGCAGCGACGTTTCAAGCAAGGTGCGAGAAATTCGGACGTCAGGAGACCACTGACATACGCCCCGGTGACGTTTTTTCTTTGGAGCCTGCCTTCGGTAAAGAAGTCGCCCGAGCCATTAACCTGGGGCTGTTGGCGGCTCGTTCAGTTCAAGTTTCTAGAAAAAGTGGTACGCCCGGAGGCGACCCTTCGAAGTACGAGATCAACCTGGTTGAACCTTACGGCATATGGAAGCCTGAAGGTCTTCCAGGCGCTCAGATCGCTCTGAGGTTGGGGAAGGGGTTTGACAATCGAAACACCACCTAAGGTGTTGCGACCCTTTTGTCGCTTGCCTACGCATTTTAGAAAGAGCGTATGGACGCGTGCAGTGCGCCAAGTACGTGATCAGTTAATACTGAACGCGACGCAAGTTTGCTTGTCGATTGGAATTCTAGGTTTTGCATCTGCCTCGACAGCGCAATCCGTTAACCCGGATGCATCTGAGGCAGCTGCGCGTGCGGCGCTTGCGGTCTTGAGTATTGCCGCGACGCCAAATGAGACGCTGTCTTCGTTTTCGTTTTTAAGGGCATCAGGCGACACCAACAGTCTGCGATCAACTCAGCTTCGGGGTGGTATCAGTCCTCTTGAAAATGGTCTCTATCTTGAAGGGCTTGTGGCTTATCAGGTGTACAACCCTGTTGTTTTCTTTCCCGACATCGCACCTGGCGTCGACGTGGACGTGACTTGGGCGAGTGTTGCAGCCACCTTGGGAATAGGCTGGGAGTTTCCTTTGGGCAAAGACTGGCACTTTCGTCCTGTCGGTCACTTATCGCTCGGCCATGTTTCGGCAGACGCTTCGATCATAGACTTCCCAATTTTTCCAGCCCGTTCAGGACCGACTGGCCCAATTGATGGTGATTTGAATGCACTGGGTGTCGGTGCGTCTGTCGGGGTCTATCGCGAAGCCAGGTATGGTCCGTGGCAGGCTGAATACCGGTTTCGCCAAACCTTCCTTAAGTTTCATCCAATTGATGAACCACAAGCTGGGGACGCCGAGGCAAATTCCAACCAGACAACATTTTTTTCGCGCTATCGCTATCCCTTGAAAGATGTGGAACTCTTCAATCTGTCGACCCAACTTGTGCTGGATGCCGGCTTGGTATTTTACCACGGAGATGCCGCTGAGGTTCTGGATACGGATTGGCTGGCAACTGCAGGCGTTGGTGTCGAGTTTGACACAAGCCGAATTGGTATTCCTGCGGTCAAAGCAGGGCGCATAATGCTGAACGGTGTAGTTGCAGAAGATTTCGACGGGTTTTCTATAGGCTTTGGTCTCAGATTTTAGTGCTGTATGCAGCGGTTATCTGACCAAGACCCCAAGTCATCATCAAAATTTGAAAGTCACAGCAATCAAGCCTCGATCACTTACGGGCGTACACAGTTTCGCCTCGCTTTGGCTGAAAAAGAAAAACTTTTGGCGCTAATTCAAATGAGTGAATGCACGATCACATCCAATATTGAATGACAGTGCCACGCAAGGTGCTTTGCAAGTTACAGAGATAGAATTGGAGCGTCAGTCATGAAGACCGAAGCAGTCAGTGCCGTCGAAGTAATCAACATGCATTTAAACAGACACTACGAAGCCGATCAGCGCGCAGATGCTGTTGTTGAAATGCTTCTTGAAAATGAAATCTCCAGCGCGGATTTCTGGCCCTTGCTGCAGGGTTTGTGGAGTGGGTTTGAAAAAATTGACCACACCATGTTCGTTCACGCAATGGACGCAGAAAAACGAAAATCACATTGGATTCCCTCGGCCGAGTGGCATCAGCTTCCCAGAGAAATCTCGGTTTTCCGCGGTCAAAGCCTGGGAAAAGAAGTTGGTTTGTCTTGGACGACAAACTTTGATACAGCATTGGAGTATGCAATTGGATGTCATGGTTTGACAGCCAAAACTCCGATCATCCTTGAAACTAGAATCCCCAAAAGTGCTGTCGCAATGGTGATCGAAAAAGGTGAACCAAATGAACTTGTCTTGTGGAAAGCACCATTGATTTCGGACTGCGTAATCACCCAGATATCGTCAGTCGCGCACTAGTGAAGCAGAAGCGTATCTCGGGCGTGATTCAATTGCGAAGGTAGAAATCAGGGCGTCACGTCGGCTTAGTTTTGTCTTTGAAATTCACGCGGTGTTAAATCGGTCCAACGCTTGAACGCAGTGGAAAATGCGGGCTGATCGGCAAAACCCAGGTAGAATGCAACTTCTCCGATGCCGAACCCGTCCTTGAGATACGTCTTCGCAAGATCACACCTTATGTTACTAACAATATTACGAAAACTCAGGCCTTCTTCATTGAGGCGTCGCGACAATGATCGAGTGCTGAGCCCGAGACTTGCGGCCACTTCTTGCACACTAGGAATTTGCCCGGGTAGCGCGTTCAACAACAATGATTCAACCTTGCTACAAGTACTGGGCGCGCACCCGGCTCTTTCATTCAAAAGTTTGTCGCCGTAGTCGGCCAAGTGTTCTTGGAGGGCTGGGTCATAGCTTGGTATTGGGAGATCAAGAGATGATAGCGAAAGGATGAGTTCAGTCTTCTCGGAATCAAAGGAAACGACGCATCCAGCGGCTTTCTGAATCTCGGGTCCCGCTGATCTGACCATATGTTGGAACCGAATCTCCAGAGGATGGACAGGAGCATTCGTAACCACACGCATTAATGATATTGCCGAGAAAACAAGAAACTCTGTCCGACGATGGTATTTGACGAGCCCTCCATCAGTAATTTGCATCTGAAGCGAAGCATGATTTCCCGACAAAACAAGGCTGTAGTCGATAGTATCATCAACCAACGCGCCATAATGCGCTGCGTTTTCAACGGCTTCCTTTAGATTTCGGGAATATTTTGCAATGTACCAGACGATGTCGCGGGGTGAGTTAAATGCCAAACCGGCCATCGTGGCAAATGCCGGGTTGTTCAGATGGTCACAAGCCAAACGAACAAATTGACCTTCTTTATACGGGTCAATCTGACCAGCAGTCTCTTTCAGGTCACTGCGTGTTAAACCAGATCCCTTTAGGACATCATTGAATACACGGCCATCTGACACGTATTCTTCAAACCTTCGGGCAAAGTGCCTTAGCCACGTGTTGTCGACGCCCATGAGCTGTTCCTGTAAAAAAGCTAAGCAGTTCTGATGCGGGGTTCTTTCGGAGCTACGAGTTTCGTTAATTCAACACCAATTTCAGAATCAGCAATAGCAGGGGCCGGAGTTGGTACGAGGCCTTTTGCTACTGGCCTGTTTTTTTCTAGCATAAAGGCAGTGGCTGCCAGAAGAAGGGTGCCTGTCAATTCAACCAGTTTGATTTGCATTGAATCGATCCCAACACATCTAATTCGATGGTCCTTTAGGTTCGGCTGGGCCTTTTCGAAAGGGGCATCATCCATCGCGACATTGACGACATAATTTATATCGGATCACTGTTTTCGAGTGCTACAGGAAAACTCCGCGAACAGGTCTTTAGGGGCGCAGCGAAGCATTGGACGTTGTGTCGAAAAGACTGGCAATCGTTTCGCCTGCATCAGGGTTAGCTAAAACTATGAGATCGTTCTCGACCATTGCATCATAATCGAGAGAATGCCGCCAGCCTGAATGGAGTACATTCACTGTTGTCGTAACGTCGTAATCGGAGATGGTCTTGATCTGAGAAGCTGAAATGATCTCTGGTGCCTTATCACCACCATGAAAGCGTATCGCTGCGACCTCGATAGCTAAAAGCACAGTAAACGTGTCTTCTTCTGACAAGTTTGCAGAAATCTCTGGGGCCATCTCATGCGCGAGCCTGTTCAAGGATTTTAGTGACCAAGAATGATAAGAGACCCCTCGCGTTCCTACGAACGGTCTTGCTTGAACAATGCCTGCCTTTCTGGCAGCCATATCCGCCCTAAAAGCAATCTTGGCTTCGGGGTGGTGTTCAAAAAGAAGAGCCCAAAGCATCGGGTTACCGCAGGCCAAGGATTGCCCTGCCCCACCAAACATTAAACACACGGCCAGTAAAACTCTCAAGACATGCTTCATTTCTGTTCTCCTTTCGGAGGCGGAATGCCAGAATTGCGCTTTCTACTGTTTGGTATGATCCCAAGTCAGATTACCGTCCATGATAGTATAGAGCACTTCAACCTCGTGGATCGTGCTTGGGTCAATCTCGTAGAGGTTCTCTGAAAGCACCACCAAATCTGCGAGTTTGCCAACCTCGATGCTGCCAATTTCATGGTCTTTTCCCATTCCGTAGGCTGCGTTGATCGTATTGGCGCGGATCGCGAGGTCCACAGATACACGCGCCTCCTCACCGCCTAGCGGTGGAACATCGTCGCGCCCAGGAAGCTGACGCATCACCGCCGTGCGGATCGCCACCAGTGGGCGGTATTCCGAAATGTAGCCGGCGGCCGGCCAGTCCGAGCCCAAGGACACGTTTCCGCCCGCCTCTGCAATCGCAAGCATAGGGGAATACCGATTCACCCGCTCGTCGCCAAGGCGCTTCAGGGTTACACTTTGAAGCGCTGGATCAAGGCTCATCCAGGCACCGGTGGAATCCCACGTGACACCAAGTTCCGCAAAACGCGGAATATCGTCAGGATGAACGAGCATCGCATGACTGATTACGTTGCGCCGATCGCGCGGTGGGTTTTGCGAAATCGCCAGTTCGATCGCATCCAAGACCGCACGAACTGCGGCGTCCCCGAAACAATGGCACACTACGTTGATGCCGGCAGCATCCGCGCGCAGCACAGTCTCGTTCAGGACGTCAATTGGAATGATGGGGTCGGGGGAGGCATCCGGGTTGTCACTGTAAGGCTCAGTGTAAAGGGCGCTATAGGCATCATCCCCACCGTCCATGTTGATCTTGAGGCCTTGCGCGGACACAAGATCGGCGTCGAATTGCTCCCGCAGCGCCTCGAGCGGCGGGATCGGGTCGAGGTTTGGATCATTCCAATAGAAATTACCCTGAACCCTGATCGGAAGATCACCGGACGCCGCCAGATCTGTCATGAGTTGGAAGCCTTCGTCCTGCCCGAGGCCCTGAATGCCGTAGTCATGGGCTGTAGTGATCCCTGCCGCTGCGAACCGGGGCAGCCATTCACGAACCCCTTCCTCAGTGTATTCAAGATTTAGATCAAACAGTTTCGAAAGCACCTGCAACTGTGCCGGAACTTCAACAATCCAACCGGCGGGCGTACCGTCGTCGTTTCTGCGGAAGAACGAAAACCCTGGCACAGTTTCGGGCGTGTTCTCGTCGATCCCGGCGATCTCGAAGGCTTTGGAATTCACCCAGGCCTGGTGCCCGTCCACTCCCCAGAGGTAGATCGGGCGGTCCGCGTCGATCTCGTCAAGCATCTCTTTTGTGCCGTAGCCGTCATCCCAAAGGTGAAGCCGAACCCCGTATCCGTGGATTACTGGCAGGTCGGGGTTTTCTTGGGCATAGGTGCGCACGCGCTCAAGGATTCCGTCGATGCTGTCGACCTGGAGGTCCACACCGCGCATGATCAGCGCGCCGGCCGTGGGGTGCATGTGGCCCTCCACGAAGCCCGGAAGCACCATGTTGCCTTCGAGGTCAATCACCTCTGTGCCGATCCCGATAACATTAGCAAGACCCGCCGCGTCGCCGACATAAACGATCTCGTTTCCTTTGATCCCGATGGCTTCGGCAACGGTTCCAGCCTCATCCATCGTGTGGATGACGCCGTTAATAAGCGCATAGTCCGTTGTAGGGTTTAGTCGAGCTGTTTGAGCAACAGAGTTAGTGGCGAGAGAGGTTAACAACCCGATTGTTATCATCATCAATTTCATCACCCGCACTCCCAAGCCAACCAAAACATCTAATAAAGATGAAACATAATATTTGCATGTCAAATAAATATTCTGCGCAACGCCGCCCTTTTTCTTGTCAAAAAGCTCTGTCGCAATTCTATTGTAGAGATAGGTGCGTGGAGCGGGACGACCGATTTTTCGACCGATCGGGCGAACCGCTGATGTAAAGATAGTTCCAGCGTGAACTGAATCATGCAGGTGCTGCAACCAATTCAAAGCGTCACTAAATGCGCCGAGGCGAGCAAAGCCCGACAGGCGGAAACCTCAGAATTCAAAACAATATCCGGCTCCCGCTCCTTCCCCCGTCAAGTGGGAGAAGGCCCTTCTTTTTCTATATCGTATCCGCGCGATGCCTTTGGTCGCAGACCAACAGCTCCCCGCAGACTTCTCACTTGCCCCGCTCCGACGGGCGCCCGGAGACGACCGTCGTCCGGTGGGTTCCGTTGTCGTGTTGCGGCCTGACGGGTCGAACCCATGCCGCCATGTCCCGAAAAACCGGGAAGGGACACGGGAGCGGTTTCTGAGCCACAATGAGTTGCAACGGCTCGGGCAGGTTTTGGCAGAGGCGGAACGGAATGGATCAGAGTCGACCTTTGTCGTCGCGCGTTCCGGTTTCTGATCCTGACCGGGAGTCGCCTCGGCGTTATTCAAACCCTGCTATGATACTACATAACAGACACCGTTATGGAGCTACCAGACACTAAGACGGGCGCGCGGCGCATTTAATCGGCCCGAGCCGCACTGAGCGCACCGCCACGGCTTCCTGACAACCCTCACGTTAAAGCCGGTGCTGTTCCCGGCTATTACGCCACCGACCTGCAAAAGCCATGGCGTCGCATAAGTAAGAGTGCCGGTCTGAACGATGTCCGTATTCACGACCTGCGCCATACCAATGCGTCGAATGCCGGTTCGTCTGGCATGCCTATACAGATGGTCGGGTGGTTTCTGGGTCGCATTCAGATTCAGACCACGATGCGATATGCCCATTTGGCGGACTCTCCAGTACGCCTAGCAGCGAAGAAAGCGCGACACGGCTCAACACATTTGTAAGCGTTCAGGAATCAGCGCAAGTGCTTCGTCTGGTTAGTTAGGGTATTGGGCGCGGACACAGCGCATCAAACGTACATATCAGCGTGCCACATCATGTAGGGTGTCTACGTATACGATACCTATCATAGAGAACTTCCCCCCTACCCGGGGAACACCCAGCCCCGCGTATACTTCGGGTAAGGAAAACCACCGACCAAGCCGATATCTCGAATGACAACTCTGAGCCCAAACTGCACGCCTACTACTTCCTAAATCGCCCATAGTATTGACCCAGTCGAATAGCATGTTGCATGGATCACCCGCTGGGCTGTGTTTGCAGTGGGCGGTTCGCCTAATACGTTGACCCTGTACGCTGATACCACTTACGAAAAAGCCGAGACGCAGGGCGTATTCAAAAGCAAGGAAATTTCCAACAATGACTAAAGCTACAATCAGCCTTTTACTCGTTGGGCTCATGCTACAGGCGGCGTGCACCGAGACAGCTCCTGACTCAAGTTTTTTGCCATCGAAGCAATCCTTGACCACTTATGGACCCTTCGAGGTTCGACAGCACTCCGACCAACCACTTTCCACAAGGGCGCGAAATGCGTTTGACGGTGCTGTCAACCGAGGAGACGGAGCGTTTGGAGCGTTTTACATTCGACCAGATGGCCGCGCATGGGGATTAGTGACAGGCCGTTATTCAGAGAATGACGCAAAACGAATGGCGAAAATCGACTGTGATATTGTGTCTGGAGCAGACTGTATCCTATTCGCAACGTTTGTTCCTCGAGATGAGCCTACAGAACATACAATACCCAAAAATCATACGGGCGTGTTGGCCAAGGCAAAACGGGCCACTAAATCGGGCCGCTATCTCGCGATTGCAAGCAATCCAGCTGGCTACACAGGTTTTGGCATCGATTATGCCACCCAAGCAGAAGCAAAAAGTAACGCGATAAAGGCTTGTGCAGAGTCAACCCAAACAGGTTTGGCAAATGAAGAGGCTCGGTTTAGATCAGCCTACGAAGCGGCCGGATTGTTGGAATGCAAGATTTTCGGTGTTTATCGCTGACCAGCCTTTGACAGATTGCCATTCCGATCAGCTTCATCATCTAAAAGGTCAATGTCGGCTTTGTCCGCAAAGCTGACAACTGGCGCCTGACTCTCAACGTCTGGAATGCGCGGTTCTCGACGTGCCGTGCTTGCAAAGCACCAAAGTGTGGTCAACGGTAGCTAAGGGCTCACCGCGACCTTATGCGTATGATTGGTGGATTTATGCTGTTGCGGTGCTGCCACAGGGTATTTTCGCACCCGCTTTCTTCCACAGTGCTTCCAGTTGTGTTGGCGCAAAGCAAAAAGCCTCGCGAATTGCGAGGCTAAGTGATTGATATTCGACCTTTATATTGGTTGCGGGAGCAGGATTTGAACTATGGCGAACTCTTGCTTGTTGCTGGTGAGCATCATTTCGTTCGTTGTTGCAGAAAATTTTGAACTACGTTAGTCACGATTTAACGCCACTTGTGCAAGATGAACGCAAGAATCGACCCAGGTTAGGATTGACCTCCCATGATTGTTGATTTTTCAGTCACAAACTTTCGCTCAATAAGTGATGAGCAAGTCTTGAACTTCAACGTAGAAGCTGGGCGCGACCGCTTAGCTTGTAACTATTCGGTATACGAAGATGGGAAGATTGCGGTTCTGCGATCTGCTGCGATCTTGGGAGCCAACGCTTCTGGCAAGTCGAATTTCCTTCAGGGGATCCGAGCCTTGAGATGGCTGGTCGAAAACTCGGGCGACCGCAAGGAGGGCCAAAAAATGCTCCCCTACGAACCCTACGCTCTCGGAGTGCGTAGTGAGTCCGACCCTGTTAGATTTGACATCGAGTTCATCGTGCCATCAGGTGCACGATACAGATATGTGATTTCTTTCAATCAAGAACGCATTTTGACAGAAACGTTGCACACATTTCCAAAGCGGCACAAAGCTCTTGTGTTTGAGCGGCTTGAAAACGATTCTTGGGAAACTGTCAAATTTGGCGGAACCTACAAGGGCGGCTCCAGGAAAATCCCCTTTTTCCCTAATAACAGCTACCTTTCCAAAGCAGGAAACACAGCGTCCTCTCCAGACTCGATACGCGAAGTCTATAGATACTTTCGCACTATGGACTTCGTTCGTGCGGGTCAAAGTGTCATGGCTGTTGGCTTCCATAAAAACGAAGCGCATCTTAGCGCGTTATCCTCTTTGATTTCTTTTGCCGACACTGGCATTGAAAATATTTCTGTCGAGGAAAAAGAAAATATTGAAGAAATAAAGCTCCCTGACGACATGCCAGATGAATTGAAGGAAGCTATTTTCGAGCAGAACAAAGTGAAGTTTGCATTCTGGCATCGCTCTGAAGATGGGTCGCTGATTCCTTTCGATGAACACCAGGAATCAGACGGCACAATTCGCCTGTTCGAAATTTTGCCTATGCTTCTTATGGCACTCGCAAAAGGAGGGGTGGTTGTCATTGATGAGCTGGACGCTCATTTACATTCACACCTTATCAAGGCAGTTCTCGACCTATTTCATGATGACGAGATCAACTCGAAGGGTGCGCAAATAATTTTCACCACTCATGACCTCAGCATCCTGTCACCAGAGATCATGAGGAGAGAACAGATTTTGCTGACCAGCAAAGCCCAGGGTAAAACCTCGATCGTTTGCCTTGATGAATTTGACAAAAAGCTTGTTCGGCCCAACAGTCCTTTTTACTCATTCTACAACGACGGGCGACTGGGAGCAGTTCCGCGGATTAACCGCGCAAAAATTCGGGAAGCAGTTTTGGAACTGAAAAATTTTAGACCCTCTGAGGCCGCAGCAGAAGATGCCTAAACCAAGAAAAAAGGACACCAAATCCCCCGAAAAAACCATGCGAATTTTTTGCGAAGGGGAAAAAACAGAACCCTCTTACATAGAGGGATACATCGGTCAAACGCGAGTGGATAACCTGACAACAGTGGTCAAGGTTGAATCCACCCGGAAAAACACGCCCGTTCAATTAGTTGAGGAAGCAGTAAAGCTAAAAAAATCCCGCGTATCACTACCAGATGATGAATTTTGGGTAGTCTATGACAGAGAATCCATTGCGAAGTATCCGGATGCCTTACACGCTAAGGCGGCAGATATGGCCAAGGCCAACGGGATCGAAATAGCACTGACCAATGTTTGCTTCGAGTGTTGGCTACACCTACATTTCGAGCACACAACGGCACCGTATTCTTGCTACGATGACTTTTCGCGCAGAAGTAATTTCAAAACCCTTTTCAAAGAAAAATCTGGAATGGATTATGAAAAATCTTCGAAGTTCCTTTTCGAAACCATAAAAAGCCTCATTCCACAAGCGCGACAAAGGGCAAACAGAATAAATGCCGACTCTTTACGCAACTGCCCTCCAGGAAAGACCGCACACCATCAAATCAACCCCTATTTTGGCATGCCCAAACTTTTGGATGATATTGACAATTTTTAGTGAACCTTCTGAACCCCGATCAAGAAAAATAAAACACCAGGCCAATCTGTTTGTGGTTGTGAGCCCGCCCCGTAATTTCACTTAAAATGTCAATCGCCCCCAGGCATATTTCCTTTTAGGCTCGACGATTGGGTCCACTCGACTAAAATCGCAACCTCGGTCGTTAACAGAGATCTTTTACAAGATATGTGGGGGAGCGTCAGTCTTAAGGGCTGTTGGGTGGGCTCCAATTCTCTTCTGCAAGTCGAGTGGATCCGTAAGCAGCCATTGGCTTCTTGTTCCAAAGAACAGGATACCGCGTTCAAGAGGATCGCACTTCTCTGAGGCTTTGCAGACAAGTTGCCTTCACCCAAGCTTCGGATATTTTTACTTTTTATCAAGTAGTTATATCAATCCTGCTGACGCTTTCACTATCTCCCTCCAGAATTTTCTAAAAAAGTGCTGCCAATTTCTTCGGTTTCGTCAGCTTTGGCCAATTTCCTTTTCAGCCGGAACAAACGCCGGTCAAAACATAAACTGAAAAGGAACATCACTCTATGTCACCCCATGTCCGCAACAACTCCCTCAAAGGAGCCAAGAAGGCTGGCACCCCCTCACCTCGCCTTCTCGACTGTCTTTCCGGGCTAACCCAGGAAGGACAAGAGACTGTCCAAGCCTTCCTGAGCTATCAAGGCTCCCCCGATTGGGATGGTCTGAAGGTGGTTCCTCCGGGTTCATTCCTCGAAGAAATCATTGAACTCTTCCGACGCGAGACGGACATTCCCTTGGAATTGCCACTGGTCGCAGCGCTGTCCATTGTTTCGGGCTACCTAAATGCCCTGGGAGCGAGATACGAGATCAGCGGCTCTCTGTATTCGCCAAAGCTCTGGACTGTAGTTCTCGCGGCTTCGGGATCTGGCAAAACCTTTGCGACTGACAAGGTCGCAAGTTGGCTTACAGATGCTGACGGCAAGCCAGTGGTTCCTGAGTTGCAATCGGCGTCCTCCGCTGCTCAGTTCGTCGCAAATATCCAGCAAGTCCCAAAGGGTTTGATGGTCCGTGACGAATTCGGCCAATTCCTCAACCAGATCCAACACCTCCGGCACATGGAAGAGATCAAGGATATCTTGCTTCAAGCCTATTCTGGCGGAGCTATCACACGCATGACCAAAGAGGCCCAAATTGTCATTCAGGACCATGCCTTCTCGATCCTGGGCATCAATGTTGGCGAGACGTTCGGCGATCAAATTGGGGCCGAATCCTTGGTGGATGGTTTCGCGCAGCGTTACAATTTCATTCACGCCGACCGGGACCCCAAGCGGCTCACGCAGGACTTTCCGATCTATTTCGAGGACTGGGATTGTCCCGCCATCCAGAGCCGCTATGCCCGCTTGCGATCTGATTGGTTGAAATTGCTTTCGCGCAGTGAATTTGAAGACGCCAGCTTCGTCTTCTGCCCGCAAGCAATTGATCTGTTCAAAGACAGCTTCCGCACGCTGTTCATCGAGGCGGAGATTCCGGCCAGCTTCTATCGGCGCGCAATGTTCTCAGCGTTTTCTTACGCTGTCGTATTCCATGCTATCGCGGGCAACAGGGGAACCAGGATCGAGCGCGACAGCATGTCCCTGGCTGTTCGGATGGTGGCGCTGCACCTTGACCAGGCCCGCCGCCTTTTGACCAGCTATGGCCTCTCCGACCTGGAAAAGACGGTCCAAAAGGCCGAGACCATCCGCGATCGGCTCAAAGCACGAGGCAAACCCCTGAAAGCCCGAGATCTGGTTTCTGGTATCCGTGAGATCAAGTCAGCAGCCCAAGCGCACTCTGTCATGAGTCTGATGAAGTGATCTTTAGGGGTAGGGGTTTGTTTTTGGCCTTCTCACTCGCGGGAAGGCCAAAAACAAACCCCTACCCCAGATAGACTTCAACCCCTCCGATACAAGAGATCCATCATGAAAAAAATTTCTGTGACAAAAGAACAAGCCCGTGAAGCTGTTGAACGGCTTCTGGATGCTGTGAGAGCTGACAGCGGGGTGAGCCTCCGGCTGGCCCGCTTCATCCTCTCGACCCATGGCGCTCACAGCGACGTCGATTTCGATCTGTTCCCTTGCCTGGACAACGACAACCTCGAAGCAGCCCACATCGCCATGCGATATTCGCTGTTCGAGCGCCGATATGAGCTTCCGCTCGACTGGGAAGAGGCAATGGAAATCCGCGACTACTGGGAGGAGCGGAACAAAGCCATCGCCTGATTGGCCGCGCCTTGGTCTTCGCCTAAGGCGGCGACCAGGGCGCTATCGCTCACACCCGCGAAAACGCTTCTCGGCCTTTCGCTCATTTGGCGAAATGTCGGGCTCATCGTCACCCTCAGCCACGCGCTGGAGGATTAGCAGGGCAAGACCATACCGATGGATGCGATCTTCCAAATACTGCACGCGCCAAAGGTCCGCATCCATCCCGGCGGACGGCCTTCTCTCCTCGTGCAGCTCCTCCGCGCTGACCAGCCCAGATGCGACCGCCTCTTGATAGAATTCGCTCACCATACGTTCGCGCGCCGGTTCGTTGGCAACGCTTTCGGCAAGGAGGTCTTTGGAAGGCGTATTTGCCTTGATCAGCGCCCCCTGTCGCAGCCTTTCAACCTGTTCTGCTTCGACAGTCGGAAATTCTGCAATATCATCACACAGTTCCCAGAGTGCCATTGTGAATTCGTCATGCTTCATCGGGACCTTCCTCTTGTTCTTGTCTTTGATCGCACCTGTGCCAGGGCTGCACTTGCCACCCTTTGGTCCTTCTGTGGCCTGCGAGACAGGATCGTCTGCCGCAGGCTCTTGAGCTTCTTGCCCAGGTGCATGCGGATCTCGCCATCAAGCAAAGACAATTGAGCTGAAGCCGCTTTGATGCGCCCGTTCAACCATTCCTTCTTTGTCTTGGAGCGGCGTTCTTTCCTGAGTTCGTCCGGGAGCTTGTCGCCTCGACGAATGTCCAGATGCTGCACCGCCGTAGCATACCTGTCGTGTAGATCCTCATAGCTGTTCAGCGCCGCGAACGCTGGGTGCTTGTGGTGGCTGACCTGTTTGACTGTCCGACGTTTGGTTTTCTTGTCATAGGTTGGAACAATCACTGCATGGATATGCGGTGTGGTTTCGTCGAGATGCGTAGCAATATGGACAGCATCCTCACCGAATTCCTTCTTGAGCCATTTGACACTTTCACGAACCCAGGGGTTCAATCTCTCCCGGTCGTATTCCCCGCCTTGGTCTGGACGACCAGGGCGAAAATATTCCGGCGAGGCTGACAACAAAACGCGTGTGATAGGTTTCTCATTGCGCTTGTCGATCTTCGCCCCAGTCTGATCCAGGTATTTCCTGACAGCCGTCTCAGGGCATTTATCGAGGCCGATGGAATCGTTGAGGTGGGTCTTTGCCTCGTCCGTGTGGGTTTGGTCCCCAATCTCTCGGCGCTCATGCTGTGCATGCGCCTTGAGAGCATTGAAGCCGATCCGCTCGATATTCAAAACTGCTTTCATGCAAGGGAAATGGTTCCCAGAGAACGCTCACAAAAACAAAACCGGTTTTTTCATAGCTCACTATGGAAAAATAGGGCCCCGCCTCCGGCACCCCATTTTTCCGCTCGCTCTACGAGGTTTTGGTAGCAGCTGACTTCTAACCCGCTGCGACCTGGGGCAAGTGTCTACCCAATGCCGCCGTCAGCTCTGGGTGAGTGCCGTTTCGCAAGCAACGATTGATCCACCCTTCGAACCTGTCTTTCCGGCAGCCCTTTAGCTGTGAAGCAGCAATAACGAGCAATTCTTTGTTGTCGTAAAACCGCAAGAGCCCTGAAAGATCACGATCAGCAATCGCCTCTTGGATGGCTCTGGTTCTCTCTGCAGCTATTCCCTCAATGTCCAAAGCCGCAGTGCGAGTGTCATACTCGCCCCGGAGTGCTTCGACCGTTTTGGCCCTGGAAAGATCTATCTTCTTCAAAGCCCGGTCAATTCGTCGCTGGCAGTATCGCACAACGACCGCCTCAACCTTCGTCGGCGTATCCAGCGACTGAAAGACCGCATCCGCAAGCTCCGAGAGCTTCTGGTCAAGCGCACCTCCCGTGAACCCTTCCGCATCGGCGATGGCGCTGCTCACGTCCGGCAATAGAAGTAGGTTTTCGATTTCGGCCACTGGCAGCACTGCGATGCCGAGCCTTCCGAGGTATTCCCGATCTTCCTCTTCATAGTCATCGCCATCCACCACGCCGGAACAAGTGACCCGGGTCAGCTCAGCATTGTTGCGCATAGTAACCACGGAGTGAATCACCTCAGTGCAGGAAGAGCGCGGAACGACAGTCCAATCTGGATAGCATGCACGATAAATCGCCAGATCGAGGCTTTCCTGGGTGCCCTCCACGAAAAGCACCGGCTTGCGGCTTCCCAATATGAGAGTTGTGAGTTCCTCGCTGAAACCTGTATTTTCGGGAACAGGCTCTATGTTCCAAGTCGGGGCCGGTGAGTAATCCTTGATTACAAATTTCTGCGCGGCACGAGACGCTGCAAATTCAAGATCGTGAGTAATGAAAATGAACCCGCAATCAGGTCGGGCCGCCTCGATTGCATCCCAGAGCTTTGACATGATCGACCTGTGCACATGTAGCTCTGGTTCATCGACAATCATCACTGTGTTTTCGTCCGCTACGAGAGCTTGACCTATCATATAGAAAATGGCCCGCTCACCATCGCTCATGTGTGAGGCTGTGTATTTTTCTCCGCTTCCAGGGATCGAGACAAGAATATCGTCACCAGAGATATGGAGCTGGCGGTGAGGAAGCAGGCCACTCCAAATCTCCTCAAGCCGATCAAACTTGGTTATCCTGAACGGCTCGTCGGTCGCCTCGGCACCTGGTTTGTGCCGCTGATAAGCCTGCAAGGCCGTATTCGATTGCTCGGCGAAAAGGGCTTGTATCAGATATTCAAAGTCATTCAGCAAATGGGTTGCGTGATTGTTGCCCCACCTGCTGGAAGCCCTGTATCGGGCGTTCTGGAAGGAGTCTTCATGCGCGCGCCCTGTGCGGAGTCCTGCCAGAGCTTTCTTCTCTCCGATCTTCGCCACACTGGGGTTCAAGTTAAGCGCCCGATGCGCAGAAATCCGATGTGATCGGATATCCAGGGCATTCTCAATGTGGACGGTCAATCGTGTTTTCCCACCGCCATTTGCACCAACAAAAATGATTGTCTCACCAGTTCCCAACTCAAAGAGCTTCGGATCGGTTGGCGTTGGGACCGTAAAACTGAAGGTCAAATTTCCAATCCTCGTCAAGTGCCCTGCATAAAAACAGCAGGTGCCCAAATCTTCCAGTGACGATCCCTCCAAGCAAGGCTGACATTAGCCCCCTCTTGAGAAAATCAATTCTTCCAAAACGGGCCTGCCTGACCTAAGCCAAGCAGACCCTCCGCATGCCCACACTTCAGGTTTCAAGACTCTTTCGTGCTGCGTTTTTGAATGTCCCAGCCGAAGGAGAACCGAATGAACCTCTCGAAGATGATAGACCTGATCGCCGAAGTCGCCGCAAAACAAGGGTCCCAGGAAGGAAACTCGAATGAGGAGGCTCCGGATGCAGTGCTGCCTATCATATTGGAATCGCTCGGCGTTCCAAGAGCACTTTTCTCCTTTGGCGGGATTTTTTCACGTGAAGCCCCGTCGATAAGTTGAGCATCTTTGACGAACATTAAACGGAGATATTTCATGCATCAGCCGCGTGTTGCCCTCTACGCCCGTTATTCCACAGACATGCAGAACCCGAAGTCTGTTGATGACCAATTCCGGGAATGCCGACACCACGCGGAGCGCCAGGGATGGGCGATTGCTGACACTTTCGCAGATCGTGGAATCTCCGGCGCAACTGGCGACCGGCCGGAATATCAAAGATTGCTGTCATGCGTTCGGGATCGAACGTTTGACATTGTGCTGATAGAACACATCGACCGCCTGGGGCGTGATAGCGAGCTTGTCTGGGCTTTCTACAAAACCGCCACCCATGCTGATACGGAGATCCATCAACTTGGCCGTGGCAAGCTCGGCATGATGGATGTCGGCGTCCTCTCCACTTTTGCCGCCCTCTTCCTGGAAGAGCTGGGAAAGAAAACACGCCGAGGCCTTGAAGGAAAAGTGGCAAGTGGCAAAAGCGGTGGAGGCCTTTCCTACGGATACCGTGTAGCGACCGGCCAAAACGGTGAAACCCTCAAGGGAGAGTTTGAAATCGTGGATGAGCAAGCCGCGATTGTCCGTCGGATCTTCCGGGAATACGCAGACGGCAAGTCACCTCAGAAGATTGCGGAAGACCTCAACCATGATGGCATTCCCGCTCCAAGGGGTCGCGGTGCAGGATCGGGTCACTGGAAGCAAAACACGATCAATGGAAACCGGGCACGGGCCACCGGAATCCTGAACAACGAATTGTATATTGGCCGCTATCTCTGGGGGCGACTTCGCTATTCGAAACACCCAGAGACTGGCAAGCGTGTGTCGCGTCCCGTGCCCAGAGAGGACTGGCAGATTACTGAGATGCCGGATCAGCGCATCCTGGATCAGGACCTCTGGCTTGCCGTGAAAGAGCGCCAGGACAGCCTTGCGCGACAGCGCTCGAAGCACAAATCCACCGACCCAAAGGGCTTGTCTGCGTCTCAGGGACTACGCCGGAGGAAATACCTCCTCTCCGGCCTTCTGCAGTGTGGCCAGTGCGGCGGCAATTTGACCGTTGCAGGTTCGGCAAAGACAAGGCGCTATTACTGCGCCAACGCCAAGGAAAAAGGATCATCCGTCTGCGAGGGGATGCCAGGATTGAAGGAGGACCTTGCTGCAGAGACCATCCTCAGCAGCCTGCGCGAGCACTTGATGCGGGATGAAGCGTTCCAAGAGTTCAAGACACGGTATCTCCATCATAGGCAACACCAGGAGAAGAGCGTTGGAGAGACTATTCGGTTGAATGACCAAGCGATCAAGGAGCTTGATAGGAAGATCGCAAACTTGATGGACGCCATCGAGAACGGCCAAAGCTCAAAACTGGTCAGTTCACGCCTGAATGACTATGAAAGCGAACGTGAGAGGCGGTTGGAAACCAGAGAGCAGCTTGTTCCAAAGGCCATCAGGCTTCCTGATGACATGCCTGCTCTGTATCGCGGATATGTCGACAATCTGGTAGCAACGCTGACAGACGAAGGTGTTGCTGGCAGAGCGAGCGATGAGCTTCACGAGCTGCTGGACCGGGTTGTCGTTTCATACGATCAAGATGCCAAGAACCACATCCTGGACATGCAGGGCAATTTGATCGCCATGCTTAAAAACGCAAAACCCGCCGAAGCGGCGGGCATTGATGCTTGCGAAAGTTCGCTAAAGTTGGTTGCGGGAGCAGGATTTGAACCTGCGACCTTCAGGTTATGAGCCTGACGAGGTGAAGACGTTAAGCAATTGATCCAGTGGATCAATTGTAGTCTGAACGGGCTGTGTTG